>JAJTDF010000040.1 GCA_021294835.1 Planctomycetaceae bacterium
CGGGCGTGACCGCTGCTCCGCTGCTTTGCATTGGGGCGGCTGATCCGGGGTGCCGGGGGTCGGGAATAGGGGGTCGATCAGCGATTCTGCTAGATTGTTTTGGCCTGTTTCCCAAGCGGCAAACCCGCATCTACGGGTGCCGTCAGGGGGTGCGGCCGCGCCGGAGAACCCCGGTTTGGCCCTAGGGGTATGAAGCCTCCCATTTCCAAGGCGGAAGCCCGAGCACTTGCCGCGCTCGCCCGAGCGGCACGCAAAGTCCAATCCATTCGCCGGCGGCAGCGCCGCAGCAAGAAGGGGGTGACCCGTGGCTGAACTGCCCAACACCCCCGGCGCTCCCCCGCTGCAAATGACCGTCAGCGAACGGCAGACGGCCAAGATACTGGGGGTCAGCCCCCGCACGGTCTTCTCGCTGCGTCAGCGTGGGCTGCTGCCCACTGTGCGGCTGCCCAACGTCAGCCGAGTGCTGATCCCCGTCGATGCCATCGCGGCGCTGGTGGCGGCCAGCACGCAGACGAAGGGGGGCGCGTGATGAACTCCAACCCTCAACACCCCACCGCAGCGGGCGGCTGCGGATGGGGCAAGCGATTCGGACTTGGTGATATTTGGTCGGCTGACTGGGAGACGCGCACCCGCGCCAAACTCGGCCAGACCGCAACTTACAAGATCAGGAATCTGGCCGACACCACCACCGACCCCGAACTGCTGCGGCTGATCGACGATGAACTCGCCTGGCGAAAGCGGGTCGAGCGGCAAGCCATCTCCGCATTCTTTGCGATGGGGGCACCATAATGCCCACCAAACCCGAATGGACCACGCCCGATCCCGCATGGGTGGCTGACCCGCTGGCCGGCAGCCGGCAGCCCACGCCGGCGGAACTCGCCAACGCCAACGCCCCGGCCGGTCTGGTGCTGACCAATCTCGCTGACGTGACCCCGCAGCCGATCCGCTGGCTGTGGCCCGGTCGGATCCCCTGCGGCAAACTGACCGTCATCGCCGGCGACCCCGGCGAAGGCAAGAGCCTGCTGACGCTGGATCTGGCCGCCCGGGTCAGCACCGGGGCCGCCTGGCCCGACGACCCCACGCACACCCCCCGCCCGCCCGGGGGCGTGGTGCTGCTGAGCGTGGAGGATGATCTGGCCGACACGGTTGTCCCCCGCCTGGATGCGGCCGGAGCGGATCGCCGCATGATCAGTGCCATCGAGGGGCAGCGGCTGACCGAAGGCGCACCCGTCCGCGCCGTCACGCTGGAACACTTGGACCGGATCGGCGAAGCGGTAGACCGCACGCCCGACTGCCAACTGATCATCGCCGATCCTGTCAGCGCCATGCTGCCGGGGGATCAGAATCAGGCGGGGGACGTGCGGGCCATCACCACCCCGCTGGCGGCCCTTGCCCAGCGCCTGAACCTGGCGGTCGTCATCGTCGCCCACGTCGCCAAGGCGACCGGCCAGAGCCGGGCCATGTACCGGGTGGCCGGCAGCGGGGCGCTGATCGCCGCTGCCCGGGTGGGCTGGACTGTCGCCCGTGATCCGCAGAATCGGGACGTGCGGGTCATGCTGCCGCTGAAGGCGAACATCGCCAAGGACGTGGGCGGCATGAACTTCACCATCGAGGGGCCGGACGTGCCCCGGGTCCGATGGGGTGAGCGGATCGACGGCACCGCCGACGACCATGCTGCTGCCCTGGCCGGCGGACAGGACGACGGCGAACTGGGCGAGTGCATGACCTGGCTGCGGGACTACCTGAGCATGGGTGCCCGCCCCAGCAAGGCGGTGCAGGCGGAAGCCCAAGCGGCGGGATTCTCGATAGCGACCCTGGGCCGTGCCCGCAAGGCGCTGCGGGTGCAGCGGGCCAAGCAAGGTTGGGGGGATCAGGGGGGCTGGGTGATGTTCCTCCCCGGCCCCGCCGGCGGCGACGGGCAGCCCAGCCCCAAAGACGCTCAAGCCCCTGAGCCCTGAGTGCCTTTGGGTGAACCGTGCGGGAAATGGGCAGTTTCCACAGCGGCACACCCAAAGGCGCTCATCTCCGCACGGGTGAGCGTCTTTGGGGTGCCTGATGAACGTCTTTGGGGCCGGAACCGGGCGGCCCCCGTTGGCAATCACCCGGCGAATGTGGTATGGTCTTGCTGCGGGTCCGATCAACCCCCTGAAGGGATGCAGTATGGCGAGTGTCAGCAATGACGGCGGACTGTTTCGGGTGCTGTGGGTGGACGGCGAAAGCCGGCGGGTGATGCGGCTGGGGCGGGTGAGCCAGCGACACGCCGAAGACGTGGCCCGGCACATCGAGGAACTGATGCGGGCCAAGCAGACCCGGCATCCGGTCGATGCCCGCACCATCACCTGGCTGACCGGGATCAGCGACGATCTGCACGGCCGGCTGTCGGACTACGGGCTGTGCCTGCCCCGGGCGACGGGCACGCTGGGCGGGCTGCTGCGGCTGGTGTTGGAGGAACGCAAGGCGGATCTGAAGGCGGAGAGCCTGCGGCGACTTCAGCAGACGGCGGACAAACTGATCAGCACGCTGGGGGATGGGCGCGTGCTGCACACCATCACGCCGGCGGATGCAGCCCACTGGCGGGCGGAACTGACGCGGGCGGGGCTGTCGATGGCGACGGTCAAGACCCACGTCGGCAACGCCAAGACCCTGATCGGCGAAGCGGTGCGGCGGGGCATCATCACGGCCAACCCGTTCGCGGCGCTGAAGGGGGGCGTGACTTCCCACCGCAGCGGGCGGATCGTCAGCGCCGAGGAACTCGCCAAGGTGATCGACGCGGCCCCGTCGCTGGAGTGGAAGTGCATCATCGGCCTGGCCGGGTGGGCGGGGCTGCGGCATCCGTCCGAGACTTCGCTGCTGCGGTGGCAGGACGTGGACTTCGCCGCCGGCCGTCTGCGGGTCCGCAGCCCCAAGACCGAGCGCCACCCCGGACACGCTGAGCGGCTGGTGCCGATTGAGCCGGCGCTGGCGGCGCTGCTGCAAGCCCAGTACGACGCGGCCCCGGAAGGGGCTGTCAGCGTGGTGAACCTGACCGGACGCGGGGGCCGGCGGCGGACGCTGGCGAACATCATCCGGCGGGCGGGGCTGGAGCCGTGGGCGGATCTGTGGCAGACGCTGCGCCGGTCCTGCGAAGTGCGGTGGGCGACCGTCCACCCCCAGTTTGCGGTCAGCAAGTGGATCGGCCACAGCCTGACCGTCAGCGGCCGGCACTATGCGAACGTGGTGCCCGATGAACTGTTCCAGCGGGTCAGCGGACAGGCGGCGCAAAATGCGGCGCAGCACCCGTCAGAACGGGCCAGCAAGGCACCGCAAGCCCACCAAACGGCCCGTTCGGTGTCGCCTGCTGCAAGTGTCGGCTGTGCTGAGGTTTGCGGGGGTGTGCGGCCCCTTACAGGGGCAGCACGAATCCCAAACAGAAATGGAGCCGGGGGGAATCGAACCCCCGTGTCGAGACGGTCGGACTGGCACCTCTACGCGTGTATCCGGTGATTTGATCTCGGGTTGACGCCGCCCACCAGCAGGCTGCGTTCAACCCCAGGACCCAGTGGGTTCTCGCCTGCTTCCCCGGGTCCGCCGCCGGCAGGCCAGCCCTGTGTTTATGTCCCGCCCACTACAGGGCATCGTGTGCGGGACATGCAGCCTTTATTAGGCCGCGAGAGCGTAGCTGTCATTGGCAGCTAATTTTTGCATGCTTTTTACGTGGCCGGCATGCTCCACGACGCGCCATACCAATCGTCACACGCTCGGGCGAAACCACATCGGCCCCGAGAACTTGTCATCCTATGGCCCCCCGGCGGCCCGCGCTGCCCCAAACCGCCGCCCCCGCCCCCCCCCCTGCTCCCACCCCCGCCCCGGTCAGTTGCCGCCGCCGATCACCACATCGTCAAAGTCCTGCAGCGCGTCGATGCCGCCGCTGCTGGAGTACTGCACCACGCTGCCGGTTGAAGCCGCCAGCTTGCCGCCTCGATCATCGCTGCCGAGGTAGAAGCCGTCCTGCCCGGCCGAATGAAGCACCACGCGTCCCCGCGATTGTCCGGGAATCGGCGGAGTGATGCTGGGCACCGGAAAGGCCGGGCTGCCCAGCAGGGCCGCCAGGTTGCCCTGAATCTGCGCGTCCGATCGACCGCCGCCAATCAGGCTGGACCGCACCCCGCCCACGTTCTGGTTGGTGCCCGCCCGCCCCAGCAGGTTGGCCGACAGATGGGCCGCGTTGGCGTTCCAGTAGAAGCGGGCCGGGTTGGTCGAGTTCACCTGCGCAAACGCGTTCGCATAGGTTGCACGGGCGTTGCCCGTCACCTTCGGCGCCCGCGGGTCCTCCACCCAGGCCAGAATCGGGTTGCCCCAGGTGTCCACCAGCGTCGGCATCCGGCGGTGCACGTCCTGAGCTGAGCCCAGCGTCTGGCCCGGCCGGTCCTGCGGCACCAGCGCATCGCCGCCCATCCGCAGATACGCGCCCGCCCGCCCGGCGTTGGGCGTTGCCGCTCCGGCGCCGATCTTGGTGATGTCCACGTTCACCTGCCCGGCCGCCGAACTCAGCGGGCCGACGTTGCCGAGAATCGGGCTGTCCGAACCGCCCGCCGCTGCCTGCGTCAGACCGCCGGCCAGGTCCAGCAGAATGTTCTGCATCGCCGAGAAGCCCCGCTGCCCGTTGTCACTGCTGCCCATGTCCGACACCGAGAAGTACCCCGGCAGCCGGTCGCGGTTGTCCAGCACAAACTGGCCCGCCGCCCGGTCCACGTCCGACATCCGGCTCTGCGTCGCCGCCTTGCGGGCCGAGTTGCGGGCCGAGCCCAGCACCGGCAGCAGAATCCCCATCACCAGCACGATGATGAACAGCACCGTCAGCAACTCCATCAGCGAGAAGCCTCGGGTGCTGACGATCGGACGGTGAGAGTTGGTGGCGTTCATCGGCGAAGTCCTGACTGCATGGTCCATCATCGAACGTCCGGCACAGCTGGCCTGACGACTGGCGAGCTCTCCCCGGCCAGCCCACTGGCCCGCTGCGTGCCCCGGCCTCCCGGCCGATGCCGCCCGCCCCCTCTGCTGCGTTTGCTGCCGGCACACCGATGGCCTCAGAGGTGGGCAACCCGGTGACGTGCCGGCATCGACGCCGTGGGCAGGCGACGAACCGGGGCGGATGACACCGCTCACGTCGCCAGTCTGTTCGACTTGACCGGCTCAGGGGATGCAGCCGCCCCAACGGAAGCGGAACCAGAACACTGCCGAGACCAGTGTAACCCCGCCCTTGGCAGCGGGCGGGGGATCCTTTGTTATCCCGTTCGTTCTTTGGTCGGTCTTTCTCCGTATGCCGACCACGGCCATATTCGCCATCCGTCCCCCCGCACGAACTTCGTATATACAGCTCGCCCTGCCCAGTTCCATCCCCTCAGTCCGCCGCCCGCTCGATTCCACCGGTCAACGATCACCGCTGATGGCCTCCCCCACTCGCCCGCCTTCGGGAGTCATCCTGCGACTGCACCCAACCGCCGCCGACGCGGACGGCTCAGGGGCTGCGCTGGCCGGAAGTCAGGACCGCTTCCTGCCCGAACCCGGCCTGGCCGCCCTGCGTGCCGGCCGACTGGCCATCCTCTCCACCGAAACTGTCTACGGCCTCGCGGCGGTCGCCCACGGCCCCACCCCGGGCCCGGTTGAGCAGCATCTGGCCGACGCCCTCCGCCTTCTCGGTGAAGACATCGCCGCTGGCGTGGTCTGGCACGCCCCCGATGTGCCAACGGTCATCGCCACGCTGGGCATCCACCAGCCGGTGCATCTGCGTCTGCTCGGCCGCCTGATGCCCGGCCCGCTTTCACTCGCGGTCGATCTGGATCAGGCCGGGCTGGCCCGCCTCACTTCCCAGCACCCGGCCCTGGCCCGGCTGTGCGTGCGATGCGAGGCCGGCGTCGCCGGCGTGGCGCTTGTTCGCGTGCCCGATCACCCGTTGGCGCAGCACCTCTCCGCCGCGGTCTGGACCACCGCGGACCCGGCGAACGCCGGCGTACTGGTCGCGCGGGGCATCCGTCTTGCCGGCCAGCAGGGCTGGGCGAGCGACCGCGCCGCCGCCGCGGCACGCCTGGCCGAAGCGGGCATCACCGCCGAAACCGCCGTGGACGGGGGCCGGGCCCGCCATGGCGAACCCAGCACCGCGATCCGCCTGCTGGCCGCCGGCGGCTGGCGGCTTGAGCGTGCCGGGCCGCTGAGCGCCGAACGCATCGCGCGGGCGGGCAGCTGCACCGTGCTGTTCGTGTGCACCGGCAACACCTGCCGCAGCCCGATGGCCGAGGCCATCGCGCGTCACACGGTGGGCGAGCGGCCGACCATCCCCACCATCGTGCGTTCCGCCGGCGTCGCCGCCGGCCGGGGCCAACCCACCACGCCCGAGGCCGTCCGCACGCTGGAGAAGATGGGCGTGAGCGCTGCGGAACTGCGGGGCAGCACCCCGGTGACCGAGCACCTGATCGACGAGGCGGATGTCATCTACGCCATGACCCGCTCGCACCTGGCGACCCTGCTGGACCGCTTCCCCTCCGCCCGGGGCAAGGCCCGCCTGCTCGACCCGGCGGGGACGGACGTGGAGGACCCCATCGGCGGTTCGCAATCGGTCTACGACGCGACGGCGGCCTCGCTGGCGCAGAGCATCCGGCAACGCTTCAAGGAGTGGCAGTGACATGAAGATCGGACTGGGTGCGGACCACCGCGGCGCTGCCGCCGCCAAGCAACTCATCGAGCGCCTCGCGGCGCTGGGGCACGAAGTGTCGGTGCTCAGCAACCTGACCACCGACACCATCGACTACCCCATCTCCGCGCACGCCGTCGGCACGGCCGTCGCCAACCACCAGGTCGACCGCGGCGTGCTCATCTGCGGCACCGGCATCGGCATGTGCATCGCCGCCAACAAGGTCCACGGCGTTCGCGCCGCCGTGGTGCACGATGAACTGACCGCCGAGATCAGCCGCACCCACAACGACGCCAACGTGCTCTGCCTCTCGGCCGACCTGCTCGGCCAGCGGCTGATCGAGAAGATCGTCGAAGCCTGGCTGGGCACGCCCTTCCAGGGCGGCCGGCACGCCCGCCGTCTGGAAGAAATCCGCGCCATCGAGCAGGGCAAGGACCCCGCACGAGGCCAGGCCTGAACGCGGCCCGCCGTCCGGATGCAATCGGCAGGCCGCCCCGAAACCCGTCGGCTTCCAGTGTGATCGGCCGCAACCCGCCCGGTCCGGCGACCTCCGGCCGACCGCCCGCTGCCGGCGGCCTTTACAGCGTCACCCACGTGCCGTCGATCGGCTCGCCGACTGTCGCCAGCGCCGCCCGCAGCAGCGCCCCGGCGGTGCGTCCATCGACAATCGGCACGCCCCGCTGCCCGCCGGAAGCCTGTCCCTCTCCCATCGCCTCAAAGCACGCGTGCAACTTGGGCAGCATGCCCCCGTCCACCGCGCCCGAGGCCCGCAGCCGCTCCACGTCGGCCTCGTTCAGCCGCTCCAGCCGCGTTGCCGGGTCCTTCGGGTCCGATCGCACGCCCGCGGTGTCCGACACCAGCACAAACCGCGACGGCGCCAGCGCCCTGGCCACCGCCCCGCCGGCCAGATCCGCGTTGATGTTCAGCCGCCGCCCGCCGCTCGCTTCGCGCTCATCCAGCGCGATCGGCCCAATCACCGGCACCCGCCCCTCGACCAGAATCGCCCGAACGCGTTCCGCCCGCACCGCCGTCACCTCGCCCACCAGCCCCAGGTCCGGCTCGGCCGTCCGCCGCCGCGCCGCCAGCACGCACTCGCCCAGCGAGTGCAGCGGGGCAGGCCTCGCCCCGCCGGCGCTGAGCATCGCGCACAGTTCGGCATTCACCGTCTGCGCCAGCACCTTCTCGGCGATCGCCAGCGTCGCCTCATCGGTGTACCGCTGGCCGGCGATGAACCGCGGGGCCAGACCCGCCGAGGCCATCGCCGCCGAGATCGCCTTGCCGCCCCCGTGCACCACCACCACCGCCACGCCCATCGCCGCCAGCGCCGCAGCGTCACCCATCACCTGCGCCATCTGCGCCGGCACATCCTGAATCGACCCCCCCACCTTCACCACCAGCGGGCCCTCACTGGTCAGTCGCCGGGCCCGCTCGGCCGCGTCCGGGTACACCGCCAGCGCTCGCTCCGGCGCCTGCTGCTTCACGCTCATCGATGGATCTCCGCAGCCGCGCGCCGCCCGCGGCCGTTCATCACGCCTTCTTCTTCCGGCCTGTCGCCGGCAACGCCTTGCCCTCCACCCACTTCCTGGCCAGCAGCGCCGCACCCAGCAGCCCCGCGTCCGGCCCCAACTTCGTGCCCACCACCTCCACCTTGCGGCACACCGCGGGGAACACATGCGCCCGCACCGCGTCGCGCACGGGGATCACCAGATCATCACCCATGGATTCGGTCAGCCCGCCGCCCAGCACCACGTGCTGAATGCCCAGCAGGGTCACCACGTTGGCAATGGAGATGCCCAGCATGTACGCCGCGTTGTCCACCACCTGCCGGGTGAGTTTGTCGCCCTTGGCATAAGCCTGCGCGATGACCTTGGCCTTGAAGTCCCCCATGTCCCCTTCGGCCAGATCGGTGATGATCGACGGATTGTTCGCCCTGATCAGCCGCACCAGCCGGTCCACCAGCGCCGTGCGCGAACAGTTGTTCTCCACCGAGCGGCTGCCCGGCGGGTTGCCCGGAAACAGGATCGTGTGCCCGATCTCGCCGGCGGTGAACGTCGCCCCGTAGAACAACTGGTTGTGCAGGATCAGCCCGCCGCCGATCCCGGTGCCGATCCACACCCCCAGCGTGTCGCGCACGCCCTTGGCGGCGCCCAACTGGTGCTCGCCATACACCGCCACGTTCACGTCGTTGTCCACCACCACGTGGTGCCCGAACTTCCGCGACAGCACCCGTGACAGCGGATAGTTGTTCCAGCGCAGGTTCACCGCCTCCAGCACCACGCCGTGCGCCGGGTCAATCGCCCCCGGAGCCCCGATGCCCACCGCCGACAGGTCGCGCACCGTCAACCCAGCCGCCTGGCAGGCCTCGTGCACCCCGTCCACCAGCCGGTCGAGCACGCGGTCCGAGCCTTCCCCGGCGCGGGTCTTCTTCTTCGCCCGACCCACCACCTTGTTCCCCGGGCCCACCACCCCGATCTGCATGTTCGTCCCGCCCAGGTCAATTCCCGCGACAAATCGGCCCTTGGCCATCGCCTGCTCCTTCACGCCGGCGATCACCTCCGCAGCAGCGCAGCCGCGTCAGATTTCACCAGGCCGAGAGTGTAGGGGAAGCCCGACCGTGCCACCCCCGTCCGCAGCCCGCCGCATCCCTCCACCCGCAAACACCCTCACCAACCGGTCGATCAGCCCAGCAGCCGTGCCGCCACCACCGCGCACCCCAGCCCCGCTCCGGCCAGAGCCGACTCAGTGCGGGCTCGCAGCCGCACCGCTTCATCCGTATCGCCCACCACCACATACACCGTGCTCCCCGAGCCGGTCACCAGCGCCCGCCGGCCGGTGGCCCCGCCCACCACCCTGATCACCTCCCGCAGCACCGGCGCCACCACCTGCGCAGCCTCCGACAGGTCGTTGAACAGCAGATCCTCCCTCGGCTCGCCGGCGATCACGCTCTGGCTCACCGCCCGCCGCACACGCTGCTCATCAAGCCCGGCGATCGCCCCGCCGTCGAACGCGCCGTACACCGGCCCCGTCGGGCACGCCGCCTCAGGCAGCACCAGCACCGCCCACCCCGGCACGTGGGGCAGCCGCTCAATCCGCTCGCCAAAGCCCGAGACCAGCGCCGGGCTGGGCGGTGCCCCCAGCGCTTCCTGGTGGTCCAGAAAAAACGGCACGTCCGAGCCCAGCTTCGCCGCAACCGCCAGCAACTCGGTCGCCGGAATCCGCAGGCCGAACAATGCGTTCACCGCCCGCAGCGTGCTGGCGCAGTCCGACGAGCCGCCCCCCAGGCCGCCCCCCACCGGAATCCGCTTTTCCACCGTGATGCGGCACGGCAGCGCCTGCCCGGTCATCGCCCGCAACGCCGCCAGCGCCCGCACCGTCAGATCCTTCTCCACCGGCCAGTCAATCGGCGACGGGGCCGGCGCCCGCTCATGCCAGCGGATCGCGTGCCCGGTCTCCTCGCCCTCCCGAACCCGCTCCACAGTCACCTCGTCGCACAGATCCACCGGCACAAACCACGAACAGATCGGGTGGTAGTTCTTCGGCGGCACCGGCCCCCCGACCGACAACGCCAGATTCAACTTGGCCGGCGCCCGCAACCGCACGCGCTCGCCGCCATGATCGGGGTGGTCTGAACGGTCGGCGACGTCGGCTGGGTTGCGCACGGCGAACAATACGTGACACCGGCATGTTCGTGGGCAACCCGCCCGCATCGGACCGGTGACGAGGTTCACCATGTCCAAGGCCAACAGCCGCCCGCCGGCCCCACTCCCCTCCGCCCCGGATTCGGGCATGCCCCCCGCCGCCCGTCCGCAGACCGTGGGTGACATCTGCGCCGCGCTGGAGGCCCTTGCCCCCACCCGCTTCGCCGAACCGTGGGACAACGTCGGACTGCTCGTCGGCGACTCCGCCGAGCCGCTCGCCCCCGACGCCCGCGTCGTGCTCACCATCGACCTGACCGAGCAGGTCCTCGGCGAGGCCCACGCCAACCGCACCCTCACCGCCGGCGCCGCCGGCGTGCTGGTCTGCTATCACCCGCCGCTGTTCTCCGCCACCAAGCGGCTCACCGCAGCCAAGCCCCTGCACGCCGTCCTGCTCCGCGCCATCCGCGCCGGCTGGGCCGTCTACGCACCGCACACCGCGCTCGACGCCGCCCCAGCAGGCATGTGCGACTGGCTGGCCGACTGCGTCCTCGGCCGAACCAACGCCGAGGCCCTCCACGCCGACCGTCGCGCTCTCCGACCCGCCGGCATCCTCGCCGACGGCCAGCAACTCAAAGTCGTCACCTTCGTCCCCGCTCAAGACGCCGCCAAAGTTCGCCATGCCCTGGCCACCGCCGGCGCCGGCCGCATCGGCGACTACGAAGTCTGCAGCTTCGCCTCCCCCGGCACCGGCACCTTCCTCGGCAAGCCCGGCAAAGCCCACCCCGCCGTCGGACATGCCGGCCAGCTTGAGCACGTCGAAGAACACCGCCTCGAGATGGTCGTCAGCCAACGCTCACTCGCACTCGCACTCACCACGCTCCGCCAGTTCCACCCCTACGAAGAACCCGCCATCGATGTCTACCCGCTGGCCCCCCAGCCGCAACGCAACACCGGCACAGGCCGCCGCCTCGTGCTTGACCACCCCATGACCGTCCGCGCCATGGCCGACCGCCTCAAAGCCGCCCTGGGCGTCTCCCACGTGCAGATCGGCGGTCCACTCGACCGTGTCGTCAGTTGCATCGCCGTCTGCCCCGGCTCCGGCGGCGAACTCGCCGACGCCGCACTTGAAGAAGGCTGCGAACTGCTGGTCACCGGCGAGATGAAGCACCACGAGGTCCTCGCCGCCGTCAACCGCGGCCTGAGTGTCCTCCTCGCCGGACACACCCGCACCGAACGCCCCTACCTCCGCCTCTTCGCCTCCCGGCTGGCCGCCCGCCTCGAGGGGGTGCCCGTGATCACCGCCGAGTCCGACCGCGACCCCCTGGTCGAGGTGTGACCCCAACGCCGTCAACCGATCGCATCGCCCATCGGCATCACCCGCAACGCGTCCCATAGTGTGTCCCGACACATCGCCTCACCCGTTGCCGCTCCTCCCCGACCCCTCCAGACGGTCATCCTGAATGTCCGATAATGACGGCTTTGCCACTTGTCCAGTGTTGCGACCTGTTCGCTGGAGGTTCTGTGGAGAATACTGCATGCGGGGTTTCTCCGCTCTGACATGCCGGCCCGCACGCCGACCCGCTCGCTATGCCTGAGGACACTCCGCAAATCGTGACCCGTCTGGTGCTCCGCTGCGGCTCCGGCGATGCCCGCGCCGCTGACGAACTGCTCCCGCTGGTCTACGACGAACTCCGCCGCCTCGCCCGCTGGCACATGTCCCAGGAACGCGACCGCGGTGCCGGCCACACCCTCCAGCCCACCGCACTGGTCCACGAAGCCTTCGGCCGCCTTGCCGCCAACTCCGAACTGCAGTGGAACGACCGTCGCCACTTCTTTGCCGCCGCCGCCGTCGCCATGCGTCGAATCCTGGTGGAACGCGCTCGCCGGGTAGCCGGACCCAAACGGGGCGGCGGACGCATCCGCGAGCAACTCAACCCCGACGGCGTCTCCACCCCGGCCATCGATGATGTCGATGCCGGCGAGACCGACTGGATCGTTCTCGACGCCGCCATGACCGAACTGCAGGCCACCGACCCGGCACTTGCCGAGATCGTGCACCTGCGATATTTCGCCTGCCTGTCCATCGACCAGACCGCCCAGGCTCTGGGCATCAGCGACCGAACGGTGGACCGTCAGTGGAAAATCGCCCGCGCCTGGCTGCTGGACGCCATGAGCCGCCATGCCGCGGACGATGTCGCCGACCGGGGCTGATTCTCGCTTGCTGTTTCAGCGGGCCGCCTTGCCGCTGTCCGCAAACGTCCTCGCCCGACCCGAACGCCCGTTCCATCCACCGCTCGCCCGTTCTGAAAGCTGCACCGTGAGCCCCCTGTCCCCCGCTCCAGCCCATGCCGCCGACGCCGCCCCCGCCTGGGCCGATGTTCGCGCCATGCTCGACCGCGTGCTGGACCTTCCCGTGCCCCAGCGTGCGGCCTTTCTCCAGGCCGCCTGCGCCGGCAACGCTCCGCTCCGCGCCGGCGTTGAACGCATGCTCGCCCTCGCCGAGGACTCCGGCGATCGGCTCGACCCCGTCACCGCTGAACCCATCCGCTCGCTCGCCAGCGAACTCGAGCAGCAAACCCCCATTCTCACCGGAGTTCAGACTGACCGCTACGCCCTCGGCCGTCAGCTCGGCCTCGGCGGCATGGGCGTGGTCTACGAAGCCGACGATCTGGCCCTCGGTCGCACCATCGCCATCAAGGTCATCCACGCCGCCCTGGCGACGCCCGCGACCATCCGCCGCATTCAGCAGGAGTCCAAGGTCCTCGCCCGCCTGCGCCACCCCGGCATCGCGCAGGTCTTCGAGATGGGCTGGCTGGATGTGCCCGCCGCCGGAGGCCGCGCCGCCGCCCGCGTGCCGTTTCTGGCCATGGAGATGGTTCCCGGCGCCCGCCCGCTCACCGTCGCGCTCGAGGCGCACCCGCTCCCGGTCCGCCTGCGGACTCTGGCCGCCGTCTGCGATGCCGTGCAGCACGCCCACCAGCGGGGCGTGATCCACCGCGACCTCAAGCCCGGCAACATCCTTCTGGACGCCGACGGCCAGGTGAAGATCATCGACTTCGGCATCGCCCGCATCGCCGATCCGGCCACCCACCAGCCGCCCGCCGCCCCCGCTGCGCCCCCGGTCGCCGGCGGTCCGAACCCCGCATCCGCCGTCACCCGCGCCGTCGGCGTCCTTGGCACCGTCCGGTACATGAGCCCCGAGCAGTGCGACGGGCATGAGGGCGACGCCCGCAGCGATATCTACGCCTTGGGCGTGCTGCTCCACGAGTGCATCACCGGCCGCAGCCCCTACGCCCACGCCGCCTCCCCGCTTCTTGAACTCTCCCGTGAGATCCGCTCGGGCATCCGCATCGCCGATCGACTCGTGCTCTCGCCGACGCTGCCCGACCCCGGTCCGCAGCAGGCTCGCGATCTCGCCGCCATCATCCGCCGCGCTACCGCGTCCGACCCCCAGGCCCGCTACCGCTCCGCCGCCGAACTGGCCGACGACCTGCGCCGGGTGCTCGACAGCGAGCCCGTCTCCGCACGCCCGCCAGACGCCCTCTACCAGTTCCGTCTGTTTGCCCGTCGCAACCGCGTGCTCGTCAGCCTCGCCGGCGCCGTCGTCGCCGCCCTGGTCCTCGGCGTCCTCGGCACCACCATCGGGCTCATTCAAGCACGCAGCGCTACCAGACAGGCCAACCTCGCCGCCGCCAGATCACAGGCCATGGCCGGGTTCTTCGAACGCTCCTTCCGCGGAGTCGACACGCCCTCCGCACCCCTTGCCGGATCCCGGCTCATGAAGGTCAACGGACCCCACGGCCCCTGGGGGTACATCGGCCAGCCTGACGAAGCGACGATTCTCCCGGCCACAGGCCAGGCCGTCAAGGTCGTCGATCTGCTCCGTCATGCCGCCCGGATGATCCCCACCGAGTTCCCCGACGATCCCCTCGTCCAAGCGGACCTTCGCATCCGGGTGGCGGACATGCTCTTGCATCGGACCGACACGACGACCGCCGCCGAACTGGCCTCCGCCGCCGCCGAAACCTTCCTGATTCACCTCGGACCCGACGACGACCGCACGCTGGCCGCGGAGATGGTCCTCGCCGACGCCCTGATCAGAACCGAATCCCCTCGCTCTGAGTCGATCCTCGAGTCCGTGATCGAGCGGCTCACCGCCATGTACGGCCCGACCGATCCCCGCGTGCTTCTGGCCTGGCGGAGACTGCTGAGCGTCTGGGGTTGGCAGCAGCGGCACATGCTCGCCGGCGTGCAGTCCGACCGCATCGCCGGGCTGCTGATCGATGAGTTCGGCGACACTTCGCACGAGCCGCTGCTGTGGAAATCCTGGGCCGCTGACCTGCTGTTCAAGGCCTTCGCGGCGGACCCCGCCAACCGCGCAGCCGCGCTCCAGCGGTTGATCACCGACAACGAGAATCTCAGGGCACGCCTCGGCCCGGATGATCCCCACGTCCTCTCCAACGAAGCGACCCTTCTTCTCCACGCCCGCCCCAAGAGCACGCGCGAGGACCACCTCGCCGCCGCCGCCGAAGCCGAGTCGCTGCTGCGCCGCTTCAATCGGGTGGTCGGATCGGGCACCCCGACGACCTTCGAACTGCAGGGCCTGCTCATCAGTTGCTACCTGCACGCCGGCCGACCGGCCGATGCGCTCCCGCACGCGCGCCAACGCTACACCGAGGCCGTCTGGAACTTCGGCGACGATTCGATGTACACCGCAAGAGCAAGGGGGCTGCTCGCACGCACCATTCTGGCCGCCGGAGGCGATGCCGCCGAAGCCGAAGCTCTCGCCCACCAGACCTGCGTTCATTGGCGGCCGTTCATCAATCCGGCCCAGGGCCCTGGAGACGACTGGGGCGGCTATTTCCAGGCCGTCAAGGCCTCGGCCATCCGCATCGGCGGCGAACCCGCCCGCGCCCTGCCGCTGCTCATCGAAGTCGCCGATGCACGGGTACGCCTGGTCGTCAAGGACGGCCCGGGCTGGTGGACCGACGTCTTTGTACAGGCCGAACTCGCGGCCACGCTCGAGGCCCTGGGCCGCCATCCCGAGGCACGCACCGCCCTCGGGGCTGCAAGGGCCGCCGAAGTATCGCTGCCATATCCCCATCCCCTCCGCGACCACGTCAACCTCGTCGCCAAGGCTTTGGGCATGCCCGAAGTTCATCCCCCTGACGAAGCCGCCGCCCACTGATGACCGCTGATCACTTGTCCCGCCGATAGTTCGTCTTGCCCTTGTCGCGCTGCTTGCTCTTGCGCGACCGCGCCGCCGAACCGTCGTTGCCGTACTTGAGCTTCTCCCAGTCGATGTTCAGCCCGCCGCCGCCCAGGGCCACCGGCCCCGTCGGCGAGGCCAGGCCCTCGTAGCCCGGCTTGGGGTACACCTTGCGGGACTTGCCCTTGTCGCGCGACTCCGCGTCGGTGATCACCAGGTCCATCTTCCGCAGCGCCAGGTCCACCTTGGCGATCGTCACCGCCACCTGATCGCCGATCGAGAAGCTCCGGCCCGACGCCTGATTCACCAGCGCGCCCGACTTCTGGTCCAGCCGCCACGCCCCCGCCCGGCCCTCCTTGCCCACCGGCAGCTCTTCCTTCTTGATAAACCCGTCGGCCAGATACTTGTCCAGCCGGATGAAGATCCCCGCGTTGGTGCACCCGGTCACCATGCCCCGGAAGCTCTCGCCCACGTGCTGGCTGAGCAGCTGCAGCACCAGGAACGACCGCAGCGAGTCCTCCGCCTCCGCCGCACGAACCTCCGTCAGCGTGCACGCCTTGCCGATCTGCACCAGCGTGTCCTCGTCCGGGCACAGCGGGCTTTCCATCAGCGCCTTGCCCAGCGCGTCGCGCTCCTCGTCGGTGCGGGGCGGGTTCTTGCCGTTTTCCGTCGCCTTCAAGTACGCCGCCAGCGCCCGGTGCACCGTCAGGTCCGGATACCGCCGGATCGGGCTGGTGAAGTGCGCGTACGCCTCGCTGGCCAGCGCGTAGTGCCCGATCTGCGCCGGCGAATACTCCGCCTTGGTCAGCGTCCGCAGCACCGCAAAGTGCACCGCCGGCGCCGCCGCCGTTCCCTTGGTGCCGTCCAGCAGCGTCTGCAGCTCCTTGCGCGTCGGCTTCTTGGGGATTGCAAACCCCGCCACCCGCGCCACCGTCCGCAGATCATCAACGTCACCCGGCGTCGGCTCAGGGTGAATCCGCCGCAGCAGCGGCACCTTCACCCGCTGGAACAGCCTCGCCAGCACCTCGTTGGCCTCCACCATGAACATCTCAATCAGCGTGTGCGTGAACGCGTCGTCCTCACGCTCCGCGTCAATCACCCGGCCCTCGTCGTCGTACACCAGCTCCACCTCCGGCAGATCCAGGTGGATCATCCCCGCCTCCCGCCGCCGCTGCCGGATCGCCCGCGCGCACGCGTCCATCTCGCGCAGCGTCGAGAGCAACTGCTCGGTGTAGTTCGGCTCGGTCTTGGCGTGCTTGCGGGCCTCGTCCATGTCCCCGTCGATCAGCGCCTGCGCTTCCAGGTACGTCAGCCGCTTCTTCGAGTGGATCACCACCTGCGCCACGCCCGACCGCAGCAGCACGCCCTGCCGGTTGTACACCATGAAGCACGACTTGCAGTACCTCGGCACGCCCTCCTGCAGCGAGCAGATGCCGTTGGACAGCCCCTCAGGCAGCATGGGGATCACATGCCGGGGCAGGTACACCGAGTTGCCCCGCTTGCGAGCTTCCTCATCCAGCGGCGTCCCCGGCGGAATGAAGTGCGCCACATCGGCGATATGCACGCCCAGTTCCCAGCCCTCGGGCACCCGCTTGATGTGGATCGCGTCGTCGTAGTCCTTGGCGTCCGGCGGGTCGATGGTGATGATGAACTCATCCCGCAGATCGTCCCGATCCTTCCACCCCGTGTGCTCGCACTGCCGCAGTTCCGCCTCAAACTGCTCCGTCGCCCGCCTCGCCTGCGAGTGCACCCGCTCGTCAAAGTCCCCCGGCAGGTTGTACGCCGCGATCACCGCCTGCGTCTCCACCGACGGCAGCCCGGCCTCCCCCAGCACCTCGGTGATCACGCCCTCCGGCAGCATGTCCCCTTCGGGGTACGCCGTGATCTCCACGACCACCTTGTGCCCGGCCCGCGCGTTCTTCACGTGCGGGTCACGCACCACCACCGGCGAGGTCAGCTCCCGCCCGTCCGGGTACACCAGCCACTGCGTCCCCTGCTGGCGAAGCTCCCCGCTGAAGCGCTGCCGCTTGCGCGTCATCACCTCTTCGATGAACCCCACCAGGTCCTCTTCCCCGTTCCGCCGCCGCCGCTGCACCGACACCCGCACCGTGTCCCCCGTCAACGCCGAGCCCACACCCTCCGGCGGAATGAACACGTCCCCCTCCTTCACCTTCACCGTCGGCACCACAAACCCGAACCCCTTGGGGTTCTTGCGGAACACCCCCACCACCTCCTCGCCCATCGCCGGCAGACCCACCTTGCCGTCGGTGTCCACCGCCAGCTTGCCGGCCTTGGCCAGCCGCGCCACCGTCTGCCCGAAAACCCCCGCCTCGGCCCCCGGCACCCCCAGGTCATCCATGATCTTCGCCACCAGCGACGGGGTGTAACTGTCGTGCGAAAGGTGCTCCAGCAACCGGCGTTCATAACGATCTGCCATAAGGCAAACGGTAGGAAACTCCCACGCCCGTCCCCCGGCCAATCGCACGCCATCTGGCCACTTTCCGCCCCCTCCCCCGCACGTCCCTCCCCCGCCGCGGATCGCGCCACGGCCCAAATCGGCCAACCCGCCGGCGCCGCCCGCTTGCTGAGCCGCGCCCGGAACCTCCCCGACCCTGTCCAGCCGGCCCCATCGCCGACGCGGACCAACCCGCCCGAACGCCGGACTGCCCCCCCATCACCACTCCCCCATCACCACTACCCCCCGCCGTCACCACACCTCAGGCCAGCTCGCCCGCGTACGAACCCAGCGACGCCTTGAAGCCCCGGGGCGAAAAGCCCAGGTGCGCCTGCGCCTTCTCCAGGTCCGCGTCCATGTCTCCCTCCGCCATGAACGCCTGCCCCGCATCAAACGGGAACAGCCCGCCCAGCCCCAGCCGACCCGCCGCCATCGCCATGTACGCGTGCGGCCGCGCCGGCAGACCGATCACCGGCAGCGATGTGTCCGCCCCCGGCAGCGTCTGCTTGAAGTGCGTCAGCATCTCCTTCCAGGTCATCCGCTCCGGGCCCGCCAGGTTGTAGATCTCCTGCACCGTCTGCGGACGATCCAGGCAGCTCGCAAACGCCTCCGCCACGTCCGACACATGCACCGGCGCCACCGTCGGAGCCTCGAACCCCACGTGGCTCAGAATCGCGTTCTCCGAACGCTCCACCAGCCGCGTGAAGTACGGAATGAAGAAGAACGGCGGAGCCTCCCCGCGGCACCATTTCCTGATCATCCCCACCAGTTCCCCGTCCGCCCCGTGAATCAGCCCCGGCCGGAAGATCGTCCACTCCAGCCCGCTCCGACGCACCAGCAGCTCCGCCTCGTGCTTGGTCCGCTGATACTCCGCCCGCCCGTCAGAACTCACCCCCATCGCCGACATGTGCACATAGCGGCGGCAGCCGTGCTGCCGGCACGCCTCCAGAATCGTCGTCGTCGCGCCCACGTGCATGCCCTGAAAGGTCTGGTCCCCCGCCGCCCGAATGATGCCGATCAGGTGGATCATCGCCACCGGCTCGGTGCTGAACAGCTCGGCCACCGCCGCCGGGTCACGCACGTCGCCCTTCACCAGCGTCACCCGCCGGTCCGCCGGCAGCACCCGCGAGGCCTTCTCGGTGTCGCGCACCAGCGCCCGCACCGTGTGCCCACGCGAAAGCAACGCCCGAACCACCGCACGCCCTACAAACCCGGACGCCCCCGTCACGCCAACATTCAGACCTTCAGCCATAAGAGCCGAGGATAGCCCGCACCCCTCGCCACCCACCCCGCTCCCCACCCATCCCCCGCCACCATCCCCCTCTCCCCGCCCCGCCTCCGCAGACCGCCAACCCTCCCCCGTGCCCCTGGTCGCCTCCAACCTGGTCTTCGGCTACCGCCCCGCCCCCGCCCGCCCCCTCTTGGGCGCCGCCGAGCCCCTCTCCCTCTCCCTCCGGCCCGGCGCCGTCACCGCCATCCTCGGCCCCAACGGCTGCGGCAAGTCCACCCTCCTCCGCCTGCTTCTGGGCACCCTCCGCCCCTGGTTCGGCCAGGTCACCCTGCAAGACCGCCCCCTGCAAGACTGGGACTGGCCCGGCCGCGCCCGCCGCATCGCCTTCGTCTCCCAGCGCCCCGAACTCACCGAACCCATGACCGTCGCCCAGGCCGTCGCCCTGGGCGCCATGCACGGCCCGCCGCCCGCCCACGCCGCCGTGCTCGCCTCGCTCGACCGCGTGGACCTGGCCGACCGCGCCGCCGAACCCCTCGCCCACCTCTCCGCCGGCCAGCAGCAACGCGCCGCCCTCGCCCGCGCCCTGCTCCAACTCGCCGTCGCCCCCGGCCCCGGCCAGGTCCTCCTCGCTGACGAACCCTTCGCCGCCCTCGACCCCCGCCACGCCCTGCAGGTCCTCGCCCTGCTCCGCGAACTGGCCGCCTCCGGCGTCGCCGTCGCCGCCGTCATGCACGACCTCACCGCCGCCCGCCGCGCTTCTGACTTCGCCGCCGTCCTGGCTGACGACGGCCGCCTGGTCGCCTTTGGCCCCACCCCCGCCGTCGTCACCCCCGCCGTCCTCAGCACCGTCTACCGCCTCCCGCTGGTCGAACTCGGCCCTCCCCACGCCCCCGCCATCGTCCCCGAACCCCCGCCGCCGCCCACCGCTGGCTGATACCCTTTTCCCGGTCACTCCTGCGCCAGACAACCCCATGGGCAACAACCTCCAACTCTGGGTCATCGTCGCCGCCCTCGCCCTCTCCGGGCTCTCGGCGCTGTACCGCAAGCTCCAGGAGCAAAGGGCCCTCCGCGACGCCGAACGCGAGATCATCCGCCGCCGCGAAGAAATGCTCCGCACCGGTCGCGACCCCGCTGCTGAGGCCGCCGCTGCCGCCAGCGAAGAAGAAGCCGCCCGCGAACGCGAGATCGCCGCCCGCCGCCAGGCCCAGCTTGAAGAACTCCGCCGCCGCGCCGCCATGAGCCAACAGCGGCCGCCCACCGCCCCGCAGACCCAGCCCGCCACCGGTGGCCAGCCCCCCGTCCAGCGTGTTGAACTCTTCCCCGGCGGCCCCGTCATCGTCATCAGCGGCCCCGCCGCCGGCCCCACCACCGCCGCCCCCACGCCCGTGCCCGGCCCTGCCCGTCCGCAGCCCCGCCCGCAGCCCGCCCCGCCGCAGCCACAAAGCCAGACCCGCCCCATCCCCAACCGCCCGTTCCGGGGCACGCCCGCATCCCCCGCCGCCTCGCCCATCCAGGTGCAGCGCACCGCCGCCGCCGCGGGCCGCGGCCGCCACCGCCGCCCGCAACAAGCAAAGCCGCAGCAATGAGGCCCGCGAAGACGCGGCCCTGGTCAAGCGTCGCGCCGCCGCCCTTCGCGAGACGCCCGCCCCCGGCGCCCGCGCCGCCGCCGCTGCCGCCCAGGCCGTGCAAGACGAAGCCCTCAACCTGCCCCGCACCGCCACCCAGTGGCGGCACGCTCTGGTCCTCTCTGAGCTGCTCGCGCCCCCGGTCGCCCTTCGTCGCAACGACTCCTTCGGCGGCCTGAACCCATGAGCACGCCGTCCCCCGCCACCCGGCCCCGATTCCGGCCCTGGCCCTGGCTGCTCCTTCCCGCAACGCTTCTCTTGGCCGCCCTCGCCACCGCGCTGGCCACCGTCCTGCTCGATCAGTGGGGCTGGCAGGCCCTCATGTGGCGCAGCGACACCCCCGAACGCTTCGACTGGTACAAAGCCGTCCGTGTCCTGGGCTACTTCCCCGTCTGGCTCGTCGTCGGTCTGGCCCTCATCCTGATCGACTCCGACCGCACCACCGACGGCGAGCTCACCGGCAAGCCCGCCACCTGGACGCGAGGCCCCTTCCTCATCGTCTCCGCCGGCCTGGCCGGCCTGCTCGCCGACGGCCTCAAGCTCGTCCTCCGCCGCCAGCGCCCCATCGACACCCAGGGCGAGCACGTCTTCCTCTCCTTCGCCCAGCACACCTGGGATTCCAGCCACTTCGGCCTCCCCTCCAGCCACGCCGCCGTCGCCTTCGGCGCCGCCTTCGCCCTCGCCAAACTCCACCCCCGCGCCGCGCCCGTGTTCATCCTCGCCGCCTGCGCCTGCGGGCTCAGCCGCGTGCAGGTCGGTCAGCACTTCATCTCCGATGTCGTCCTGGCCGCCGGCGTCGGCCTGCTCATTCCCCTGCTGCTCACGCTCATCCACCAGCGGCTCGCCCGCTGACTGCACGGCAACCCGGCCGCCTCAGGTCAGGCCCCACACCACAAACAGGTACGTGAAGATCAAGTCGGCGATCACAATCGCCACCACCGACTGCACCACCGTGTCCGTCGTCGCCTTGCCCACGCCCTCGGCGCCGCCGGTCACCCGAATGCCGTTGGTGCACGCGATCAGCCCGATGATCGCCCCGAACACAAAGCTCTTCGCCCACCCGGTCAGAAAGTCCGCCGCCTTCGCCTGCTGCAGCAGGTTGTCAAAGAACGTCTCCGCCGGGATGTCAAACTGCATCAGCCCCACCATCAGCCCGGCCCCGATGGCCACAAAGTTCGACAGCACCGCCAGACAACCCATCGAGATCGTCGCCGCGATCACCCGCGGCACCACCAGAAACCGCACCGGGTTGAGCGCCTGCGCTTCCAGCGCCTCAATCTCCTCCCCCACCACCATGGTGCCGATCTCCGCCGCGATCGCCGCCCCCGCGAACCCCGTCAGCACGATCGCCGCGATCAGCGGGCCCAGTTCCCGCAGCACCGCCACACCCACGATGTTCGCCACCAGATCCTTCCGACCGAAGTCGTCCAGCGGCGGGGTCATCTGCAGCACCAGAATGAACCCCACACACCCCGACACCAGCGACACGATCAGCACCGACCGCACCCCGATCCGCACGATCTGCGACATGATCGCCGGCCGCCCCAGCCGAACCTTCTTCCGCGTCGTGGCCCGATACACCCAGCGGACAATCTCCGCGAGCATGGTGCCCACAGCGCCGATCTGCACCAAGGTCGATTTCAGCAACGTCACGCGTGGTTCCAGCTCCGCCCCGCCCCGGCCGTCTGCCCGTTCGCCCGCTCACCGCTACCGCCCGCCCCCCCCCAACCCCGCCCCCCCGCCGCCGCGCTCACTTCACCGCGTCCTCCAGCGATGCCACGATCGGCAGAATCCGGTCCAGCTTGGCGAGCTGCACGATGGTCCGCACCCGCTCACTCAACCCGCACACCGCAAACTCCCCGTGGCTCTTCTTCGCCGCCAGCATCGCCGCGATCAGCGTCGCCAGACCCGAACTGTCCATGTAGGGCACCCCGCTCAGGTCCACAACCACCTTCACCCCCGCCTCGCTCATCGCCCGGCGCAGTTCCACTCCCAGCGCGGGCGAACCGGTCAGGTCCACGTCGCCCTTCGGGCTGATCACCACCGCCCGCCCCTGCCTGCGCAAGCCGATCTGCAACGCCGAGTGGTCAGCCATGGGCATCCTCTGTGCCGCAAACCTCGGGGGACCGCCGCTGCTTGACCATCGTCAGCCGCATGCCGCGAGAATCTCGGCGTTCATACCGGACTTCATCCATCACTTCATGGATGATGTGCACGCCCAGCCCACCGGGCCGGATGTCGTCCAGATCACGCGACCGGATCGTCGCCGGGTCCACCTGCCTCGCCTCATCCTCGATCACGATCCGCATCGCCTTGGTCGGTCCCGCCGCCCCCGACACCGCCAGCGACCCCGCCGACCCGTTGCCCCCCGCCCCGCTCAGGTCCGGCTCGGCCAGCCCCCCGTCAAAGTACAACGAGATCCAGATCGGCCGGTCCGCCGCCCGGTCATACCCGTGCCGGATCACGTTGCAGATCGCCTCGTCCACCGCCAGCGACATCTGGTGGCAGCATGTCTCGCTGAACCCCGCACGGTGTGACACGTGGTACACCAACTCCCGAACCCCGCTCAGAAACAGCGGGTTGGATCGGATCTGCAACTGGATGTGCGGTTGGTCGTTCATCGCCGGCGCGTCTGCTCCCGTCCACGGCTCCAAACCCGCCTCCCGCCGCCCCTCGGCTCAAGTGTTGGCCGCCCAACCCCTTCAGACGACCCGCCCCGCTCACCCTTCCGCCGCCCCGCCCTCCGCCCCAGATCGCCGCTGACGCTCATCCCGCCAGGCCTCCCAAGCTTCCACCGCCGCCTCACGCACCCGGGGCGGGTCGCTCGAGCGATACCCCAGATCCGACCCGGCAATCGCCTCCAGCCGCCGGATAGACACCATCCGGGCCAGGGCGTCATCACTCCGCAACCCCCGCACCAGCAAGTCCACTTCCGCCTCGCTCACCCCCTCCCGCGGCGTCGCCAGCAACGTCCGAACCCGCCCATCCGGCGAACTGTCCGGCCCGCTCACCGGCGAACACCCGCACAGCATCGCCACCGCCGCCACGCCCACCTTCACACCCAATCTCACATCCCACCGCGCAACCACCGCCCGCCCCCTCGCCCCTGCCCGCCCCCGTGCCGTCGTCTCAATCGCCATCGATGCATGGTATCGACCCGCCGCCGTCCCCCGCAGGTCCCGATGGCCCCCCCTCCGGCCCGCCCCTCGCCCGACCCCGCCCTTTGCCGGGTACGCTCGCCCGAGACATGAAGTCCCCCCCCGCACCTTCACCCTCCGTCTCCGCCGGGCCCACCCCCCCTGCCGCCGCCCCGGCATCCCCCCCGGCACCCCCCCCGGCATCCCCCGCGCCGGCCGCGTCCAACCCGCGCGACACCCCGGCCATGCGCCAGTACGCCCGCTTCAAGGCCGCCCACCCCGGCTGCATCCTCCTCTTCCGCATCGGCGACTTCTACGAGATGTTCGATGACGACGCGGTCACCGTCAGCCGCGCCATCGGCCTCACCCTCACCCAGCGGTCCGCCGGCGTCCCCATGGCCGGCATGCCCTACCACCAGCTCGAGGGCTACCTCCGCCGCCTGGTCGCCCAGGGCTTCCGCGTTGCCGTGTGCGATCAGGTGCAAGAGGCCGAGCAGGCCAAGGGCCTCATCGAACGCGCCGTCACCCGCGTCCTCACCCCCGGCACCCTGGTTGACGAGTCCCTCCTCGCCGAGGACCGCCCCAGCGCCCTGGCCGCCGTCTGGATTCCCCCCGACGCGTCCTCCGCCCCCGCCTCTTCCTCCACGGCCGACCCCACCGTCTGCCTCGCCGTCGCCGACCTCTCCACCGGCGACTTCGCTCTCGCCCGCGTCGCCCCCGCCCAGCTTGACGCCGAACTCGCCCGCCGGGGCGTCACCGAGATCCTCTTCCCCGACTCTGGCGACGGCCAGCCCCCGCCCCTGATCGCCCGCGTCGCCAAGGTCGTCAGCGCCGCCGCCACCGGCCAGCCCTCTTGGCACTTCCGGCAAGACGAAGCCCGCGAGGCCCTCTGCAAGCACTTCTCCGTCGCCTCGCTCGGCGGCTTCGGCTTCGCCGACACCGACCCGCTCCTCCTCCCCGCCGCCGCCATCATCCGCTACCTCAAGGCCACCCAGTCCCCCGACGACTCCCCCGTCCGCGCCGCCCTGGCCCATCTCCGCCCGCCCCGCCTGCACGACCATGCCGACTACATGGTCATCGATGCCGCCAGCCTCCGCGCTCTTGAGGTCGACCGCACCCTCCGCGCCGGCGCCGCCGGTGCCGGCGCTGCCGATCCCGGCTCGGTCGCCGGCTCCCTGCTGGGCATCTTCTCCGTCGCCTCCGGCCCCTCGGGCATCCCCCGCCCGCTCTGCCGCACCCCCATGGGCCGCCGCCTGCTGCGCGACTGGCTCGTCCGCCCGCTGATCGACCTGGATCGCATCCAGGCCCGCCAACGCTGCGTCGCCACCCTCATCGAGGACCGCCGCCTCGCCGACGAACTCGCGACCGTGCTTGGGGGCGGGGGGGGAGGGGGGGGAGGTGGCGCCGCCGGCTCGGGCGCCCGCGACTGGGGCTCCGGCGTGCAGGACCTCGCCCGCATCGCCGCCCGCATCGCCCTTCGCCGCTGCTCCCCGCGTGATCTGGCCTCCCTCGGCCGGGGCATCGCCCGCGCCGCCGCGCTGGCCGAACTGCTCGGCAACTCCGCCGCCCTCAGCCACCTCCAGGCCGCCATGGCCCGCGCCGCCCACGCCCTGGGCCCCCTGGCCGATCGCATCACCACCTGCTGCGTCGATGACCCGCCCGGCCACCTCCGCGACGGCGGCCTCTTCCGCCCCGGTGTTGACGCCGCCCTGGACGAAGCCCGCCACCTCCGCGACAACGCCCACCAGTGGCTCGCCGACTACCAGCGCGACCTCATCGCCCAGCACAACCTCCCCTCGCTCAAGGTCGGCTTCAACAAGGTCTTCGGCTACTACATCGAACTCCCCCGCGCCCAGGCCGCCCGCGCCCCCGACGCCTTCACCCGCAAACAAACCCTCACCACCGGCGAACGCTACATCACCCCCGAACTCAAGACCTTCGAAGACAAGGTCACCCGCGCCGAGGGCGACGCACTCGCCCGCGAGCAGGCCCTCTTTGAGGACCTCTGCGCCGCCGCCGCCGCCCTGCTCGAGCCCATCAGCGCCTTCGCCGACGCCGTCGCCCAGCTCGACGTCCTGCTCTGTTTCGCCGACAAGGCCTCCGCCCGGGGCTGGGTCCGCCCCCTGCTCACCCCCGAGCCCACGCTCCACATCGCCGCCGGCCGCCACCCCGTCCTCGATGAACTCCTCGAGGGCCGCTTCGTCCCCAACGACGTCGCCCTCGGCGCCGGCCGTCCCGCCGACGCCAACCCCTCTCTCGCCCGCCTCGCCCTGATCACCGGCCCCAACATGGCCGGCAAAAGCACCTTCATCCGCCAGACCGCCCTGCTCGTCCTCCTCGCCCAGACCGGCAGCTTCATCCCCGCCCAGTCCGCCACCATCGGCCTCTGCGACCGCATCTTCACCCGCATCGGCGCCGACGACGCCCTCCACGCCGGACAGTCCACCTTCATGGTCGAGATGACCGAGACCGCCAACATCCTCCACCACGCCTCCGAACGCTCGTTGGTCGTCCTGGATGAGATCGGCCGCGGCACCAGCACGCTCGACGGCCTCTCCCTCGCATGGGCCATCGCCGAACGCCTCGCCGGCAACCAGAGCGACTCCGCCCCTCGCCCGCGCACCCTCTTCGCCACCCACTACCACGAACTCACCCGCCTCGAAGAGACCCTCCCCGGCCGCGTGCTCAACCTCCAGGTCCAGGTCCGCGAATGGGGCGACCAGATCGTCTTCCTCCACCGCATCGTCCCCGGCCGGGCCGACCGCTCCTACGGCATCCACGTCGCCAAACTCGCCGGCATCCCCTCCGGCGTCGTCACCCGCGCCGGCGAACTGCTCGAGTCGCTCTCCGTCGAGCACGGGGGGAGCGGCGTCACCGCATCACCCGCCGCCGCCGGATCGGCCACCGCGGCCCGCGCTTCAGGCACCGCCGACACCGCCGCCCGCGCCGAACGCCTCAAGTCCGCCGGCAAACGCAAGGACCCCGGCGGCCAACTCGCCCTGTTCACCGAGTTCGTCTCCCACCCCGCCGTCGACACCCTTCGCGCACTCCGCATCGACGCCCTCTCCCCCCTCCAGGCCTTCGACGAACTCCGCCGCCTCAAGGCCCTGGCCGAGGGCGAATCCGCCCCGCCGTCCGCTGCTTCCGCGCCGCCTTCAGGGTCCGCCCCATGAGCCGCCCCGCTCATCATCCCCAGCCCCCGCACGGCCACCCGCCGCCCCACCCCCATCCCGCCTGCCTCCCCGAGGACGACCTGCTCAAGTCCTGCCAGGTCACCACCGGCCGCGCCGGCGGCCCCGGCGGCCAGCACCGCAACAAAGTCGAAACCCTCGTCACCGTCACCCATCTGCCCACCGGCCTGTGCGCCTCCGCCGGCGAACGCCGCAGCCAGATCGAAAACCGCCACGCCGCCGTCGCCCGCCTCCGGCTTGAACTGGCCGTCCACCACCGCTGCCCGGTCCCCAAGGGCCGGGGCCTGGCCGTGCTCGATGGCCCCACCGCCTCCGGGCTCTGGGTCTCCCGCGTCCGCCACCGCCGCATCTTCTGCAACCCCGAGCATTGGGACTTCCCCGCCATGCTCGCCGAAGCCCTGGACGTCCTGGCCGACCACGGTTACGAACCCCGCCGCGCCGCCCTCTGGCTGGATGTCTCCGCCTCCCAGATCATCCGCCTGATCGCCGAGTGCCCCCCGGCGCTGGTGGCCGTCAACAGCGCCCGCGCCGCCAAAGGCCTGCACGCCCTCAAGCCCTGATCGCTCGGCCGTTCCCAGGCCACCGCCAGCCGAAGATCATCCGGGCAACAGGTGAACCCCCCACCCGCACCCAGCCGATCCACCCAGCGTGCCCCGTCCTTCCGGTCCATCTCGACACCAAGCCGCCGCCGATCGCATTCGCGCCGATCTGGAGACCGGCAACCAGCGCCGGGCCGAGCTCTCCCTCATGCCGCTGCTTCGGTCCGACCCGGACGACCGCAGCGTGCTCGCCGCCGCCATCGCCGTCCACTTTGCCGCCCAACGCCTCACCCAGGCCCTGCACTTCAGCGAGCGGGCCATCGCCCTCTACCCCGACAGTGCCGACCCCCTGTTCAATCACGGCTGCCTGCTCGTTCGCATGAACCGCGTCCGCGAGGGCGTCGAGTTCCTCACCCGCAGTTGCAGCATCGACCCCAGCGACGCCGACCGATGGGTCGAACTGGCCCACGCCCACCTCACGCTGGATCATCTCGACGAATGCGAGCAGGCGTTGCTCAACGCCCTTGCGGCCCATCCTTCACACCGGCGGGCCCGCGTCCTCCTCGCCAACCACTACGGGCTGCTCGGCGAGTCCGAACGCAGCACTGCGATCTTCCGCGAACTCCAGCGTGAGGACCCCAACGACTACACCATCGCCCAGTCCATCTGCCTGGGCCTCAACTCAAACCCCAGCGCCACGCCCGCCGCCGCCCTCGCCGCCGCCAAGGCCTACGGCCGCCTGATCGAACTGCTGAACGACCAGCCCCGCCTCCCGGCCCGCCCAAGGCACCCGGGCAAACGGCCCCTCCTGCTGTCGATCGTCACCCACGAAGCCGGTCGCCACTCCGTCTCGCATTTCCTTGAGCCCATCCTCCGCCACCTGCCCCGCGCCGCGTTCCACGTCTGGCTCATCCACACCGGCCCACACGCCGACGACCGCACCCACGCCCTCGCCGCCCTCGCCGACCGCTTCGATCACTTGCCCCGCATCGCCTCACCCGATCTCGCCCGCCGCATCCACACCGCCGGCACCGACATCCTGCTGGAAACATCCGGCATGACCAACGGCCACCGGCTCCATGCCGTCCTGCAGCGCCCGGCGTCGCTCCACGTGACGGCAATCGGGTACCCGGCCACCACCGGCGTCCCCGGCATGGACCTGCGCCTGGTCGACCACATCACCGACCCGCCCGAGCACGACGGGCACCTGACCGAGACCCCGCTCCGTCTGAACCGCTGCTTCCTCTGCTTCTCGCCCTCGCCAGAGTCCCTCGCCGTCGCCGTCCAGCCCGGACCATCCCAGCGCGGCGAGCCCTTTACCTTCGGCTCGTTCAACCAGTCCTGGAAGATCAACTCCGTCATCGCCTCCCGCTGGGCCGCCATCCTCGCTGCCGCTCCCGGCAGCCGCCTGCTGATCAAGGCCAAGGCCATGGTCCAATCACGCGCCCGCCAAGGCCTGCTCGATGGCCTCGCCGCCGCCGGCGTCAGCGCTGATCGCGTCGAGATCCTCCCTTGGACCGCCTCCGGCGCCGATCATCTGAACCTCTACAGCCGCGTCGACCTCGCCCTCGATCCTTGGCCCTACAACGGCACCACCACCGTCTGCGAGGCCATGCTCATGGGCGTGCCCACGCTCGGCATGCTCGGTGACCGTCACGTCTGCCGTGTCACCGCCTCGCTCAACGCCGCCGTCGGCCTCTCCGAGTTCACCGCACCCGACCCCGCCGAGTACACCCGCCGCGCCGTCGCCCTCGCCGCCGACCCGACCCCGCTCCACACGTTGCGAACCACTCTGCGCCCGCGCCTCCTCGCCTCACCCCTTTGCGACGGCCCCGCCTACGGCCGCGCCCTCGGCGACGCGCTCACCGCCGCCTACGACCGCACGCAGCCCCTCTCACCGCCGCCGTAAATGACAAGCGGCCGCCCGTTGCCGGGCGGCCGCCAGTTTCAATGCATCTCAACAGGCCTCGCGGCCCGCGTCAGGCCCTCAGGCCCCGCGGCGACGGCGAGCAACCATCAGACCGCCGATCGCCAGCAGACCGGCAACGCCGGGAGCCGGGATGGCCTGCACCGGGGCGCCGGAGGCGGCCACGGCGTAAGCGCCGAAGACGGTGAGCGAACCACCCGCGGCGATCTCCGGAACCGTCCACTGCATCACGTGAGACAGGTCGGTGTCGGCGCCGGGGGGAGCAACGATGTCAGCGAAGTTGTCAATGCCGGTGTCGCCCATCTGGCCACCA
Source organism: Planctomycetaceae bacterium (assembly GCA_021294835.1). Taxonomy (GTDB): domain Bacteria; phylum Planctomycetota; class Phycisphaerae; order Phycisphaerales; family UBA1924; genus CAILKP01. Next base: position 29,933 of record JAJTDF010000040.1, read on the forward strand.
ACCACCGCGAAGGTGCCGGCGCCCAGACCCGTGGCGCCGAAGCCCGCGACCTGAGCCGACCAGCCCGCAGCAGCCGCCGCGGTGTCGATGATGTTGATCCGGCGATCACCCGTGGTCTCCACAGAGCTCACGCGGTCGTTGCCGTCCTGACCAAACAGGAACGAGTCCACGTACCAGAACATGTTCACGTTCGAGACCGCGGTCGACCCGTTGTTGGTCGCCGTCAGGCTGCTGAGCACCTGGCCGGAGTCCGCGCCCAGCGACTGGGCCACGAAGGTCATCGTCCAGGTCAGGCCGCTCTGCGTGAAGGTGTAGGTCGCCGACCGGCCGTCACCGGAAACCGTGCGGCTCGTCGGGTTCGCCAAGGCGAACTCGCGGGCGTCGTTGCCCGCGCGCACCCACCACCAGGTGGTGAACGAGTTGTCGAGGCCCGAGGTCGGGGCCGAGGCATTGTTCACACGCAGGTTCGAAGTGAACGAGCTCGCACCCAACGTGGCGCTCGACGGAATCGCCGTCGTCGAGGTCGGCGTGCTGCCCGCATCGAAGTTCACGTTGCCGTCGATCAGACGGGCACCGGTGCGGTTCTGGGCCATCGCAGCCGTCGAAACCATCGCCCCAGCAAGGGCAGCCATCACAACAATCTTGTTCATCTTCTCTCTCCTTCAGTCATCAGCCGGAATCCGGCACACGCCGGTTTCCGTATCTCTTGTGTCCGGAACAGCCTCACCACGCGGCACTCGCGCAGCGGCATCCCACGATGGGGCAAAGTATGCACACAAACCGCTCGCTTGACAATCCATTAACGCTGATCGCCCCGAGGGTTTACCGCTTTCATGCACATTCTCGGACTGTGATCCGTCGCCAAATCCCCCATCTTCACGCGCCCGCCCCAGTACCCTTCTCCCATCGTGCTCCGCATCGGCCCCGTCCAACTCGCCACCAACCTCCTCCTCGCCCCCATCGCCGGCTACTGCGATCTGGCCTTCCGCGTCGTCTGCCGCTCCTGGGGCGGCGTCGGCCTGGCCTGCACCGATCTGCTCTCACCTCAGGGCCTGCTCCGGGGCCGCGCCACCAGCCTCGATCTCGCCGCCACCAACGACCTGGACAAACCCGTCGGCATGCAGCTCTACGGCGCCGACCCCGAGATCATGGCCGAGGGCGCCCTCTGGGCCGTGCAGCACGGCGCCACCGTCGTCGACATCAACATGGGCTGCCCGGTTGACAAGGTCACCAAAAAAGACGGCGGATCCCGCCTGCTCTGCATCCCCAACATCGCCGAGCAGATCGCCACCCGCTGCGCTCGCGTGCTCGAGCCCTTCGGTGTCCCCCTCACCTGCAAGATGCGCCTCGGCTGGTTCGACGACCAGCCCGTCGCCAAACACCTCGCCCCGCGGCTCATCGACTGCGGCGCCAAGGCCATCACCGTCCACGGCCGCACCACGGTGCAGAAGTTCACCGGCGTCGTCAATCATGACGGCATCGCCCAGGTCGTTCAGTCCGTTCGCGACCACTGCAAGGCCCCCGGCCACCACATCCCGGTCATCGGCAACGGCGACGTCCGCGAGCCGCACGACGTGCTCACCATGCTCGCCCGCACCGGCTGCGACGGCGTGATGATCGGCCGCGGAGCCCTCTCCGCCCCCTGGCTCTTCCGCGACGCCTGGGCCCTGCAGACCACCGGCGTCATCCCGCCCGAACCGACCGACGCCGAGAAGATCGACACCATCAAGCGCTACTTCGCCCTCATGCTCCAGTACCGCGACGAGCACTACGCCATGGTGCAGATCCGCCGCCGCATGTCCTGGTTCGGCAAACGCCTCGGACGCGAGATCGGCCCCCGCAACACCCCCGTCGGCTGCAAGCCCCTCAAAGAAGCCATCCGCACCGCCGCCTCGCCCGCCGAGGTGAACGACCTGCTCGACCGCTACGCCGCCGGCGAACTGCGGGGCGGCGGATCGGCCGCTGAATCCGAGAGCGAAGCGGTCGCCTGAGCCCCCGTTCCTCAGCTTCCCGCCCGCGTAACTTTCTCCATGCCCGACAATGGCCTGGAACCGATCGGCGTCCGCCTTGCCCGGCACCGATACCTTCTCTTCGGTGTCGCCGCCGCCGGCCTCTGCGCCGTCGGACTGGCCGCCCTCGGCCTCCCGCCCGGTGCCAGCCCGCTCTCCGGCGTTGCCGCACTCCTCCACTCCCTGCTCACCGCCGGACCCATCGCCCTGGGCTACCTCCTCGCCGCCGCTGGCTGGGGCTGGCCCATCACCCGCCTGCTCGCCCGCCAGTCCCCGCACGCCCCCTGGCTCCAGCCGGTCATCGGTCTGGCCGTCCTCCTCTGGCTCAGCCATCTCCTCGGCGTGCTCGGCGCCTTCCCCACCGGCGCCGCCGGCCAACTCGTCGCTCTGGCCACCCTCGGCGCCGGCTGGGGCATCCTCGCCCAACGCGCCGCCGTCGCCCTCCGCCAGCGTCGCCGCCTCCCCCGCCTCCCCGGCTCCGCCCTCGCCGCAGTCCCCGGCCTGGCCGTCCTTCTGCTGGCCGCCTGCAACCCCCCCGGCTGGCTCTGGCGCAGCGAAGCCGGCGGCTTCGACTCCCTCTCCTACCACCTCCAACTCCCCATCGAGTGGGCATCCCAGGGCCGCCTCTGGCCCCTCACCCACAACGTCTACTCCTTCCTCCCCAGTTACATCGAAGCCGCCTTCCTCCACATCCACGTCGCCCTGGGCGGCGGTCGCGCCCCCGCCGGAGCCGCCGGTGGGCTCCACGCCGCCGCCGGAGCCGGCCTGCTCGGCTGCCAACTCCTCCACGCCGGGTGCACCGTGCTCGCCGCCGCACTGGTCGGCCGCATCGTCTGGGCCGCCGCCCCCGCCGTCTCCCCAGGCTGGCGCCGCACCGCCTCCGGCCTCGCCGCCGCCGCCGTGCTCTGCACGCCCTGGGCCGTCGTCACCGGCTCCCTCTCCTACAACGAAATGGCCGTCGCCGCACTCTTCGCCGGCGCCCTGCTCATCGCCATCGATGCCGCCCTCCCGCCCCTGACCCGGGGCCTCCTCGCCGGCCTCCTCGTCGGCGCCGCCACCGGTTGCAAGCCCACCGCCGTCCTGCTCACCGGTCCCACCGTCGCCCTCGCGCTGCTCGTCGGCCACCTCTTCGCCCACCGCGCCCTCGCCGCCGCCGCCGCACCCCGCCACCTCCGTCCCCTCGCCATCATCCTCGTCGGAGCCCTCCTCGGCGGCACACTCACCTTCGCTCCCCCCCTGATCCGCAACTACGCCGCCTGCGGCAACCCCGTGTTCCCCGCCGCCGCCAGCCTCTTCGGCTCCGCCCACTGGACGCCCGAACAGGCCGCCCGCTTCACCGCCGGACATCGCGAATCCGCCCCCCCGCTCGACCGCGCCGCCCTGCTGATCTCCCGCACCGCCGACCCCACCGCGGTCGACAACGAACCCCGAGGCTTCGGCCATGGCCACTGGTCCCTCCTGCCCCCGCTCGCCGCTCTCGCCATGCTCATCGCCCTGCTCGCCCCCGGCTCCCCGCAACGCCGCGCGCTGACCGCCGCCCTCCTGCTCGGCCTGCTCGCCGGCTGCCTCTGGTGGATCTTCTTCACCCACTGCCAAAGCCGCTTCCTCGTCCCACTGGTCATCACCCTCGCCCTCGCCCTCGGCCTGGGCGCCGCCGCCGTCGCCGATTTCCGACGCAACGCCGACCCCGCCTCCGCCAATCCACCCGCCCCCCCAGCCAACCCCGACAACCTCTTCCTTGGCCTTCCCCCCGCCCGCCGACTCACCGTCATGCTCCTGCTCGCCGTCCCGCTCATGCTCGGGGCCGACACCATCCGCCGCTTCCTCGCCGAAGGCCCCGTCGCCGTCACCCCGCCCCCAGGTGTCGATCCCGCCACCGTCCCCGACACCATCCCCTGCCCCAATTTCTTCCTCGCCGCCGGCCCCTCCGTTAAGTCCGGCGAAGCCTACCGCGCCGAACTGGCCGCCTGGTCCCCCGACGAAGTCGCCGAGTTCCTCGACTCCGCCGCCCCCTACGTCGTCATCAACCTCCAACTCGACCGCTTCCAAGGCCTCTACCTCCTCGGCGACTCCACCCCGCTCTACATCGTCGGCCGAGACAACCGCACACTGCTCTACCACACCACCTGGGACACCAGCCCTCTCGGCCAGGCCATCCGCGCCAACCCCAATGACCCCGCCACCTGGGCCGCCGCCCTCGCCAGCCGCAACGTCCGCCACATCCTCGTCAACATCGCCGAACTCCGCCGCCTCCACCGCTCCGCCTGGTACGACCCCGACGTCACCCCCGAGTCCGTCACCCGCTTCCTGGAAGCCTCCGCCGAGCAGGTCCGCGCCTGGCCCGCCTCCGGCCAGGCCCTCTTCCGCCTCCGCACACCCGCACCCGGCGCCACCCCGCCCACGCCCCCCTCGCCCGCAACACCGCCCTCCCCCGGCCCGCGCACGCCACCCGCTTCCCAGGCCCTCCATCTCCCGTGAGCACGCCGCACGAACACACACCGATTCCCCCACCCACCGCGGCCCCTTCCCCCGCCCGGCGGTCCCCCGCCCGCATCATCCTCCAACTCCTCGGCTTCACCCTCTCCATGCTCGTGCTCGCCTGGTGCGTCCGCACCGCCTTCGGCAACCCCGCCATCGCCGACAAACTCCCCCGCCTGCTCGACACGCCCCCCGCCCTCCTCGCCGCCCTGCTCGCCTGCTCCTTCGCCACCATCGCCCTCGGCGGGCTCACCTTCTGGGCCGTCCTCCGCCCCGCCGCCATCCTCCCCGCCTCGCCCCTGCCCGCAAACGCCCGCCTGCAAGGCCCGCTCCACTTCCTCTCCGTCAACAGCGTCTGCTCCCTGCTGGCCTACCTCCCCTTCAAGCTCGGCCTCCTCGTCCGCATCCTCATCCATGTCAACCTCGATCGCCTCCCCCTGCTCACCGTCGGCGGCTGGTTTGCCGCAACCGCCGCCATCCTCGCCATGCCCCTGGCCGCCCCGCTGCTCGCCACCGCCCTCCGCCCCACGCTTGATGCCCTCTGGCTCGCCGTCACCCTCGCCGGCATCGCCGCCTCCGCCCTGCTCGGCTGGCTCCTCGCCCGCGCCCTGGTCACCGCTATCGACCATCCCGCCTCCGCACTCGGCCGCCTCGGCCCGGTCGCCCTCCTCCGCCGCCCGGCCGGAGCCAAACTCGCCCTCGGCCTCCGCCTGCTGGCCAGCCCCCGCACCATCCTCGTCGGCCTCGCCCTCCGCCTGGCCGACCTGGCCGTCCACGCCGCCCGCTTCTTCGTCGCCGGCCAAATCGCCCTCGCCGCCGGCATCGCCCCTGCCGGCCTCACTGTCGAGCAGTCCGCCCTCGCCGCCGCCACCTATTTCACCCTGCAACTCCTCTCCCCCACCGGCATCGCCGGCCTGCGTGAAGGCGGCACCATCGGCCTGCTGCAACTCTTCCCCGGCTGGATGGCCGAAGGCCCCTTCGCCGCCGTCGTGCTCGTCGTCACCGCCGGTGAAGCCGCCGCCAACACCCTCGCCGGAGCCGCCGGCGCCCTCCACCTTCGCCTCACCACCCGCCGCGCCGCTGATGCCCCAGCACCGGAGGCCCCCCGGTGATCATCGATCTGGACCACAACGCCACCACCCGCCCCGAGCCCGCCGTGCTCGCCGCCCTGGCCGACGCCGCCGAGCGCCTCTACCACAACCCCTCCTCCGTCCACCGCGCCGGGCAAGACGCCCGCCACGCCATCGAACTCGCCCGCGCCGCCGTCGCCCGCCTCATCGGCGCCGACCGCTCCCTCTCCGGCCCCCGCTCGGCCCCCAAGTCCATCGTCTTCACCGCCTCCGGCACCGAGGCCATCCACCTGGCCATCCGGGGCGTGCTCGACACCCTCCCGCCCAACCGCCGCCACCTGCTCACCAATCCTGTCGAGCACGCCGCCATCCGCGAACTGGCCACCCACCTCGCCGAGTCCGCCGCCGCCGCCGTCACCACCCTCCCGGTCGACGGCCAGGGCCTGATCGACCTCGACGCGCTGCAACGGGCCCTCACCAGCACCCCGCCCGGTATCCTCACGCTCCAGTGGTGCAACAACGAAACCGGCGCCATCCAGCCCATCACCCAGGCCTTCGCCCTCGCCCGCCAGCACGGCTGGATCACCCACTGCGACGGCACCCAATGGGTCGGCAAACTCCCCACCCGCGTCCATCCTGATCCCCAGGCCGAGGCCCTCGCCGCCGCCCACCACGAAGCCTCCCCCCACTGCCCCGCTGATCTGCTCACCTTCGCGCCGCACAAGTTCCACGGCCCCAAGGGCGTCGGCGTGCTCTACCTCCGCCCCGGCACGCCCCTCCGCCCCTTGATGCCCGGCACGCAGGAGAACGCCCGCCGCGCCGGCACCGAGAACACCCCCGCCATCGTCGCCGCCGGCGTCGCCGCCGATCTCGCCGACCGCTGGCTCGCCGACCCGGCACCTCGCACCGCCCAGGCCGCGCTTCGTGATGAACTCGAGCAGCAACTCCTCGCCCGCTTCCCGTCTCAGCACGCCCACCCCGCCCGCATCCTCGGGCCGGCCTCGCCCCAGCAGCGCATCTGGAACACCACGAGCATCGCCTTCACCGCCTTGGAGGCCGAGGCCATCCTTCTCGCCCTCTCTGAACGCGGGCTCTACGCCTCCGCGGGCGCCGCCTGCTCCTCCGGCTCGCTCGAGCCCTCGCCGGTGCTGCTGGCCATGGGCATACCCGCCCCCGTCGCCCACGGCGCCATCCGCCTGAGCCTCGGCCGCCACACCACCGCCGACGACATCACCGCTGCCATCGACCTGATCACCCAGGTGGTCGAACGCGTCGCCGGCCCGACCTGACCCGGCCCGCCCCCGAGCCCCTGCCGTCGCACCACCCGCCTAACATTTGCACAATGACGCAAACAAACAAACAACCCGCCGCACGCCCGCGGCCCGCCGCCGTCCCCCCCACACCGCGCCACGCCGCCGCCCGCAAAGGCCCGATTGACGCCGCACTCGACGCCGACCTCTTCAAGGCACTCGGCGACCCCACCCGCCTCCAACTCCTCGCCTGCCTGGCCAAGTGCGCCCGCCCCTGCTCGGTCTCCGAAGTCGCCGACTGCTGCCACGTCGACCTCTCCGTCGTCTCCCGCCACTTGGCCCTCCTCCAGCGCGCCGGCGTCCTCCACTGCTCCCGCGCCGGCCGCACCGTCCACTACGCCGTCCGCTTCGACCGCCTCACCTCCGCACTCCGCCGCATCGCCGACGCCCTGGCCGCCTGTGCCGCCCAGCCCGGCGCCTGCTGTACCCCCGTCCTCCTGACCACCTCTGCCGGAGCCACCTGTGCCGCCTGCTGACCCGCACACCCTCACCCGCCTCCCCTCCGTCATGTTCCTCTGCACCGGCAACTCCTGCCGCAGCCAGATGGCCGAAGGCTTCGCCCGCGCCCTGCGAGGCCACCTGCTCGTCCCCTCCTCCGCCGGCACCCAGCCCCACGGCCTCAACCCCCTCGCCGTCCGCGCCATGGCCGAAGTCGGCATCGACATCTCCTCCCACACCTCCAAGCACCCCAGCGACCTCCCCGGCCCCATCGACGTCGTCGTCACCGTCTGCGACTCCGCCCACGAGTCCTGCCCCGTCTTCCCCGGCGCCCGCATCGTCCACGTCGGCTTCGACGACCCGCCCCGCCTCGCCCGCGAACACCACGCCGCCTCTGACGAGCAGGCCCTCCCCCACTACCGCCGCGTCCGCGACCAGATTCGCAACTTCATCCTCACCCTCCCGGGCGCCCTCTTCCCCACCGCCTCCACCCACTAAACCTTCACGCACTCAACCTTCACCCCCAAAGGACCCTCCCCATGAACGCCAACACCACCCCCCAACCCGCCACCGCCAAATCCCCCTGCGCCTGTGGCCCATCCTGCTGCACCCCCTCCACCCCAACCACCGCCGCACCCGCATCCCCCACCACCAACCCCGATCTCCTCCGCGAGCAGGTCCGCCAGGGCTATGCCCACATCGCCCAACTCGGCTCCTGGTCCGCCGCCCAAGCCGCCAAACCCGCGTCCATCACACCCACCCCCGCCGCATCCCCCGCCTCCGCCTGCACCCCCGGCGGCGGCTGCTGCGGCCCCGCCACCTTCTCGCCCAACCAGCTCGCCTCCGCCCTCGGCTACGCCGAGCATGAACTCTCGGGCACCCCCGCCGCCGCCAACATGGGCCTCTCCTGCGGCAACCCCACCGCCATCGCCGCGCTGAACCCCGGCGAAACCGTTGTGGACCTGGGCGCCGGAGGCGGCTTCGACTGCTTCATCGCCGGCCGCAAAGTCGGCCCCACCGGCCGCGTCATCGGCGTCGACATGACCCCCGACATGCTCGCCCTCGCCCGCACCAACATCACCCACTACCGCGCCGCCACCGGCTACAGCAACGTCGAGTTCCGCCTCGGTGAGATCGAGAACCTCCCCGTTGCTGACGCCTCCGCCGAAGTGGTCATCTCCAACTGCGTCCTCAACCTCTCGCCCGACAAGCCCCGCGTCTGGCGCGAGATCGCCCGCGTCCTCCGCCCAGGTGGTCGGGTCGCCGTCTCTGATCTCGCCCTCCTCCGCCCCCTCCCGCCCCAGGTCGCCGCGGATCTCGAGGCCCTCGTCGGCTGCGTCGCCGGTGCCGAACTCGTCGACACCACCCGCGAGAACCTCGCCGCCGCCGGCTTCACCGACATCACCCTCACCTCCAAGCCGCAATACATCGCCGCCATGACCGACTGGCAGGACCCTCTTTACCAGAAAATCATCGCCGCCCTCCCACCCGGCCACACCGCACAGGACTACATCACCTCCTTGGACATCTCCGCCCGAAAGCCCATCACCTCCCCTGCCCCCACCTCATCCTGCTGCTGCTGAGTTCCCCCCATGCCCTTCGCCCTCCCCGTCACCGCCACCCTCGCCCTCCTGCTCACGCTCGCGCCCGCTGCGCCCGCCCCCGTCACCACCACCACACCAACCCCGACAGCAACCACCGCAGCCAACCCCACAACGGCCTCCGTCATCTTCATCCACCCCGACGGTGCCTCCGCCGCCACCTGGGACGCCATCCGCACCTTCAACGTCGGACCCGACGGCACCCTCCACTGGGACCGCCTCCCCCACATCGCCCTCTACCGCGGCGCCATGTCCGACTGCCTCACCGCCACCAGCAACGGCGGAGCCACCACCCACGCCACCGGCATCAAGGTCGCCTCCGATGCCTTCGGCCGCACCGCCGCCGGCGACACCGGCAAGCCCATCCTCACCGCCGACGGCAAGCCCGCCTCCGTCGCTTCCCAGGCCCTCGCCGCCGGCCTCCCCGTCGGCCTCGTCCAGTCCGGCATCGCCGCCGAGCCCGGCACCGCCTGCTTCCTCGCCCCCTCTCCCGCCCGCAACGATTACGACGGCATCTCCGCCACCCTGCTCGACTCCGGCGCCCACGTCCTGCTCAGCGGCGGCGAACGCCATTTCCTCCCCGCCGGCGTGAAAGGTGTCCACGGCCCCGGCGCCCGCAAAGACGGCCGCGACCTTGTCGCCGAAGCCCGCGCCAAGGGCTACGCCGTCGTCCGCACCCGGCAGGAGATCGCCGCCCTCCCGCCATCGGCCACCCGCGTCCTGGGCCTCTTTGCCACCAGTTCCACCTTCAACGACAAGCCCGAGGCCGATCTCACCGCCGCCAACCTCCCGCTCTACAACCCCGACGCCCCCACCCTCGCCGAGATGACCGACCTCGCCCTCACCGTTCTCCAGCGCAGCGGCCCCCGCTTCCTCCTGGTCATCGAAGAAGAGGGCACCGACAACTTCGGCAACACCAACAACGCCGCCGGCGTCCTCCAGGCCGGCAAGCGTGCCGACGACGCCATCGCCGTCGCCCGCGCCCACCTCGCCAACCACCCCGCCACCCTCATCCTCACCACCGCCGATTCGGATGCCGGCGGCCTCCGCCTCTCCGGCATCCCCCTCATCCCCGGCAAGCCCGTCCCCGCCACCCTCCCTCAGCGTGACGACAACGGCGCACCGATTGACGGCGTCGCCGGCGCCCGCTCCGCCCCCTTCCTCGCCGCGCCCGACGCCACCGGCCGCCGCTTCCCCTTCTTTGTCACCTGGGCCAGCCAGCACGATGTCACCGGCGGCATCCTCGTCCGTGCCGAAGGCGCCCACGCCGACCGCGTCAAGGGCTCCATGGACAACACCGACATCGCCAAACTCATCCGCTTCGCCCTCCTCGGCCCCGCTGCCCCGCCCGCCATCCAGCCCTGATCCCCCGCCACCCACCCTCCACCTCCCCCACCCATGACCACCGACCCCGCCTGCCCCACCCCGTGCGCTGGCCGCCTCGGCTTCCTCGACCGCTACCTCACCCTCTGGATCTTCCTCGCCATGGCCGCCGGCGTCCTCCTCGGCCGCTTCGCACCCGCCATCCCGCAGGCCATCGACAGCGCCTCCGTCGGCGCCACCAACCTCCCCATCGCCATCGGGCTCATCCTCATGATGTTCCCGCCCCTGGCCAAGGTCCGCTACGAGCACCTCCCCGCCATCTTCTCCGACTGGAAGGTCCTCACCCTCTCGCTCATCCAGAACTGGATCGTCGGCCCGATCCTCATGTTCGCCCTCGCCGCCATCTTCCTGCACGACAAGCCCGAATACATGCTCGGCCTGATCATGGTCGGCCTCGCCCGCTGCATCGCCATGGTCCTGGTCTGGAACGACCTGGCCAAAGGCTCCGCTGAGTACGCCGCCGGTCTGGTCGCCTTCAACAGCATCTTCCAGGTCCTCTTCTTCGGCCTCTACGCCTGGCTGTTCATGACCTGGCTCCCGCCCCTGGTCGGCCTCTCCGGCGTCGCCGTCAACGTGTCGATGGCCGACATCTTCACCTCCGTCCTGATCTACCTCGGCATCCCCTTCTTCGGCGGCATGTTCACCCGCCTGCTCCTCCGCCGCCTCAAGGGCGATGCCTGGTACACCACCGCCTTCCTCCCCCGCATCGCCCCCATCACCCTGATCGCCCTCCTGTTCACCATCCTGGTCATGTTCAACCTCAAGGGCGACCGCATCATCGCCCTCCCGCTGGACATCCTCCGCATCGCCGTCCCCCTGGTCCTCTACTTCCTCATCATGTTCTTCGTCTCCTTCTTCATGGCCTATCGCGCCGGGGCCGACTACCCCCGCGCCGCCACCCTCGCCTTCACCGCCAGCGGCAACAACTTCGAACTGGCCATCGCCGTCGCCATCTCCGTCTTCGGCATCACCTCCGGCGCCGCCTTCGCCGCCGTCATCGGCCCCCTGGTCGAGGTCCCCGTCCTCATCGCCCTCGTCGGCGTCTCGCTGCGCCTCGGCCGCCGCCTCTTCGGCCCCGCCGCCGCCTGACCCCGCCCTCACCGCCGCGGCACAAACCCCTCCAGATACGCCACCAGATCCGCCGCCCGCCGCCGCACCGCCGGGTCCGGGTCGTCCTTGGCCATCGCCTCAATCCGCTCCCGCCCCACGGGCATCGGCTGCGCCCCGTCCATCACCGTCAGATGCACCCGCCGCCCGAACCGCTGCACCCCAAACAGCCGCACCTGCGCATCGGCGTGCCCCAGCGCCCGCGTGATCACCTCATCGGGCACCCGCGCAAAGTCCGGCCGCCACGCATACCCCGTGCCGTCATGCTGCAACTCCCCCAGCGCCCACTCCAGCCGCAGCAGCAGCGCCGCCCCCTCCATTCCCTCCCCCGCCGCCGCCCGCCGCCGCTCCACCAGCCGCTGCCTCGCGTCTTGATACACCCACGCCTCCCCCCACCTCAGGTCCCCCGTCTGCTGGAACAGCGCGTTCGCATCCCGCGCCAAGGGCACCAACTTCACCAACTCCTCATCCGTCAGCGGACCCGCCCCGCCGCCCCCCGTCACCGCCTCCGCCCACGCATCCATCGCCACCATCGCCTGGTGCTCCCACACCTTCCGCTCCCACGCGCTGCCCGACCTCCGGAGCGCCCCATCCGGCACCGGCAACCCGCTCCCCGCGCCCCCAGCCGGCGCCCGCGGCGGCGCCGCCGCCACGCTGAGCATCACACGCATCAACGGCCTGGGCACCTTGCTCGTCCACGGCCCCGGGAGCGCGAAGTACGCCCCCAGCACCCACGCCACCCACGCCGCCCAGAGCCCCGCCCGCATCGCCCGCCCCACCCGCCGCCGCTGATGCAACTGCCACCCACTCGTCGCCGTGTGCCCGCACTCCGGACACGTCAGCCCCTCCGTCGCCCCCATGTCATACCAGCACTCCGGGCACCGCCGCAGGTCCGTCCGCCCATCACCACGCCACACCACCACGCTGATGATCACCAGCCCCACCAGACCGTTCGCCAGCAACGCCACGGTCAACATGCCCAATCCTACTTCACATCCACACTGAACCTTCCGGCCCGCTCGCAACCTTCACACGCAGTCCGCCCCCTCATTCCAACCCGCCACACCCATGCCCCACCGCACCCCCCACATCCTCCTCACCGCCCTCGCCCTCCTCCTGGCCTGCCCGCCCACGCCCGGCCTCGCCCTGGAGCGTGCCCCCACGCCCATGCACCAACTCCTCCAGGCGCCGTATCAGCTCGAGGTCACCACCCTCAGCGTCGAGACCAAGCAGGGCCCCCACTCCGGTGACAGCATCTGGTGCCGCGTCCGCATCGATCGCGTCCTCGCCGGCCCCGGCCTCAAAGCCGGCGATGAGACCGCCGTCGTCTCCGTCCGCTACAACAACCCGCCCGGCACCACCGGCGCCTCCGGCGACTGGAACATCCCCGCCGTCGGTGAACGCCGCCGCCTCTTCGCAAATAGCACCCCCTCCACCCTCCAGCCCCTCCCACCCAACGGCTGGCAACCCCTCACCCGCGCTGTGCACATCGACTTGCCCCCAACCACCGCCCGTCAGCCAGCGCCCCCAGACCTGATCGCCGACAACGCCTCGCTCACCACCGCCTACCCACACCAAGCCGAACTGATCGTCCTCACCAACCCCATGTCCGATGCCGCGCTCGCCAACGGCAGCCTCGGACACGTCGCGGCCGCGCTCACCGCCCGACTCCCACTGGTGATCACCGGCTCAGCCCTCCTCTCCCTCGCCGATCCCCCGACCAACACCCCCACCAACACACCCGCCGCCCCGCGAACGCCCCCCACCACCCCCACCACCGCCACCCTCCGCGCCCAGGCCGGCCTCGCCGATCCCACCGTGCCACCCGCACAGCCGCCCGCCCACTTCACCCACCTCCGCATCCTCCCGCCCGACCCCGCCGCCGCCACCCACCCCATCCTCGCCGGCATCACCATCCCACCCGAGGGCCTCCTCGTCCCCATCACCCTTCCCACCCTCCCGCCGCCCCTCCCCACCGCCACCGTCCTGCTCTACGCCGAGCCCGCCACCACCGACAAGACCGCACCCTCCGGCAGCGCCGCGTCAACCCGCCAGCCCATCCTCTGGGTCAACGCCACCCCCCGCACCACCCCCCGCATCCCCACCGCCCCCGCCGGCGTCGAGCCCACGCCCCTCCCGCCCCAACGCATCGTCGCCACCATCCTCCCCGCCACCCCGCCCCCGTCCGACCCTGCCTCCCCCACCCTCCGCCGCCTCCTCCAGCAGTCCATCACCTGGGCGCTGGACCTGCCACCAGCCCCCACCACCACATCGCCCACCCGCTGATCCGCCACCGTACCGTCGCCCCGCATGCTCCGCATCGACAAGAAGTACGCCACGTTTCTGTTCATCACCCTCATGGTCTTCGCCATGAGCCTGGTCATCTCCCTCGCCCTCACCATCATCCACCGGGGCTTCGTCCCCGGCTTCACCACCCACTGGCTCCGCGCCTGGGCTCTGGCCTTCCTCGTCGCCTTCCCCACCGCCCTGGTCGTCGTCCCCACCGTTCGCAAGATCGTCGCCAAACTCACCGGCTGACCGCCCCCCCCCGCCCCCCCCCCGCCCCGCGCCTTCCCCCATCACACCAAAAAAACAGCCGGACGCCCAGTCACCTGAGCGTCCGGCCGGTTGTCCATCCATCACCCTCACCGGGTGCAGACAAAAGTCGAAGCCTCACGTTGACCCATCACTCAGCGGCCGCCGCCACCCTTGCCCCCGCCCTCACCACCGCCCTTGCCACCCTCGCCACCCTTGCCCCCGCCCTTGCCGCCCTCTCCGCCGCCCTGGCCCCGCCCGCGGGCGCCCGGCAGCGTCTCTTCGAACTTCTTCATCTCATCAGCGCTCAGCACCTTGGCCATCTCTTCGCGCATCGAGTTGCGGGCCGCGGTCATGGCCTCGCGTGCGCCCTCACGGTCGCCCTCGCCACCCGCCGCCGGCCGCGCCTTCTCCTGCGCCGCCACAAACCGCTCGACCACTTCCATGGCCTGCTGCTGCTTGCCCGCCTCCAACTTCAAACCCACCAGCGCGTCGGTCATCACGTCATACTGACGGTTGAACGTCCCCAGCACCGCCACCGCGCTGGCCGCCTTGTCCGCCGCCACCTTCCCCTCCAGAGCCTTGGCGAACTTCTCCTGCTCCTTCTTGTTCAGTTCCGCCATCGCCCGCAGGCCCTCCTGGGCCCGCTCGCGCATCTGCTCGCGATCACCCCCGCCCGGCCCGCCACCACCTCCGCCACCCTCGCGATTGCGCTCCATCATCCCCCGCCGCGCCTCTTCGGCCGCCTTGCCATGGCTCTCGCGGGCCGCCACGTAGGCCTCCGCCAGCGCCTTGCCCTCACCCTCATTCAGCCCCAGCCGGGCCGCCACCGCCGCCGCCTGCGCACCCCACGCCGCCTTGGCCTTCTCCGGGCTCATCTGCCCGCCCGGCCGACCCTCACCGCCCGGCCCGCCCGGTGCACGCTCCCGCCGCGGACGCTCCCCACCCGGCTGCCCGTTCTTACCACCCTCACCGCCACCCCCACCGCCCCCGCCCGGCTGCGCCATCAGCGGCAGCGCCATGCACCCAACGGCCATCATCCCAACCAGCATTTTCACGGTCCGCATAGTCAGTGTCCTGTACCCCACACCCCGGTTCCGTCCCGCGGCCGCTCCCCAACACGGGGGCCTTTTCACCGCCGGACATCCAGCCAAACGAACGTGGCCCCCGGGTATTGCATCCCGAGGGCCACGCCGTTGTACCCGAATAACAACCGTCTCAGACTCCCCCACCCACTTCACGGGCACCCAGCCGCAAACCCCGCGATGAACGCCACAAAGTCATCGCCCGTCACCAGCCCGTCCGGCGGCGGCTCACCACCGATCGACACAATGTCCGCCAACCCGTCGTTGGCCGCGAACGCCGCCACAAACGCGTTGAAGTCATCGCCCGTCAGCAGGCCATCACCCGGCGGCAGCCCGCCGATCGCCACAATGTCCGCCACGCACACCGGCGGCAGCGGGCAGTTCGGCCACCTGGCAATGTACGGAGCGACCCCAAGCCCGGCGGTGGTGAAGACCCCGCCGGCGATCAGGTCGCCGTTGGGCAGCGTGGTGAGGGCGAGCACGATGCTGTTCATACCCGCGCCCAGGGCGGACCAGGCCGAGCCGTTCCAGCGGGCGATGTTGTTGACCGTCACGCCCCCGGCGGTGGTGAAGGACCCACCGGCGATCAGGTCGCCGCTGGGCAGCGTGGTGAGGGCGGACACGGCGCCGTCCATGCCAGTGCCCAGGGCGGACCAGGCCGCCCCGTTCCAGCGGGCGATGTTGTTGACCGTCACGCCCCCGGCGGTGGTGAAGGACCCACCGGCGATCAGGTCGCCGCTGGGAAGCCTGTCCAGGACGAACACGGGGCCGTTCATGCCCGGGCCCAGGGCGGACCAGGCCGAACCGTTCCAGCGGGCGATGCCGTTGACGGTCACGCCCCCGGCGGTGGTGAACTCCCCACCCGCGATCAAATCGCCGCTGGGCAGCGTGGTGAGGGCGCGCACGTTGGGCAAGCTGCCGCCACTCATGCCCGTGCCCAAGGCAGACCAGGCCGAGCCGTTCCAGCCGGCGATACCGTTGACCGTCCGGCCGCCGGCGCTGGTGAAAAACCCGCCGGCGATCAGGTCGCCGCTGGGCAGCGCGGTGAGCGCGGTAACGGTGTTGCTCATGCCCGATCCCAGAGCGGACCAGACCGAGCCGTTCCAGCGCGCGATACGGTTGACGGGGACGCCTCCGGCGGTGGTGAAGACCCCGCCCGCGATCAGGTCGCCGCTGGGCAGCGTGGTGACGGCGTACATATCGCTGTTCATGCCCGTGCCCAGGGCGGACCAGGCCGAGCCGTTCCAGCGGGCGATGCGGTTGACCGTCACGCCCCCGGCGGTGGTGAAGGACCCGCCGGCGATCAGGTCGCCGCTGGGCAGTGTGGTGAGGGCGAACACAACGGGGTTGGAGCTGCCACCACTCATGCCCGTCCCCAGCGCGGACCAGGCCGAGCCGTTCCAGCGGGCGATGCAGTTGAGGGTCACGCCCCCGGCGGTGATGAAATCCCCGCCGGCGATCAGGTCGCCGCTGGGCAGCGTGGTGAGGGCTTTCACGATGGGCGGGACGCTGAAGTTGCCGCCACTCATGCCCGTGCCCAGGGCGGACCAGGCCGAGCCGTTCCACCGGGCGATGCGGTTGGCAGGGACGCCCCCGGCGGTGGTGAAGTTACCGCCGGCGATCAGGTCCCCGCTGGGCAGCGCGGTGAGCGCGGTAACGGTGCTGCTCATGCCCGTGCCCAGGGCGGACCAGGCCGAGCCGTTCCAGCGGGCGATGAAGTTGGCGGGCACGCCGCCGGCGCTGGTGAAGAACCCGCCGGCGATCAGGTCGCCGCTGGGCAGCGTGGTGAGGGCGTACACGCCGACTGAACTGAAGCCACTCATTCCCGCGCCCAGGGCCAACCAAGCCGAGCCGTTCCAGCGGGCGATGCCGTTGACGGTCACGCCCCCGGCGGTGGTGAACTCCCCACCCGCGATCAAATCGCCGCTGGGCAGCGCGGTGAGGGCGCGCACGTTGGGCAAGCTGCCGCCACTCGTGCCCGTGCCCAAGGCAGACCAGGCCGCGCCGTTCCAGCGGGCGACACCGTTGACCGTCACGCCTCCGGCGGTGCTGAACTGCCCACCCGCGATCAGATCGCCGCTGGGCAGCGTGGTGAGGGCGTTCACGGCGGCGAAGCTGCCGCCACTCATGCCCGTGCCCAGGGCGGACCAGGCCGAGCCGTTCCAGCGGGCGATGCGGTTGACAGTCACGCCCCCGGCAAAGGTGAAGTCCCCGCCGGCGATCAAGTCGCCGCTGGGCAGCGTGGTGAGGGCGTTAACGCGGTTGTTCATGCCAGTGCCGAGGGCGGACCAGGCACCCGTCGCCGGGTCGTAGAGGGCGATGCGGTTCGCGAGCGTGTTGCCCGCCACGGTGAATGAGCCACCGATCACCAACCTGGGCGTCTGCGGCCCGGGGCCGTCTGGGTCCCACATCGTGGTGGCAAAGACTTGGCCGTTGACCCCCGGAATTGACGCCGTGGTTGGGTCAAACGGTTGCCAGCCCGGCGTGCACTGGGCGCGAACGCTCGAAGCACCCACAACCGCGAGCAAACACACCACGCACACACGCAGAACATTCATCATCGCGCACCTCTCACCGCTCACGGCACAGCCGTCCGCAGCACTTCATCCGAAGAACGGAGCCATGGTCAAGAACTGAGATTGCCCACTTGAACCTCCGCCCGTCACCACCACCCTAATGGACTTTGCCAGTGTACCGCGTTTCCCTTGACACGCAAACCCGCTCTGGCCGCCTTCGGACAAAGCTTGCGTCCAAGCACACCTCGACCGGCACCATCGCACCTCCACGGCGCCCCAAACGCAATCCGATCACACCGCCCCAGCCCACCAACACCCCACGCCCCTCTCCCCCGCTCCAGCCCAGACGCGAACACACCGAGCCGTCATGCTGCACGCCGATGGTGCGGTTGGTACGGCCGCTGCGAAGGTCCAGCAGCCCAGCCCCCGCCCCCCCGCCACCCGCCTCCGCCCCAGCCGCACCTCCCCCCCCAAAACGCCCGCGGCCGCCGAGCCTCTCGCCCGGCGGCCGCGTCGCCCCACAACTTCTCACCCAGCACCCCGTCAACCCATCACGGGCACCCCGCCGCAAACCCCGCGATAAACGCGTTGAAGTCATCGCCGGTCAGCAGCCCATCCGCCGGCGGCTCACCACCAATGCCCACAATGTCCGCCAGCGGATCGGAAGCCGCAAACGCATTGATGAACGCGTTGAAGTCATCGCCGGTGAGAGAGCCATCCGGCGCCGTCGGGGGGCCGCCCACGCCGGTGATGTCCGCCGGGCTGCACGGGCAGTTCAGCACCCGCAGCGCAGCCGGCTCACTGGTCACGCTGCCGCACGAGTTGGTGACGATGCAGCGCTTCTCCCAATGAGAGCCGGCAGTGCCGGACCCGCCGGTGGTTTCGATGCGCACCGTTCCGGTGCGCGCGCCCGTGGCGTTGAACCGGATCGGCCCGCCCTGCGGGTCGGTGTTCACGCCGTCGATGACATTGGCGAACTGGCCGCCGCCGCCGGGGGTGGTGGGGGTGGGTCGCCATTGCCACTGATAGGTAAGCGGGCCGGTGCCATCGGCAGCGACGGAGAACATGGCGGAGCCAGAGGCACAAGCAGCTACGGGCTGCGGCGGGGTGGTCATGGTCGGCGCCGTGCAGGTGGGCACGATCAGCACCAGGACATCGTCGTCCGTGCGGATCTCCGGCAGGGCGGGGCTGCCGGCGAGTGGCAACACCGAGATGACCACCTGATCACCCGGGCGCAGCGGCGGCAACGGCGCGGCAAACCTGCTCGGCACATAAACATTCGGGCCCGGCTCGTTGTTGGAGCACATGCACATGATGTTTGAGTACTGGTAGTAACTGCAAAGGCCGCTCTGACAGTGGTTGACGCAGAAGCTCACGCAGCTCACTTCGCCGCCGCCCCCGCCGGTGGGCACGCCGAGGCCGAAGATCAGCCGCTGCACCCAGCCGTACGCGCCGGGGTTGACAGGATCGACCTGCTGGCCGTTGACGCGGACGACCAGTTGAAAACTCAGGTCGCGCGCCTGCGTGGTCCGCACGTCCATCGCCACCCGGCCAGTGATCATCCAGCCGCCGTCACTGCCGACACGCTCGAGCACAACGTCTTGCGATCGCAGCGCCCGGTTGTACTCCTGCGCCCTCGCGACGGCCGGCGAGAGGACCAGGGCCGCGAACAACGCGAGTACCACGCCAGCGTGGACTCGACCCGCTAGGGCACGAGCGAGCCGAACGTCGTATGTGCTCTTGGGACCAATCACGGTGTCTTCTCCAGTGTCGCCGGCAGGGAAGGGAAGGGGAAGGGGAAAGGGGAAAGGGGAAAGGGGAAAGGGAGCGGGAGGGGGAGCGGGAGGGGGGCGTGGTGTGCGCTCTGCAGCGGCACGACAATCGCACTCCGTGTTTCAGTGTACCTCAGGGGAACCCATCCGCCAGCGGCGCGTCCTGAACATGCTTGGCGCTTCCACGCGGAGATTGGCCAAGTCCCTGTTCCAGCGGGCGATTATCGGCCAGATTGATCTCTGCGACACCTCCCAATCCCCCCCC
>JAJTDF010000041.1 GCA_021294835.1 Planctomycetaceae bacterium
AGCTGCTGGTCACCCTGAACGCACTTATCAAACACCAAACAATGTGGGCCCCGAAAACGCTTCAGGCTTGACTTTCAACACAGTCGCTCCCACAAAATCGATGACACATGGCAAACACCCGCTCAAAACCCGACTGAAGCCCCCGCGCCCCATTCAGCCATGTCCCCCTCCCGCCAGCAACCGACCCCTTGTCCACGACCGGTCTCCATTTGGCCATTT
Organism: Planctomycetaceae bacterium; assembly: GCA_021294835.1. Taxonomy (GTDB): domain Bacteria; phylum Planctomycetota; class Phycisphaerae; order Phycisphaerales; family UBA1924; genus CAILKP01. The sequence continues at coordinate 220 of JAJTDF010000041.1, forward strand.
GACCATTTGACTCTTTGACCATTTCGCCGCCCCCGCTCGGTACCCTCCCCCACCCATGCCCACCGCCCCCGCACCTTCCGCACCCTCCTCCACCTCCCCCCCCTCTCTCGGTGGGTTCGCCCACCTCCACCTCCACACCGAGTTCTCCCTGCTCGACGGCGGCAACCGCCTCGACAAACTCATGGACCGGTGCAAAGAGCTCGGCATGGGCGCCGTTGCCTGCACCGACCACGGCAACATGTTCGGCGCCGTCGGCTTCGCCTTGGACGCCAAGGAGCGGGGCATCAAGCGCCCCCAACTCCCGGCACGACCGCACCTACACCGGCAGCGGCGACGGCGGCTTCCACCTCGTCCTCCTCGCCGAGAACGACACCGGCTGGAAGAACCTGCTCTACCTCGCCAGCGAGGCCTACCTCACCGGCTTCTACTTCAAGCCCCGCATCGACCGCGAACTGCTCGCCCAGCACCACTCCGGCCTGATCGCCATCCTCGGCCACCTCGGGTCCGAACTCGGCGACCTGCTCCTGGACTTCCACAACTCCGGCGACCGCCGCCTTTGGGAACGCGCCATCCAGTGCGCCCAGTGGCACGCCCAGTGCTTCCCCGATCAGGGCACCGGCCCCCGCCTGTTCATCGAACTCCAGCACCACGTCCCCGAGCAGGTCTCCATCAACCCCCTGCTCATCCGCGTCGCCCGCGAACTGAATCTCCCCCTGGTCTGCGACAACGACGCCCACTTCCTCCGCGAGCAGGACCACGACGCCCACGACACCCTCGTCTGCATCTCCACCGGCAAGGGCAAGTTCGACAACCAGCGGATGCGCTACAGCACCGAGCTGTACGTCAAATCCCCCCAGCAGATGGCCGACCTCTTCGCCCCCTACGGGGCCGATGGTCAAGAGGCCCTCGCCAACACCATCCGCATCGCCGAACGCTGCAACGTCAACATCGGCCTGGGCGCCAACCACGCACCCCTGGTCAGCATCGCCGTCCCCGCCCAGCAAAGCCTCCCGAGGCATGACGAGCCCCGCTTCGGGGGCGACCTGACCGCCTGGTACACCGCCTTCTGCGCCGCCTTCGAAGTCCAGCCCCTGGCCATCGGCGATGGTGATCCCGAAGCCGCCCGCGCCGCCGCCAAGGCCGACTGCGACGCCTCGCTGAAGATGCTCGCCGAGGCCGGCTTCCGCTGGCGCTACGGCCCCGCCGCCTGGACCAGCACCGCCCCCGCCGACATCGCCAAACGCGAACGCCTCGCCCGCGAACTGAAGATCCTCGCCGACAAGTCCATCTCCGCCTACTTCCTGATCGTCTGGGACTTTGTCAACTGGGGCCGCCAGCAGGGCATCCCCGCCATCGCCCGTGGCTCCGGCGTCGGCACCATGGTCGGCTACGTGCTCGGCCTGTCCAACGCCTGCCCCGTCCAGTACGGCCTGCTCTTTGAACGCTTCACCGACCCGGACCGGTCGGAATACCCCGATATCGATATCGACCTCTGCCAGGACGGCCGGGGCGATGTCATCAACTACGTCCGCCGCAAGTACGGCCACGTCGCCCAGATCATCACCTTCGGAACCCTCAAGGCCCGCGCCGCCATCCGCGACGTCGGCCGCGTCTTGGAGATGCCCCTCCCCGAGGTCGACAAGGTCGCCAAGCTCGTGCCCGAACAGCTCGGCATGACGCTCGATCAGGCCCTCACCGAGGCCCCCGACCTCAAGGCCCTCTACGACCGCGACGCCACCGTCCGCCGCTGCATCGACAACGCCCGCGCCCTGGAAGGCCAGGCCCGCCACGCCTCCGTCCACGCCGCCGGCGTCATCGTCGCCACCCGCCCCCTGCACGAGGTCGTCCCCCTCTACCGCCCCTCCGGCACCGACGACATCGTCACCCAGTGGGACGGCCCCACCTGCGAGAAGGTTGGCCTGCTCAAGATGGACTTCCTGGGTCTCCGCACCCTCAGCGTCATCGAACGCTGCAAGAAGCTCATCAACGACGGCCTGGGCGAAGAGGAACTCTGGCGCGCCGTCGGCCGCAGCGACGACTACCGCCTCTACACCGCCGTTCGCGAGGGCAAGGCCCCTCCCGGCACCCTGCCCCCCGCCCACCCGCTCGATCTCGACCGCCTCTCCTTCACCGACCAGCGCGTCTTTGAGATGTTCCGCCGGGGCGACACCACCGGCGTCTTCCAGTTTGAATCCCCGGGCATGCGCCGCCTGCTCATGGAGATGAAGCCCGACCGCCTGGAAGACCTCATCGCCGCCAACGCCCTGTTTCGCCCGGGTCCGATGGACCTCATTCCTGACTACAACCGCCGCAAGCACGGCCAGGAGGCCGTCCCCGAGGTCCACCCCGTCGTCACGCAGTACACCAGCGAGACCTACGGCGTCATGGTCTATCAGGAACAGGTCATGCAGATCGTGCACGGCCTGGGCGGCATCCCCCTCCGCGCCGCCTACTCCCTCATCAAGGCCATCAGCAAGAAGAAAGAAAAGGTCATCAACGCCGAACGCCCCCGCTTCGTCGAGGGCGCCGCCAAGCAGGGCCTCCCCAAGCCCAAGGCCGAAGAACTCTTCGAACTCATCTTGAAGTTCGCCGGCTACGGCTTCAACAAGAGCCACTCCACCGGCTACGCCATCGTCGCCTACCAGACCGCCTACCTCAAGACCTTCTTCCCCAACCAGTACATGGCCGCCTTCCTCACCTATGAGAGCGGCGCCAGCCAGGTCGCCGACTGGGTCCCCTACCTGGAAGACTGCAAGAACACCCGCTTCATCGACCCCGCCACCGGCCAGACCATCCGCACCGGCGTCGAGGTCAAGCCGCCGGATGTCAACCGCTCCCAGGCCGCCTTCGCCGTCGTCTTCGAGCCCGGCGAGTCCCGCTCGGCCCACACCGGCCACGTCCGCTTCGGCCTCTCCGGCATCAAGGGCGTCGGCGACAAAGCCATCGAGCACATCCTCAATCGCCGTGACGCTGCCCCCGCGCCCGCCCCCCCCCTGGCCCTCGCTGGCTCCGCCCCCGCAGTTGCCCCCGCCGGCCCCTACTCCTCGCTCTTTGGCTTCTGCGAACGCGTCCCCATCGGCGGCTCCGGCGGCAACGGCGGCTCGGTCAACAAGGCCACCCTGGAAGCCCTCATCAAGAGCGGCGCCATGGACTGCCTCCACGGCCGCGAAGGCCGCGCCGCCATGCTCGCCAGCCTCGAGTCCGCCATCGCCGCCGGCGTCCGCGCCCAGGCCGACAAGGCCTCCGGCCAGTCCTCCCTCTTCGGCTTCGGCGCTCCCGCTGACAACGCCCCCGCAGGAACAGGGGGCGAAGCCGCCGTCCTCACCAAAACCAAGCCCTGGACCGAGCAGGAAACCCTCGCCAGCGAGAAAGAAGCCCTCGGCTTCTACATCTCCCGCCACCCGCTCGATCAGCACGCCGATCTGGCCAAGCGTTTCGCCAATGCCACCACCCGCGCGCTCCGCGAAGGCCGCATCATCCAAGACGCCCGCGTCGTCCTCCCCGCCCTCGTCCAGAGCATCCGCGCCATCGTCCTCAAGAACGGCCAGTCCGCCGGCAAGAAGATGGCCGTCCTGCAACTGGAAGACAAAGAAGGCGTCATCGAGGCCGTCGCCTTCGCCGAGGTCTTCGCCAAGCACGAGGCCGACATCGCCACCGACCGCATCCTCTTCGCCATCGGCAAGTGCGATCTCAAGCGGGGCACGCCCCAGGTCGTCCTCGATCGCGTCGTCCCCATCGAGCACGCCGAGGCCCAACTCGCCCGCCGCATGCGCCTGGTCTTCGACGAGAACCGCCTCAACGGTCACGCCGAAGCCACCATGGACCACGTCGCCGGCCTGCTCCGCCAGAACATCGCCCCGCCGCCCCCGCCCGCGCCCACCGGGGCCGACAAGTACCGCCGCCACAGCCAGCCCGAGGCCCCGCCCGGCCTGACCGTCGAGGTCGTCGTGCTCACCCCCGCCGCCGAGGTCTTCCTCGACGCCCAGCGACTCCGCGTCCTGCCCAGCCCCGAACTGCTCCAGAACCTCCACCGCGTCCTCGGCCCCGAGTGCGTCCAGATGGTCGCCGGCTAAGCCGCCCCGCGTCCTCACCCCGCCCCACCGTGCCCGCCCGCCGTCCGCGACAACCCGCTTCGTCCCCACACCCGCCGCCGCCCGCCTCCGGCGTTCACGCCTTCTTCACCCAGCGGGGCTGGTCCCCCTTCCCCTTCCAGCAGGATCTCTGGTCCGCTTACGCCCGTGGCGCCAGCGGCCTCCTCCACGCCTCCACCGGCAGCGGCAAGACCCTCGCCGTCTGGTTCGCCGCGGTTGATGAAGCCCTGCGCCTCGCCGCCGCCGGGCAACCGAACCCGCCCGGCATCAAAGTCCTCTGGGTCACGCCCATGCGTGCCCTCGCCGGCGACACCCTCAAGGCCCTGCAGGAGTCCGCCGCCGCCCTCGGCCTCAACTGGACCATCCAGGCCCGCACCGGCGACACCTCCTCCGCCGTCAAGGCCCGCCAGCGCGACAAGCCCCCCGACGCGCTGATCACCACGCCCGAGTCCCTCAGCGTCCTGCTCAGTTACCCCGCCTTCACCGACCACCTCGCCGCCAAGCCCGACCAGCCGCACTCCGGCCTCCGCCTCATCGTCGCCGACGAGTGGCACGAACTGCTCGGCAGCAAGCGGGGCGTGCAGACCGAACTCTGCTTTGCCCACCTGCGGAGCCACTGTCCGGCCGTCCGCACCTGGGGCCTCTCGGCCACCCTCGGCAACGTCCAGCACGCCATGGACGTCCTGCTCGGTCCGCCTTCATCAACCAACCCCGCCCCGCGCCTCCTCCTCCGCGGCGCCGCCGACAAACTCTACCACTTCGACACCCTCCTGCCCGAGACCATGGACCGCTTCCCCTGGGCCGGCCATCTGGGCATCCGCCTCCTCCAGCCCGTCCTGCAAGCCATCGAGTCCGCCCGCAGCACGCTGCTGTTCACCAACACCCGCAGCCAAAGCGAGATCTGGTACCAATCCATCCTCCGCGCCCGCCCCGAGTGGCTGGAGCACCTGGCCATCCACCACGGCTCGCTGGACCGCGACCTGCGCACCAGAGTCGAAGACCGCATCAAGTCCGGCCTCACCCGCTGCGTCGTCTGCACCTCCAGCCTCGACCTTGGCGTGGACTACCCGCCGGTCGATCAGGTCATCCAGATCGGCAGCCCCAAGGGCGTCGGCCGCCTGCTCCAGCGTGCCGGCCGCAGCGGGCACCAGCCCGGCCAGACCAGCCGCGTCCTCTGCGTCCCCACCAACGCGCTGGAGATCATCGAGTTCGCCGCCGCCCGCGACGCCATGCTCACCCGCCACGTCGAGGCCCGCAGCGGCCTGACCCTCAGCCTCGATGTCCTCGTCCAGCACCTGGTCACCCTCGCCTCCGGCCCCGGCTTCGTCCCCGCGCACATGCTCGCCGAAGTCCGCACCACCCACGCCTTCGCCGACCTCACCGACCAGCAGTGGGCCTGGGCGCTGGACTTCGCCGCCCGGGGCGGCGCCGCCCTGAAGGCCTACGACCGCTTCGCCCGCCTGATCCCCGACGGCGACCGCCTCCGCATCGCCAGCAACCCCCTCGCCCGCCTGCACCGCCAGGGCATCGGCACCATCATGTCCGACACCGCCATCGCCATCCGCACCACCGGCGGCGCGCACCTGGGCAGCATCGAAGAGGGCTTCATCGCCCGGCTCAAACTCGGCGACGTCTTCGTCTTCGCCGGCCGCCGCCTGCGATTGATCCGCGTCAGCGGCATGACCGCCTACGTCCGCCAGGAAACCAAGCGTGTCAGCGGCAGCGTCCCCAGTTGGCAGGGCGCCCGCATGCCCCTCTCGCACGAGCTCGCCGAGGCCGTCAAGGCCCGCCTCGCCCGCGCCGCCGCCGGCGAGTTTCACGGTCCGGAGATCCAGCGCGTCCGCCCCATCCTGGATCTCCAGTCCCGCCACAGCGCCCTGCCCGTCCCCGGCACGCTGCTCATCGAACGCTGCGCCACCCGCGACGGCCATCACGCCTTCATTTATCCGCTCGCCGGCCGCCTGGTGCACGAGGGCCTGGCCGCCCTGGTCGCCTACCGCATCGCCCGCACCGGCCCGCGGTCGTTTGAATTCTCCGCCAACGACTACGGCTTTGAACTGCTCTCCTCCGCCCCGCTGGACCTCACCGAGGCCGACTGGCGCGCCGTCCTCTCCCCCGATGACCTCGCCCCCGACCTGCTGGCCTGCATGAACGCCGCCCAGCTCGCCCGCCGCCAGTTCCGCGAGATCGCCCGCATCGCCGGCCTGATCATCCCCGGCTTCCCCGGCGCGCCCAAGTCCAACCGTCAGCTGCAGGCCTCCAGCGAACTGATCTTCGACGTCTTCACCGAGTTCGACCCCGAGAACCTCCTGCTCAGCCAGGCCCAGCGCGAGGTCCTCGACCGCCAGCTCGAGTTCTCGCGCCTGGCCGCCACGCTGCAGCGCCTCGCCGCCGACACCCTGCGCATCGTCCCGCTCGCGCGGCTCTCCCCCTTCGCCTTCCCGCTCTGGGCCGACCGCCTCCGCGAACAGCTCAGCACCGAGCAGTGGGAGAACCGCCTCCGCCGCATGATCCAGCAGCTCGAGGCCGCCGAGTCCGCCGGCGCAACCGCCGCCGGCCTGCCCGATGAGCAGCCCGACCCGCAGCCCCCGAACGAGCCCATCGATTCGCCCACCGGGGCCGACACCCCGGAGATCCGCACGCCGCAGCGCCGCCGCGCCCCGCGCTGGCGCCGCCCCCGGCTCTAGCCCGCCGTGCCCCCGCCTTCTTACAGCTTCAGCCGGTCTTCCAAACCCTTGATCATCTGCCCGAAGCTCTCGTCGGTCTCGCACCGGTTGGAGACCGTCCGCACCGCGTGCATCACCGTGGTGTGGTCGCGCCCGCCAAAGTGCCCGCCGATCTCCTCCAGCGAGTAGTGCGTGTGCCGCCGGGCCAGATACATGCAGATCTGCCGGGGCTGCGCCACCGAGCGGTGCCGCCTTTTGCCCTGCAGGTCCGTCGTCTTGACCCCGAAGTACTCGGTGATCACGTTGATGATCGTCTGCATCTGGATCTTCGGCTCCACCCGCGCGTCGGGCTCGCCGATGGCCTGCCGCGCCATCGCCAGATCGATCGGCCGCCGCTCCACGATGCTGGTCATCTGCAGCTTGGTGATCGCCCCTTCAAGCTCGCGGATGTTGCTGTCGATCTGCCCGGCCACCAGCGTCGCCACCTCCGTCGGCAGCTCCACCCCGCGGATCCGCGCCTTGCACTTGAGGATCTCCACCCGCGTCTCAAAGCTCGGCGGGTCCATCTTGGCCACCAGCCCGGACTGAAACCGCGACACCAGCCGGTCCTCCAGCTGCGGAATCTCGTCCGGCGCCGCATCCGAGGACAGGATGATCTGCTTGCGGGCGTGGTACAGCGCGTTGAAGGTGTGGAAGAACTCCTCCTGCGTCCGCTCCCGCTTGGCCAGATAGTGAATGTCGTCGACCACCAGCACGTCCACATGCCGGAACTTGTGCCGGAAGCGGGTCATGTGCCCCGCCTGCACCGCGTCGAAGAACTCCGTCATGAAGCCCTCGCACGAGGTGTAGTAGATCACCGCGTCCGGCTTCACCGAGCGGATCTGCAGGCAGATCGCCTGCAGCAGGTGCGTCTTGCCCAGACCCACACCGCCATGAATGAACAGCGGGTTGTACGCCGCCCCCGGCAGGCTCGCCACCGCCATCGCCGCCGCGTGCGCCAGCCGGTTCTCCGGCCCGACCACGAAGTTCTCAAACACGCAGTCGGGGTTGAGGATCAGCCCGTCCTCGTACATGTCCCCCGTCCACGGCTCGGCCGACTGCGCCACCGCAACCCCGGCGATCTCCGTCGCCAGCGTCTCGGGCGTCAGTGCCGCCGCGTTCCCCGCGCCCCCCGCGCCTCCGGCTCCGCCACCGATCCCCCCGGTCCCGCCGTGCAGCCCGGCCGCCTCGCCGCCGGTCGGCAACGCCCGCGTCACCAGGTTGGCCGCCGCCGTCGCCGAGGGGGCCGCCGGCGCCGCCATCGGCGCGTGGCCGTCGGCCGAAATGAACTTGGCCGCGATCAGCCGGCCGGTCACCGCCATCGCCGCTTCGGTGAACTGCGTGTTGCACTCCCGCGACAGATACCGCTGGTGCGCCGCCGTCTGCGCCCGCAGCACCAGCGTCCCGCTCTCCACACCCACCACCTCAATGTCGTCAAACCACGCGCGGCACAGCGCCGGGAACATCTCCCGCAGCTTCTGCAGGATCGCCTTCCACAACTGCTCGTCGCTCTGGTTCTCCGCCGCCGCCCTGGGCTTCATCGCCGCCGCCGGTCGTCCGCCACCCGTCGCGTTCACCACGACCGGCTGCGACCCGATCGGGCTCAGGCTCTGCAAGCCCATGGAGTTCAGCGGAGTAGCGCGACCGGGGGTGGGCGAAGTCATCCTTCCTGATTCCTTCGGTGCTGTCCGCAGCCGCGGGCCACGCCCGGACTGCAGATGGGTTGTTCATGGAGCGAACCGGAGCTGTCCACCATGCACCCCACCGTGCCCGAAAGCAGACGTCCGCAAGCGATACCGGACGCGGTGTGGATGAATCGTGGGGGCGACGGTACCGAAGGGGGACGACCGGGTCAACGCCGCCGCGGACACAGAACGCAAAACACGCTCTTCACACGGGAAAGACAGGCTCTGTTCTCGGTCTGAATAAGTGGTGGATCTTGCGTGGAGCAATCGTGGACGAACACACCGCCGACAAGCACCGCATCGGTCAGATGGGTCCACTTTCCACTACCCGTCGTGGGTGCCGTTGTCGCAGCCCCCAAGAAATTGCGCCCGAGAATCCCGCCCGGTTCCGATCGGTCGCCCGGTGCCAGACTTCCCCGTCCGCTCCCCACTCATCCCGGAACCCGGCCCAGTGGTTGCCCTAACAATTCGCCGGCCAGCAGCCGCCTGACCACCGGCACAGCCTCTCCACCCGTCGCTGACGAATTGGGGATGATCGGTGGAGTCCGCTTGACCCCGTTCGCCCCCGGTCACGCATCGCATCGGAGCACCGCCATGGTCATCTCGCATGCCCTCAACCTCGCCCGCTTCTGCGCCCGCCCGCTGGCCGCCGCCGCCCTGAGCCTCACCCTCGTCGGCCTCCTCGCCCCCTTCACCGCTGGCGCGGATGCCCCGCCCACCCCCGCCGATCGCTCCCAGCGCAGTCCGCTCTCCGGTCCGCCTCAGCCCGCGCTGACCAACCCCGACGCCCCGCCCACCATCATCCGCCTCGGCGAAACAGGCCTGATCGAACGCACGCCCCAGCCGCCCGAGTCCGCCGCCGCCGCGAAACTCGCACTCAGCGAGGAGGTCCGCGAGAAGATCTCGGCCATCTTCGCGCGACGCGCCGCCATCCTCGACGCCTTCGTTGCCGACAACCTGGACCTGCTGACCAAATTCGCCACCGCCGCCGCCACCAACGACAAAGCCGACCAACTCCGCCTGCTCTCTGAAGCCGCCGGCAAACTCCGCCCCATCCTGCTCGATCGCCCGCTCTCGGTGCAGATCACCCAGGCTCTGCCCGAGAGCCAGACCAACACCTTCGGCGTGATGCTCGAGGACTACTGGGACGCGGTCGTCAAGGAAGTGCAGGCCGCCGAGAAGGCCGCCAAGGCCAAGCCCCGGGGCCGCTTTGCCATCACCGCCGAGGAACGCATCAAGGGCCTGGGCCGCGAGATCGAGGCCGCCTTCCAGCGGCAGATCTACTCCGGCGATCTGCTCTACCGCGTGGTGACGCGCGACGTGACGCTCACCGGCGAGCAGGCCGCCTCCATCCGCGAGCTCACCCGCGAGTACGCCCAACGCACCAAGGGCAACGCCAGCAATCAGGACAACCTGCAGTTGTTCCTGCGGATCGCCGCCCTGGTGGATGTGGATACGCAGGTGAAGATGATCCGCAACGTGCAGGCCGTGTTCGGCGGGGGCCCGGCCAAGCCGGCCCAGGCGGCCCAGCCGGCCAAGGCCGGGCCGGCCGGCACTCCGCCCGAGGCCGGTCAGCCCGCGGAGCCCGCCGAGGTGGCCGAACCCGCCAAGCGCTGAGCACCGCACGCAGATCATCCGGCCCGCCACGCAGCCCGGTCAGATCGCTCCGCCCGTGTCCGTCTCCACCAAAAGCATCTGCTGCGCTGCCTCCGGGCCAGGAGCCGTCCGCAGGATCCGGTCCAGCCCCGTCAGCAGCATCACCGACCAGATGTGCTCCGACAGCCCGCACAGCACCAGCCCGGTGCGCCGCTCCGTCGCCCGCTTGCGGATCCGCAGCACCTCCGCCAGATGCGAGGAGGCCATGTACGACACATCAGAAAAATCCAGCACCAACGGCCGCGCCGTCTCCGGGTTGCTCAGCCGCTCCAGCGCCGCCACCAGATCCGGCGTCAGCGCTGCGCCGTCCCCCAGGCGGTGAACAACAACCTTCGCATTCCAGTCCGTTGGCACACTCGCTCCTCGGTCCGGCCGGTCGCCGCTCATGGCGCCACCTTCACGTCATACGTCACGGCGGCGTTCGTCGGGTTCTCCACCCCCGCCACCAGCGCCTTGAGCGCCTCGATGTCCGCCGCCTTGGGCATCTCCCCGGCGACCTTCACGCCCCCGCCCTGCACCGCCTCCACCCGCAGCCGCTCATAGCGACGCTCCTTCACCGCCAGTTCCCCGATCGCCCGGTCCACCGCTATGCGGTACCTCTCAACCGGGTCGGTCACCTCCAGCACCACCGGCCCCCCGCTCCCGGCAAACTGCCACACCACAAACCCCACGCTCGCCAGAATGATCACCGTCAGGCCGATCGCCAGCGGCACATTCACCGGCTTTTTCTGTTGTTTGCCCTTGGCCATACCAGTTCCAACCTCCTGTCCCCCCACGCCCTGCACGCCCCAACGCCCTCCGATCCCACCCCACTCCCCCCTGCTCCGGGCCCCTCACCGTCGCGCCCCCACCACCCCCGCGGCTCTCCGACCAACCATCCGGAGGGCATTGATAGACCGCGCCCATTCCCCCGCCCACTTGCAAGCTTGATCATATTTCAACCCCCTCAAAAACCAAACAAGACCTTGACAATGAACCAAACATCGTTCATACTCAAGTCGTCCGCCTGGCCGGGCGGGTGCTCGTCCACCACCCACCACGCTTCCCATGGTCCACTTCAGGAGCCCCCAATGACGCATCGCCTCATCGTCCGCACCGGTCTTCTCGCCACCCTGCTCGGGGCCGGCTTGCTGGCCGCGCTTCCCGCCGCCGGTGTGCAGGACGGCAAGCCCGCCGCCCCGGCCAAATCTGAGTCGCCCAAGGCCGAACCAGCCGACCCCGCCGCCGACCCCATGCACGAAGCGTGGATGAAGGCGGCCACCCCCGGTGAGGAACACAAACTGCTCGCCCGCTTCGTGGGCACGTGGGACGCGAAGATGTCCATGTGGATGATGCCCGGCGCCGAGCCCGCCAAGGTGGTCGGCACCAGCGTCAACACCATGGTCATGGGCGGCCGCTGGCTGAAGATGGAGTGGAAGGCCTCCTCGCCCGAGATGGGCGAGTGGGAGGGCCTGGGCTACTCCGGCTACGACAACGTCACCAAGAAGTGGACCAGCACGTGGATGGACTCGATGTCCACCAGCGTCATGCTCTCCACCGGCGAGTACGACGCGGCCAAGAAGACCTGGACACACGTCGGCGAGTTCAAGGAGCCCACCGGCGCCACCATCAAGCTTCGCCAGGTGCTCATCTGGGTGAACGACAACGAGCACACCTTCGACATGTACATGTCCATGCCCGGACCGGATGGCAAGCCGATGGAGTTCAAGAGCGCCTCGATCGCCTACACCCGCAAGAAGTGATGGGGCCGGCACCCGGCCGCCCGCATCGCAATACACACGGCGCAGCGCCCACCCCCACCGGGGTCGACGCTCCGCCGTTTTCATTTGCACCCCGTTCGCACGAGCGGGCGTTCGCGCCCGGTGCGGAACCATCCTCATCCTCGCTTGGCTCCAGAACGCCGACCCGGCCCGGTGCGTAAAAGCAGTTGGACCGCAGATGCTCGCCGGTGAACTCCGGAACTCACGAGTGTGCCGGGACGGCGAGCCGGGTTCCGTGAAAGGAGCACCCCATGGCAGCCGAGATGATGCGAAGCGACCCCCTGACCATGCTGCCCAGTCTGGGCCGCCTGTTTTCCGGCGGCTTCCCCGACCCGATGATGGCGGCCTTCATGCCGCTGCTCGAGGAGGGCAACCTCCCCGTGGACATCGCCGAGGATGACAAGAACTTTGTGGTGCGGGCCTCGCTGCCGGGCTTCAAGAAAGAAGAGGTTCAGGCCGAGGTCAAGGACGGCGTGGTCGCCATCACCGCCCGCCGTGCCGAGGAGCGCGAGAAGAGCGGCGAGCGGTTCTACCGGCGTGAACGCCGCGTCGGATCGGTCAGCCGCCGCGTCGCCCTGCCCGCGGAGGTCAACGAGGAGGCGGTGACCGCCAGACTGACCGACGGCGTGCTGACCCTCACCCTGCCCAAGGCCGCCAAGGCCGCCGCCCGCAAGGTGAGCATCAATTGATCCGAACCGACGCCCGAGTCGCCCGCGTCGGGCCTCGGGCCTGAGTACAGCGAGCGTCCTTTCCGCCCCCGCTTGGCGCACCACTTCGCCGCGGGGGCGTTGTTCAACACGTTCGGCCCCGCATCACCCCCCCACTCACCCCGGGCTCACCCCGCGCTCACCCGCCCGAGAGCGCCGCCCGCACCTTCGCCCGCGTGATCTCCGGGTTGCCCAACTGCCCGCACGCCGCCATCGTCTCCCGCCCCTTGGTCCGCCGACGCTTGTTGGGCACGTTCCGCTCGTTCAGCCGCATCATGAACCGGCCGATCGCCTCTTCGCCCGGCGCCGGCCAGGGGGAACCGTCACGCGGGTTGTACGGGATCACGTTCACCAAACCCTGCAGCCGGGGCCGGTCCGCCCACGCTGTTCCGAACTCCGCCGGCCCGGCGTACTCACGCCCCAGCACGTACGCCGCCAACTGCTCGGCGTGCTCGTCCGCGTCATTCACGCCGGGGATCAGCACGTACTCCAGGCACAGGTGGGCGCTGCTGTACAGCGGCCAGTTCTCCATCGCCGTTCGCAGCTTCGCCAGCGGCACCGCCCGGTTGATCGGCATGATCCGCCCCCGGATCTCGTCGTTCGGCGCGTTCAACGACACCGCCAGGCTCAGCCGGTGCCACCCCGGCTGACGAACGCTCTCGGCCAGCCGCTCGATGCCGTCCACGCGGCCCACCGTTGACACGGTGATCTTGCTCATCGCAATCGACGGCCCCCGCCGGTCGGTCAGCACCGCGATCGCCTGGATCACGTTCTCCACGTTGTCCATCGGCTCACCCATGCCCATGAACACGATGTTGGTGATGTCCAGTCCCGGCCGCTTGAGCCGCTCACTCGCGACGATGTGCTTGGCCGCGAACCACTGCCCCACGATCTCCTCCGGCCGCAGGGAGCGGATCAGCCCCATCTGCGCCGTCTGGCAGAACCCGCACCCCATGGCGCACCCCACCTGGCTGCTCACGCACAGCGTGTAGCACAGGTGGTGCGTCCGGCCGATCATCGGAATCAGCACCGACTCGATTTCCAGTTCCGCACCCGCCGGCGACTGCCCGACCACCGGCAGGCTGGTGTCCAGGCTGCTCGCCCGCACCGGTCCGCTGCTGCCGCCGCCGCCCACACCCCCCAGCCGCTCCACGCTCACCAACTGGGTGAACTTGATCACGTCCCCCTCGATGGAGTCCGACACGTGCACCCGCCCGATCGGCGCGATCCGCTCGGCCATCCCCTCCTGCTCAAGCCGCCCCTCGCGGAACAGCTTCGCGTATCGCGCCAACTGCCCCATCCGCCCGCCCTTGGCCCACACCCCGCCCCGCGCAGCGCACCACTGGGCGTACTGCTCGCCCGTCAAACCCAGCGCTGAAACTTCATCTGCCGGACCCATGGACGTCCATCGTATCGGCGGCGTCCGACGCCTGCGGCCCCGGCCTCACGCCGTGATGTTCAGCCGACCGCCCGCCCCCCCGTTCGGCTGGTTCTCGGGCACATAGCCCCGGACCGCCACCGAACCCCCGGCGACCCCGCCTCTCGCCGACCCGCCGCCCGTCGCCGTCTGCTCCCCCGAGCGGCTGGCGCTCTGGCCGCCCCCGCCCTGCCGCTCCGCGTTCCGCCTCGCCGCCAGCTCCGCCCGCGCCTGCACCGCCATCTGCTGCGCCGCCGCCGCCACCGCCCGGTCCTGCCCCGAAGGCTCCGCCGGCGCCATCGCCGCCCGCACGATCTGCGCCGCCTTGGTGATGGTCTCCTCCGGCGTGCCGCCCGGCGAGGTGTCGATCTGTACGCTGCCGCCGATCGCGTACTGCCGGCCGTCCGGGCCGGTCTGGTACTGGTACTTGGCGCCGCCCTTGGCCAGCGCGCCCGCCGCCGCCAGGTGGGCGTTCTCGTGCGCCACCACCTCGTCGTGCCGCTTGCGCAGTTCGCGCAGCACCTTCTGCTCGTCCTCACTCAGCGGACGGCCGCTCGGCCCGCGCACATCGCCGCCGGCCGACGCGCGTGCACGGTCCGCATCCATCGCCGCCCGCGTCTGGGGCGACGGCTCAAAGCGGTCGCCGTCCGCCGACACGATCACCCCCGGCTCCACCTCCCTGCTGCGATCACGTCCGGCGCGGCCCCGGCCAACTGCCGCCGCACCATCCGCCCCGACCGCCGGCCTCGGCCCGACAGACCCCACGCCCGCCGCCTCGCCCGCCGCTTCCACGGCGCCATCGGCCCGCAACGGCGCCCGGCCCGAAGCCACCGCGCGGCCCCAGCCATACTGGCCCAGCGCTCCACCAATCACCGCGTTGATGCCGGATAGGCCCACACACGCTCCGCAGACGGCCGCGAAGGCGTCCATGCCACTTCAGCCCGGGCATCCCATGCCCAGACCACGACACCCCACCATCGGCCCGCCCGACCCGCGTCTTGAGCACAACTCCACACCCAACGTCCCAGAATCCTGCCCTTGCGCCGCGTCTCTCCGGCCCCCCCCGCCCCCCGCTCCCGCCGCCACCCCCGCCCCGACGACGCAGGCGTTCACGCCTGAACATCGCCATCAGGCCGCCGAATCACCACCACCGTGCGGTCATCATCCGCCGGACGGGCTCCGCAGTGCGCTTCCACCGCTCCGAGCAGCGCATCGCGCAGCCCGCCGGCGGAGGCCGCGTCAGGCAACGCCGCCGCGACGCCCTCCCGGTCGAACATGCTCCCCGAGGCGTCACGGGCCTCCGACAGGCCGTCGGTGTACAGCACCAGCGCATCACCCGGTTCCAGCCGCACATCCGCATCGCTCGTCGCCGGCCCCGTCGCAGCGTCCGTCGCCCCGCCCGCCCAGCGCATAATGCCCAGCGGCAACGCGCCTTCACACACCACCTCAACCGCCGGGCCGCTGCGGGGCTTGTACAGCACCGCCGGATGACCGCAATTGAGCATCCACGCCTCGCCCGTTCTCGGGTCGATCTCCACAAACGCCGCAGTCACGAACGCGCCGTCCGCAAGCAGCTCGCACATTGCCTCGTTCACATCCGCAGCAAAGGTGCGTGTCGGTCGCTCCCACCGCACCGCCGCCAGCACCACCGCCTTGAGCATCCCCATCACTGCCGCCGCCTGCAGCCCATGCCCGGAGACATCGGCGATCACCACACCCACATGGCCGTCGCCAAAGCGGGCAAACTCGAACAAGTCCCCGCCCACCACAGAGCACGGGCGATGACCCGTCGCCACTTCAAGGCCGCCAAGTTCAGTCACCCCGTGCGGCAGCAACTGGCGATACAGCTGCACCGTCGCCGCCAACTGGCCCTCGGCCACGTCGTCCCCGTCGTCCCCGCGCTTGCGACCCTCTTGCCTTGCCACGTTCCATCACCTCGCCGCCGCAGCATCCGTCAGACGCGCACACCGCGGCGATTATTGGCCCGCGCTGCAGGCCGAGTTCCGCTACGCTCTGCATCGGCCTTCAAGTCACGGCCTGAGCCATGCCCCAGCCTCCATCCATCACACTCAGCGAGTCCTTCCAATCCCGCCTGCAGCGCGCCGAGCGCACGCGGCTGATGCTCGTGCTGGCCGCCGTCGGCGTGCTGCTGGCCACATGGGTCGCCCGACAGGCTCTGGGCGGCGTCGTTGCGTCCAATGCCGTGGTCTACCACTGGGTCATCGGCATCCTGCTCGGTTCGATGGCCGTGCAGGCCGTGCTGCTGGCCCACACCCAGCACCTCATGCGGCAGGGTCGGCACCTGCCCACCTGGCACCACGTCGTCGGCGCCGTCGTGGATCTGGCGACCCCCTTCGGCGTGCTGCTGGTCCTGCACATCCACTCGCCCAGGGGTCCTGCCGCCGAGCTGGCAGCCCCGGCCCTGCTGCTGGTGCCGATGGTGATCCTGCTCTCGGTGCTCCGGCTCAAACCGATGGTCTGCATGCTGATCGGGTTGGCTGCGGGGCTGGCCCATCTGGGGCTGGCCGCATCGACCTTCCTGCAGGATGCCGCCGACCGCGCCGCCCTGCCCCTGATGGCCAGCTACTCGGTGTTGCTGGCCGCCATCGGCGCCGCCGCCGCATTCCTGGCCGGCTATCTCCGCGGGTGCATCCGCGACGCCGTGCGCGAAGCAGAGGCCGCCGAACGCAGCACCCGCGCCCTGGCGGTGGTCAGCAAGGAACTGCAGATCGCCCGCGACATCCAGCAGAGTCTGCTGCCCACCGCCCAGCCCGATCTGCCCGGGCTGCAGTTCGCCGGCATGTCTCGCCCGGCCGCCGAAGCCGGTGGCGACTACTACGACTGGCAACCGCTTCCCGACGGCCGCCTGGCCGTCGCCATCGCCGATGTCACCGGGCACGGCATCGGCCCCGCGCTGGTCATGGCCGTCTGCCGGGCTTACGCCCGAGCCACCGCGCCCAACGCGCCCAGCCCGCCCGAGTTCCTCGCCCGGCTGAACGAACTGATCCTCGGCGATCTGTCCGGAGCCCGCTTCATCACCATGGCCGTCGCCGTCGTGGGGCCCGACGGTGATGTGGACCTGATCTCCGCCGGCCACGGGCCGACGTTCCTCTACCGCGCCCGCGACGGCTCGCTGGAGGAGTTCGGCGGCACCGGCCTGCCGCTGGGCGTCGCCGAGGGCGAGGACTACAACCCCGTGAGCCACCTGCGGCTGGAATCCGGCGATGCGCTGATCCTGCTCACCGACGGCTTTATGGAGCACCCGGGCCCGAACGGGTCGCTGTTCGGCATCCAACGCCTGGCCGCCGTCATCCGCGAGCACGCCACCGCGCCGGCGACGAAGATCATCGCCGCTCTGGACGCCGCCGTCGCCGCGTTCGCCGGCGGCACCACCCAGTCCGACGACATGACCGCGGTGGTCATCAAGCGGGCCTGAACCCGACCGCTCTGAACACAAACGCCCCCGAACCTTGAAGGCTCGGGGGCGTTGTTGTTTCTCTCCGCATCGCCGGCCAGCAAGGCCGGTCCAACTCACACGTGTGATCAGGCCGGCTGCGGGGCCGGGCCGCCCTCGGGCGGGGCCGTCGGGGCCACGCCGCCGCTGGTCGGGTCGCTCTTGCGCGACCACACCAGCGGGGCCGCAATCGCCACCGAGGAGTACGTGCCGACCAGCACGCCCACCAGGAAGCAGAAGGCGAAGGCCCGGATGGCCTCGCCGCCGTAGATGTACAGCACGGTGGTCGCGATGATCGTCGACCCGCCGGTGATGATCGTGCGGCTGATGGTCTCGTTGACCGACCGGTTGATCACCGCCGCCGAGGCGTAGGTGAGCTTGCCGCGGTTCTCGCGGATGCGGTCCATGATGACGATCGAGTCGTTGAGCGAGTAGCCGAGGATGGTCAGCACGGCCGCGACGACGTTCAGGTCGATCTTGAAGTCCATCAGGCCGATGGCGGCTGCCGGGCCGGGGAAGTACTTCACGATCACGCCGGCCAGGGCGATCATGCCCACGGCGACGATGCAGTCGTGCAGGGTGGAGAGCATGGCCGCCATCGAGTAGCGGAAGGCGGCGAACCGCACCCAGACATAGATGATGATCAGCAGGCCGGAGAGGATGACCGCGACGATGGCCTGGGCGGCGAAGGCCCGCGCGATCGACGCGCTGAAGCTCTCAACGCCGGCCAGGGTGCTGGCCCGCGCCAGCGCCTCGGTGGTCAGCTTCCACTCCGGCAGCTTCAGTTCCGCCGTCCAGCGGGTCTGGTCGGTCAGGAAGCTCACGCCCGGGTCGCTCACCAGCAGCACCGCCGAACGCACGGCCCGCTCGTCGCCGTCGATCACCACGAAGCGGTGCGGCCGGCCGAGCTGCTCGCGGAACTGCGGGTCGTCGCGCATCTGCCGCAGGCGGGTTTCCAGGCTGGCCAGCGTCGGGGCCTGGTCGCCGCCCTTGATGTTGTTCAGGACGATGGCGGCGCCGCCGAGGAAGTCGGTCACGTCGGTGGTGACCTCCGGACGGTCGATCACCTCGCCCAGGTTGGCGACCGTGATCGGCCGCACCGGGATCTGCCGCAGGTCGGCGCCCGTCGTCGAGCCGTCGAAGGTCAGCGCCTCCTGCACGTCCAGATCGGACTTGAACGCCGTCGAGATGGCGTCGGAGAGCATGGCCGTGTCGGTCAGCGTGGTCTTGATGACAAAGCGCGAGGAGACGTTGCCCGGCTCGGGGTTGACGATGATCACCGACATCGGCGTGCGGAGCAGCGCCTTGGCCGGGTCCTTGGCCAGCTCGGCCGTGGTCTTCTCCAGTTGCTCCTGCACCTGAGCGCGGGACTTGGTGATCGGCCGACCGGTCGCCTCGTCGGTGCGGAACTGCACCGTCACGCGGGTGCCGCCCCGGAACTCGTTGTCCAGCAGTTCCTCGCCCCGGTAGATGACCGCGCCGATGCCGATCAGCGACACCGCCGAGGAGAAGACGATGAACACCGTCCTGAACTGCAGCCAGTTGATGTTGGGCAGCAGGAAGCGGTTGAGCGCCGGGAAGGCCAGCGGCAGCATGCTCACCTTGGTCCAGCGGACCTTCTCCACCAGGAAGGTGTAGATGACCCGGGTGACGAACAACTGGCAGAACAGCGTGGTCACCACGCCGATGGACATGGTGATGGCGAACCCGCGGATCTCGGGCGTGCCGGTGAAGGCCAGCACCACACAGACGATCAGGTTGGTCACGTTGCCGTCGACGATGGCCGACAGCGCCTTGGCGTACGCCAGCCGCACCGCCGTCCGCAGGTCAGCCCCCCGCAGAATCTCTTCGCGCAGCCGCTCGTAGATCAGCACGTTGGCGTCCACCGCCATGCCGAAGGTGAGGATCACGCCCGCGATGCCCGGAAGGCTGAAGGCTGCTTTGTTCAAGGCCATCAGGGCCAGGATCAGCAGCGCGTTGATCATCAACGCAAGCACCGCGATCACCCCGCCGCTGAAGTAGTACACAATAATGAAGCCCGACACCAGCACGAAGCTGACCACGCCCGCCGTCAGGCCCCGGTGCAGGTTGTCGGCGCCCAGTTCCGGGCCGATGGTGTTCTCGCTGATCGGGTCCGGGCTCAGCCGGGCCGCCAGCGAGCCGGCCGCGAGGGTCCGGACCACATAGGAGATCTCTTCATTGGAGAACGTGCCGGTGATCTGGCCGCTGCGGCCGATGCGGCTCTGGATGGTTGCGACCGTGTACACCTGGTCGTCCAGCAGCACCGTCAGCGGACGGCCCTTGTTGCGGCTGGTCAGCGTGCCCATGCGGTCGGCGCCCAGTTCGTCCATCGTGAAGGCGATGCACGGCCGGCCGAGTTCGTCGATCGACGCCCGGGCCGCCGCCACCTTCCAGCCGCCCTCGGCCTGCGTCAGCCGGGCCTCGGGGGTGTCGAACAGCAGGATGTAGATCTCGCCGTCGAAGGTGTCGGCCACCAGGTTGCGCTGCTGAGCGAAATACGCCGCCGGGTTCTCGTTGATCGCCCGGGCCTCGCCGGCGGTGTCGTACCAGCCGTCGAGCTTGTTGAGCTTGAACCACCGCGCCTCGACCGACCGCGACGCCTTCGGGCCGCCCCGACGCAGCTCCTCACGCAGCCGCGCCTCGTCGGCCACCTCGCCCACGCCGGCGGCGATGCGGAACTCCAGGATGCCCGCGCCCCGCAGCAGCCGCTTGAGATCCGCCGGGTCGTCCAGCGTCGACCGCTCCTTCTGGTACTGCTGGAACTTGGCCAGCACCGCGTCGAGCCGCTCGGACGCGCCCGGGTGGTTGGTCTTCAGCCGCTCCAGCGCCACCGACCTGGGGCTGGGCAGTTCCACCGCCGCCTCGCCCGGCTTGTCGCCCGGCACCCGACGCGACCGGTCCGAAAGCTCAAACGCCCGCCGAACCTCCGCCGCGTTGATCGCCGTCGCCAGCGTCTGCGTCCGCAGTTTGTCAAAGGCCGTGTCGGCCGCCGCCACCGTCTTGGCCCCGTCCAGAATCGCCGCCTGCGCGTCGTCGACGGCCTTCTGGGCCGCCGCCAGCGCCTCGGGCGTCGCCCCGCCGGTGCGGGCTGCCGTCAGGGTCGCCTCCGCGGCACTCAGCCGCTCGCGCAGGGCCGGCAACTGGGCGCGGTACGCCCGGTCGGCCTCGCGGGCCGCGTCAGATGCCGCCGCCGCCTGGTTGAGCAGGGCCAGCCGCTCGGTGTCCTGGCCGGCGACGCGGGCGATGTCGGCCGCCCGCTGCTCGGGGGCCGAACGCATCATGCGGTTGAACTGCTCGACCGTCAGCGCCCCTTCTGAGAGCGCTGCGATGGCGTCGTCAAACTCCTTGCGGAGCTGCTTCACCCGGTCGCTGGGCAGCGGCATGGTCACTTCCAGCCGGTTGCTGCCCTGCTGAACGATGCTGATCTCCAGCAGGCCGTCCGGGTCCAAGCGACGCTTGAGCAGGTCGATCACCTGCTGCATCGTGCCAGCCGGGTCGGTCGGCTTGAGCTCGACCTGATAGGTCAGGCTCACGCCGCCCGCCAGGTCCTTGCCGCGCCGCAGCTTCTCCGCCGGGGGCACGATCAGGTACACCGACAGCAGCAGGATGCCGAGGATCAGAACAGTGTTGCGAAACAAGTTGCGCATGGGGTCTTCGCCAGCGGAGCCGAACCTGCGGCGGCGACGGACAAACCCGTGACCGCCCGCAGGACATCAGAACACCCCCCCGCTTTCACGCCCCCCGTTCACGCCCTCCCTCACCCCCGCCCCGCCCGAACATTCCGATCAGGCGGTCACCTTCTGGCCGGCCGGCTTGGCCTCGGCCACACCGTTCGCGCCGCCGCCGCCCGGACGCAGCACCTGCTGGATCGCCGACTTGGCAAAGCGGATGCGGGTGTTGGAGTTCTCGTCGACGCGGAGGACGACCTCGTCATCGCGGATCTCGGCGATGGTGCCGATGATGCCGCCGAGCGTCTGCACCTTGTCGTTGGTCCGCAGCGAGGACATCAGTTCGGTCCGCTTCTTCTTCTCCCGGCGGCTGCTGATCACCGTCATGGTGATCATGAAGCCCAGCAGCAGGAGCATCATCAGCATGAAGCCGCCGCCGAACGGGTTGGGCGGGGGCTGGGTGCCGCCCACCGGGATCGGCGTGACGCCGGGAGCGCCGGTCGTTGCCGCCGGGGCCTTGGGCTGGCCCACCTGCTCGGACACCGCCGGAGCCGCCGGGGCTGCGGTCGCGGCCGGGGCCGCCTCCGCCTGACCGATGCTCCATACAGATGCGAACGCCGCCACTGCCGTCAGATCGACCGATGCCATGGGTGTTTCCCTGCGCTGCGTTGCCGCGGCGCAGCCTTCTGCTGCCGTCTTCATGAGGCCCGGACCGCCCTCCAGCCGGAACATACCACCGGCGAAATCCACAGCGTGCCTGCCAGCCTCACGAGTTGAGCCGCCACTTTAGGCCGTGGGCACTTTGCCACCCGCCCCGCGGCCCGGCTCCGCCCTCCCGAGAACCTCTTCGGTTTGGTATTTGATTGGGTTCGATGCGTTGCTGAGTTGGCCATCCTTTTCTATGTGCTGGACGGACCGCCGCCCGGGGGTGGGGCGAGCAGCTCTGGGAACCCCACAAACGCGGGGGCGGCGACCGGCCAGCGGGAGACGAAGCCGGGCCAGTCGTCGTTGACGATGGTGGCCCGCAGGTCGGTCATCAACCTCTGAAAGTGCCGCAGGTTGTGCAGCGTCACCAGGATGGGGCCGAGCATCTCTTCGACGTTGAACAGGTGGCGGAGGTACCCGCGCGAGAAGCCCCGGCCGGTTGCGGCGGCGCTGTCGGGTGCGGCGGCCCCCAGCCGCCCGGCGAGCACGCCGCCGTCGCCGGCGCAGGCGAGGCAGTCGCAGCCGGGGTCGATCGGCCCGCGGTCAAGGGCGAACTTGGCGTTGCGGAGGCGGATCTGGCCGGTGGGCGTGAAGGCGTTGGCGTTGCGGCCGTTGCGGGTGGGCAGGACGCAGTCGAACATGTCCACGCCGGCGAGCACGGCGGCGACGATGTCGCGCTCGTAGCCGACGCCCATGAGGTAGCGGGGCTTGTGCTCGGGCAGCAGGGGCGCTGTGAACTTGGCGACGGCGGCGATCTGTTCGCTGGTCTCGCCCACGGCCACCCCGCCGATGGCGTAGCCGGGCAGGTCGATGTTGCAGACCCGCTCGGCGCACCAGGCCCGCATGGCCGGGTCGGTGCCGCCCTGCACGATGCCAAACAGGGCCTGCTCGCTGGGCCGGGCGTGGGCATCCTTGCAGCGTTGCAGCCAGCGGAGTGTGCGTTCGGCGGATTCGGTCAGCCGCTGCGCATGCGAGAAGGCGGCGCCGGAGGCCTGCTTGGCCTTGGTGTCGCGACGCACCACCCGCGCCAGGCGCGGGTCCACAGTCGGGCCGTCGGCCGAGCCGGATGACGCGGCGGCGGTGCGAGCCTCGGTGGCGTCAGCGCTGGGCGGGCAGTCGTCGAAGGCCATGATGATGTCGGCGCCGAGCTGGTTCTGCACGGCGATGGCCCGCTCGGGCGAGAGGTGGACCATCGAGCCGTCGACCACGGACTTGAAGGTCACGCCGTCTTCGTTGATGGTGTTCAGATCGGCCATCGAGTAGGCCTGGTAGCCGCCGGAGTCGGTGAGCATGGGGCCCCGCCAGCCGGAGAAGACCTGCAGGCCACCGAGGGCGGCGACGGTCTGGCTGCCTGGCCGGAGCATGAGGTGGTAGGTGTTGCCCAGGCAGATCTGGGCGCCGGTGCCGGCGAGCAGGCCGGGGAGGATGCCCTTGACGGTGCCCCGCGTGCCGACGGGCATGAACGCGGGCGTGGCGAATGGGCCGTGCGGGGTCTGCACCACGCCGGTGCGGGCCGGGCAGCGGGCTGATCGTGCCGTGACTTGGAGCCGGACAGCCACGGCGTCAGCTTCCTTTGCGGCTGGCTGCCGCGAGGGCCGATTTTTCCGCGTCGCTGAGGCTGTGCAGCCCGGAGGCGCGGACCTTGGCCAGGATGCGGTCCACCTCGGCCTCTTCGGCGGGGGTGAGGCGGCGGGGGGCTGCGGGGGGCGTGACCGATGGGCCGCCGGCGCGGCCGGGGCGGCCCGGGCGACCGCCGCCCGTGGGCGCCCGCGAGTTGCCGACGATGTCGAAGAAGTCGCGGAGGAGGTGCACGTTGCGGATGAAGAAGTAGCCGGCGACTGCGCCGCCCATGTGGGCGGCCTCGCCGCCGGCGTTGGCCGAGCCGTAGAGCAGGTTGAACAGGGCGATGCCCACGAAGCAGTACACGGCGGTGCGCAGCTTCATGGGCAGGACGAAGAAGACCTGCACGATGGCCGTGGGCCGGATGAACGCGGCGGCCATGAGCACGCCGAAGATGCCGGCGGACGCGCCGACCAGCGGGGTGTAGACGTCGTTGAACAGCAGCCCGGGGATGCGCACCGGGAGCAGGTGCCCCATGAGGTTGAGCAACAGGTAGGCGACGGCGCCGAAGATGCCGCAGGTGAGGTAGAAGGCGGCGTAGCGGCGGCTGCCGAGGTACTCCTCGACCAGCCCGCCGACGAACCAGAGGCCGAGCATGTTCATCAGCAGGTGGAGCATGCTGCCGTGGAGGAACTGGAAGGTGACAAACCGCCAGACCTCCAGGCCGAAGAAGCCCTTGCCGGTGGAGAAGTGGCCCCAGGCCTCGTGCACGGGCATGTACTGCACCTGCTGCACGCCGATGATCTGCTGGCGATTGCCTTGGGCGGTGACGGCGAACCCGCGGACCACCTGGGGCACGCCGTTGGGGGCCACCTGCACGTCGACCAGTTGGCGACGGTCCAGATCGCCCTGGCGGAGGTCATCGGCGGTGACGGCGACCACCGAGAAGCGCTGCTGGGTTTCCACCGGCCGGAGGAACTGCGGCTGGCTGAGCACCAGGGCGCCGATGAGGAAGATGGCGACGTTGACGACGATCAGCCAGGTGTTGAAGGTCCAGTGGCGGGGGCCGCCGGCGAAGATGCCGCCCCCCCCTCCCCCCGGCCCCCCCGCCCCACCTGGTCCGTCGCCGCCGTCGTAGCCGGACCCTCCGCGCCCTGTGCCGGCTCTGACGTATTCGCGGTCGTACAAGCCCATCCTTGCTGGATCTCCTGTGACTGCCTTGGCCCCCTCCAACCCTCGCCCCTCCCTCACCCCCCCTCACCCCCCTCCCCCCTCATCTTCCGCTATCGGGCTCGGCCCTGGGGCCGGGCTTGCCCAGTTTATCCGCACGCGGGGCGTCGCCATCGGGCGTATTGGCCGGTCATCCTTTGGCCTTTCGCTTGCGCTCGGCGATCTCCTCCAGCCGGCGGCGTTCGGCCCGGCTCAGGCTGTCCATGCCGTCTTTGGCGATCTTGGCCAGCAGGCGGTCTTCCTCGGCGGCGTCGGCCTGGGCCTGCGCCTGGGCTTTGGCCCGGGCCTTTTCCGCGGCACGCTGGGCGGCGCTGAGCCCGTCGGCATCGTCATCGCCGGCCCGTTGGCGGGCGGAGGCCGCCCCGGTTGGCTCGTCGTCAAACTGGTTGCGGGCCGAGCGGGCCCAGGGCTCTTCGGGTTCGCCCATCTCACCACCGGAGGCCTGAAACTTCAGGCGCTGCTTTTCGGTGAAGCAGGTGAGCCCGCCGAAGATGGCGATGCCCATGAGGGTCATCTGCTCGGTGGCCAGAGCGAGCACGCCGAGGACCACGGCCATGCCCAGGCCGAGGGTGGTGCAGAAGGCCATGGAGGCGCGATAGCCCTGCTTGCGCCAGAGCAGGGCCTGGAGCAGACGCCCGCCGTCCATGGGGAACATGGGGACCAGGACGTTGAACAGCAGCACCATGAGGTTGGTGACGTGGAGCAGCCAGACGGCGGTTTTGGCGTAGAGCCCGAGCGTGGTGCCGCCGGCGGCGGCGGTCTGGAAGTCCACCAGGGTGGCACCCATCTTCAAGGGGTTGAACACCACGTGGGCCATGCCGCCCCCGCAGGCGAGGACGCCCAGGACAAGGATCGGGAACAGGGCGACGTTGACCAGCGGCCCGCCGGCGGTGGTGATCAGGTGGGCCTTCCAGGTGTTGGGCGGGTGGCAGGCGGCCAGACCGCCCAGGGGCCACATGAGGATCTCGTCGGCCTCGCCGCCGACGAAACGGCAGGCGAAGCAGTGGCCGAACTCGTGCAGGAGCACGATGAGCAGGAGGGCGGCGAGCATGATGGCGGCGATGACCAGCGAGCCGCCCCGCAGGGGGGCCATGGTCAGTTCGGCGATCATGTAGATGATCAGCAGGAGGCCGAGCTTGATGCGGATGCCGGCGACGGTGCCGGCGGGCAGGCCCCACATCAGCGGGTTGTCGCCCTGGCTGAACAGGCGGCCCAGGGCGCCGCGGAAGCCGCCCATGGACGACCCGTCGTCACGACCGGACGGACCTTGCCAGCGTTCGGGTTCATCGCCTCGACCAAAGACCAACGGACAGACTCCAACGGAGCGAATGGCTCGACCCGCCGACCGGATGCACGGGGTGTGTGCAGGACGGAGGGCGTGGTGCTCAGAGCGAGGTTATCGAGCCGTCAGGCAGCGTGCTTGTGCGGGGTTGGGGGCGGAATGGGATGGGGATGCGAGAGGGTGGGTTTGCCTCAGGGGGGTTCAAATGGTCAAAGTGACAAATGGTCAAATGAAGGCCGGGGTTGGGGGTGGGTGGTGGTGCGAGCGGGGGCGGGGTGGGAAGGCCGAGTTGGAAGGCAAGAAGGCGGTGGTGGGCGCGCGGAGGGGGCGCGGGGAGGGGGCGCGAATAGCACCGGCATGGGTGGGCAAGTGGAAGGTGTGCCGCGCGGAAAGAGGGGGAGCAGGGTTTACAGCTCGACCACTTCCATGTCGGCTTCCTGGGTCACGTCGGCGACGGGGAGGGAGACATCCGTCGCGAAGGGGCGCAGGGCGGGGCCGGTGGCGGCCATTTGCTGGCGGACGTCGGCGGCGTTGAAGAGGCCGGCGGCCTTGGCGCCGGTGGCCTCGGCGAGGATCTCCAGGGCGGTCTGGCCTTCGGGGGTGCAGCCGTCGCGGACGGGGATGGCCGCCTCGAAGGCCTGGAGCATGTTGCGGGCGTTCTGGAAGCAGCCGGCCTTTTCGGCCCAGGTGGCGCCGGGGATGACGATGTCGGCCCGGTCGCTCAGGGCGCTGGGGAGGGTGTCCAGCAGGGCGATGAACTTGCCCTCGACGGCCTTGACGAAGGCGTCGGTGGCCCAGGTGCTGGGGTAGTTGCCGGTGATCAGCGCGGCGCCGATCTCGCCGGAAGCGAGCTGGGTGGTGATCTGCTCGAAGGAGGCGACGTAGCCGTTGTGCGGGGTGGCGGCGGAGAGGGCTTCAAGCACGCGGCGGACGCCCCGGCTGTTGGGGCACTTCTCGGCGTACATCTTGAAGCCGTCGGGCTTGTTGGGCGGGAAGGTCTTGTCCTGACCCATGACCGGGACGGGGCCGACGGCCAGGAAGGCCTTGGCGTCGATCGCCAGGGCGGCCTTGGCGAGCACGAAGGCCTCCTCACAGGAGAGCATGGGGCTGACGATGACGGCGGTGCGCTTGCCGGCGGTGACGGCGGCACGCAGGCCGCTGACGGTGTCGGAAATGGCTCGGGCGAGGTCGGTCTGGACGGGGACGCCGAACTGCTTGCGCTGCGGGCCGCCGGTGGCGGGACCGAGGCGGTCCTCGCGGTGGATGAACTTCCAGCCGTAGCGGACCTCGTCGGTGATCCACCACTTGTTGACGGCCATGTTGGTGCGGGGCTTGATGCGGTAGACCTTGCCCTCGTTGTGGTGGATGGAGATGTTGTCGCCGGAGGCGGTGATGCCGTCAATCGACGGGGTTTCCTTGAGGAACCAGACGCGCTGGGCGAAGAGGAAGTCCTTGTCCAGCAGGGCACCCACGGGGCAGAGGTCGGCGACGTTGGCGGAGAGCTCGTTGTCCAGGGCCTGGCCGGGGAAGACGTCGATCTCTTCGCGGTTGCCCCGGCCGGAGACGAGCAGCTCGGCGGTGCCGGTGACCTCGCGGGTGAAGCGAACGCAGCGGGTGCACATGATGCAGCGGTCGGCGTAGAGATAAATGTGCGGGCCGAGGTCCTTCTTGGGCTGCTTGAGCTTGGTCTCTTCAAAGCGGCTTTGGCCGCGGCCGTACTCGTAGGAGTAGTCCTGGAGGAAGCACTCGCCGGCCTGGTCGCAGACGGGGCAGTCGAGCGGGTGGTTGATGAGCAGGTACTCCATCACCGCCTTCTGGTTGGCGACGGCGCGGGGGCTGTCGGTGTAGACGACCATGCCTTCGGCGCACTGCGTCTGGCAGGTGGGCAGGAGCTTGCCGCCCATGAGGGGCTCGAGCTTGTTGTTGTTGCGGGGGTTGGGCTGCCAGACCTCGGCGAGGCAGATGCGGCAGGAGGCGACGACGGAGAGGCCGTCGTGGTAGCAGTACTGCGGGACGGCCACTTTGTTGGCGTTGGCCACCTGCAGGATGAGCTGCCCGGGCTGGAACTCGCACTCGCGACCGTCGATGGTGATCTTGGGCATGGGAAACGCAGCAAGAAAAGAGCGGGCCCGGGGGCGGCGATGCGGGGCGGGCGTGATCCGGACAAAGCCCACACGCGGGGACGGCCGACCGGGGGAGGGGGACGAGGGGGCCGGGAGGGTAGGT
>JAJTDF010000115.1 GCA_021294835.1 Planctomycetaceae bacterium
GGTGGGGCGGTGGGGCGTGGGAGGCTTGCGGGGGTTGGGGGGAAGCCGGCGCCGGGGAACCGAGGGTTCCCCGGCAGCCCCTCCTTGGGGATTGGAGGGGGGGGAGATATAAGGAAGGGCGGGGGCGGTGGAGAAGATGGCAGCAGAGGTGGGAAACGCCGTCGTTTGGGGTGCCGTTTTCGCAGCGCAGCCCGTTCAGAGATGATTGACAGTAAATTCTCGGGTTCCTTCCCCACAAAGACTCTGAGGTTGGGTATAACCTCGTATCAGTGGGACGATCTGACCAGCAATCAGCTTGGTTTGAATCTGCGTTCAGGGGGCTTGATGCGTCGAACAGACCGCCCCTGAAGTGGCAGGCTCGCCTGTATGGCTCCTTGGCAGAGGGGCGGTGTCCGGCTGTGTGCCGGTTGCCGACCGGGCTGGGCAAGACTTCGGTCATTCCGCTCTGGCTGATTGCCTTGGCTGCGGGTGCCAAACTGCCCCGACGGCTTGTGTATGTGGTGAATCGGCGGACGGTCGTAGATCAGGCGACGGATGATGCTGTGCGCATCCTGCGGCGACTGACAGCACCGAGCGAGGCGGGCCCATTCGCGGCAACCGTTGAGGAGTTGGCGCGACGGTTGGATGGGTTGGCGGGCGAGCACGTTGGCCCGCCGGTCGCGGTGAGCGCGTTGCGGGGAGAGTTGGCGGACAACGGGGAGTGGAAGGTGAACCCGGCGCGGGCGGCGATCATCGTCGGCACCATCGACATGATCGGCAGCAAGTTGCTGTTCTCTGGTTACGGCGATGGCCGGTACGGCCGAGCGCACCACGCTGGGCTGATTGGGCAGGATGTGCTGCTGGTGCATGATGAGGCGCACCTGTCGCCAGCGTTTGACGCCGTCTTGAACGCAGTGGAGACTGAGCAGAAGCGGTGCGGGGACCGGCTGCCGCTGAAGGTGATGCGGTTGTCGGCGACGATTCGGCCTGATGCAGTGAAGGGGGCCGAGGGTGGGCAGGCCGGTGTGTTTGGGGTGGAGGCTGAGGACCGGGATGATCCGGTGGTGGCCGAGCGGCTGAAGGCGACAAAGACGCTTGGGCTGGTGACGGCCAGCAAGGGCGGCGAGGTTGCGGAGATTGCAGCGCAGGCGCTTGCGCTGGGCCGGACGCCGGCGCGGGTGCTGGTGTATGTGCGGTCGCCGAAGGCGGCGGCGGCGGTGGCCGATGCGGTGTGTGCCAAACTTGGCGCGGCGGGCGCTGAGCGGGTGGCCATGCTGACGGGCACCCTGCGGGGCAAGGAGCGCGACGAACTTGCCGCGGGGCCGGTGTTCCGGGCGTTCCGCTCGGGGGCGGACCGCGGAGCGGCACTGGCTGCATCGTTGTACCTGGTTTCGACCTCGGCGGGTGAGGTTGGGGCGGATTTGGACGCTGACCATTTGGTGTGTGATCTGACGACGCTGGACAGCATGGCGCAGCGGTTCGGACGGGTCAACCGACTGGGCGGGAAGGACCATCAAGGGCAGGTGCGGCAGGCCAGCGTGGTGGTGGTGACGGCTGGGGACGACGAGGGGGGAGGCAAGAAGGCACCGACGCCTTACACGCTGGCGGTCGGCAAGACTGGAGCGATCCTCGGCAAGGTGGCGGCTGCCGGAGGGGATGTGTCACCGGCGGGGATGGATGCGGTGATGAACCGACTGACGGCGGAGGAGAAGCGGGCGGCGTTCACGCCACCACCGACGATTCTTGCGACCACCGATGTGCTGTTTGATGCTTGGGCGATGACCTCCATCGCTGGGGAGTTGCCGGGGCGGCCGCCGGTTGAGCCGTATCTGCACGGGGTGACGGAGGAAGACCCGCCGGAGACCACGGTGGCTTGGCGGGCTGATGTGGAGTGGTTGGCGAGGGCTGGCGGCGTGGACGAGGAGGGCGGGCACCTTCCTTGCGGGTCAGAGGATCTGGAGGCGGTGTTTGAGGTGTTCGGGCTGCGGGCGGCAGAGCGGCTGAAGGACCGAACCGACCGGGTGCAGACGCAACTGGGCGAACTGGCCGATCGGCTGGAGAAGAGCGCGGCGAAGGCCGCGGGTGCGGCGGCGGATGCTGCGCACGAGCCGGACGGGGCGGGCGCAGCGATGGCAGCCAACCCGCTGGTGGTGCTGATGCGGCAGGGTTTGGCGGAGTGGGTGCGGCTGCGGGACCTTGCACCTGCGGATAAGAACATCGCGCGAAGGGTCCAGGCGCGGCTGGCGTATGCGACGGTGGTGCTGCCGGCCGGGGTGGGCGGGCTGAGCGAACGCGGGACGCTTGACGGCCAAGCGGCGGCCCCGGCGGGCGGTTCGGCTCTGGACGTTGCGGAGTGGACGGCGGCGGGCGTGGGTGATCGGTATCGGGTGTTGGTGAAGGGTGATGGCAGCGAGCACATGCTGGGTGGGACGATGGCGCGGCCGGTCGAGGCGTGCCAGACGCGGCATGTTGTGCAGATTGGCGGCGATGAGGATGGTGGTGGTGGGCTGCGGCTGGAGTATCGCGTGCGGGTGGGTGAGGAACGTGAAGTGGGCGAGCGCGTGGGGTTGGCGGAGCATCAGGAGGCGGTGGGTGTTTCTGCCGAGCGGATGGGGCGGGCGCTGGGGCTGGATGCGGGGATGGTGGCGGCGCTGGGCGTGGCGGGGCGGCTGCATGACCAGGGCAAGGCGCGGGTGGTGTGGCAGCGGTATGCGATGAACCATCCGCAGTGGCGCGGGCCTGCGGGGCCGATTGCCAAGAGCGACCGGTACCTGCACTCGCGTGCGCTGGCGGGGTATCGGCACGAGTTGGGGTCGCTGCTGGATGCCGAGGCGGATGCGGCGGTGGCGGGGCTGGATGTGGAGCAGCGCGAGGTGGTGTTGCACGTGATTGCGGCCCACCATGGGTGGGCGCGCCCGCACTTCGAGCCGCGGCACTTTGATGTGGGCGAACCGGGCAAGCCGGTGGCGACGGTGAAGAACGAGCGGGCGGCGATTGAGGCGGTGCGAAGGTTCGCGACGCTCCAAGCGCGGTATGGGCGGTGGGGGCTGGCTTGGCTTGAGGCGGTGTTGCGATGTGCGGATGCGGAGGCGTCGAGGGCGGGGGTGGTGCGGGGAGGGGGGCACGCATGAAGCTGACGGATGTTCGAATTCCCGTGGACCTGGCTAATCCGGGACAGTTCTTTTCGTGCTGCGGCCTGTTTGAGTTGGCAGCGCGGTTGTGGCCGGGCAGTGTTGGCTTCTTTGGTGGGGACTGCTTCGTCATGCAGGTGTCGCGCCAAGAGGCGGGCTTGCAGACGTTGCTGCGTGTGTTCAAGGATGCTCCCCTGCTTGGCGACAGCGACGCATCGGAGGAGGATGGGGACGACGCTGGTGGCGGTGAGGGCGAGGAAGAGGACAGCGGGCTGGCAACGCCGATGATGTTGGGCGAGCCGTTCGATCTTCGGTTGGACTGGTGGGCGGACAAGGCACTCAAGCCGTGGGCGGGAACGATGAACGCCAAGGTCATCTTTGAGTCCATGCGGGCTGCGGTGGACCCGGTACAGGTGGACCCCTTTGGCGATCTGCGGGTGGTCTATGCCCCGCCGGATCCGACCAAGCCGAAGGCCAAAGCGAAGAAGAGGGAGCCGTTCTACTTCGACGCCAGGCGGGGCGGGAGCGCCAAGTCGATCGACCTTGGCTTCGCCCCGGACGCGATTCAGATGCCGTCGGCGGCTTGCCCGGCGGTGGAGGCGCTGACGCTTGTCGGGCTGCAGCGGTTTCGCCCGATGCCGACCGATCGGCCTCGGACATTCGAGTATCGGGCTTGGGCTACTCCGTTGCCGCTGACGGTGGCTGCGCTGGCTGCCTGCTGCCGACTTCACGGGGTGGTTGGGCCGCGTTTTCGTTTCGAGAACGGGTTCCGGACTGATCAACGCAAGCACAAGGGCTTTCTTCCGGCGGTGCGGCTGAATGAAGGAGATGCGCAATGAGCGATTTGGTGAAGACGTTTGATGGCTGGCTGGCGGACGCGGGACCGGCGGCACTGGTGATTCGTGAGCACCTCATGCCCGTCGAGGGACAGGATGCCGTGCTGTTCCCAGCCACGTTCGCAGCGGCTGAGGACAAGGCCAAGTTCGCAGGTGGGTACAACATCGACGGCCCGTTTGATGGGCAGCCGGATGGGGAGAACGTCTGCTTGATCGATTCGGTGGGCTCGCAGGCCAACCGTGTTGAGCCCGAGTTCGGCAAAGAGCCGTACGCGGGGCTGGTCCCGCAGATTGCGATCAAGGCTGGTGGCCGCACGGTGAGCTTGCTGGAGGCAGGGCACCGTGCCGGCGATGCGATTGCCCGCTGTACCGAGTTGGCCGGACCGATCCACGAGGCGTTCAAGCAGGTGCTGCGGGGCAATACCGTGGAGTTGGCCAAGATTGCGCCGACCTCGGTGGTGTTTGGGGTGTGGGACTCTCGGAACACGCAAGCACGCCTGCCGCGGCTGGTCAATTCCACGATCCGCGCCTTCAACGTTCGCCGCCTGACCCGTGGCGCTCAGTTCGTGCCGGTGATCGACTATGTGGCGGAGGGGGTGCTTGAGGAGGCGAGCAGCAAGGCGGTCAAGGACAAGTACGCCCAGAAGGGATTCACGCACGTTCCGTCGGCGGC
The DNA here is from genome assembly GCA_021294835.1 of Planctomycetaceae bacterium. Classification (GTDB taxonomy): domain Bacteria; phylum Planctomycetota; class Phycisphaerae; order Phycisphaerales; family UBA1924; genus CAILKP01. The sequence goes on from JAJTDF010000115.1 coordinate 4,620, forward strand.
TACGCCGGGCGGTGTCATCGCGACTGGCGGCGTGCGCCGGGATGCGACTTTGAACCTGGCCGCTATCCGGCGACTGATGGCCGGGTCGGATCAGGCCCAGACGCTGGCGTTGCGGCGGTACATCCTCGGACTCTCGCTGGTTGCGTTCACCCATCCGAGCGCCTTTGTCGGGTACCTGCGGCAGGGATGCACGCTTGTGCTGGACCCTGATGCGAAGCCAGCACCGCGGGAGTTCAGTCTGGTGGAGCCCGACGGCACTCGGCGGCCGCAGACCCTGACGCATGCCGAGGCGTTGGCCTATGCCAAGGTGGCGGCGGAGAAGTTCGGCGTTGGGCCATCCAAGACGGTGGAGTTTGACAAGAGCCGGGCCAAGGACGATGTGGATGATGCCAAGGCTGAGAAGAAGGGCGCGAAGGGCAAGCGCGCGGCGGACGCCGGGGAGTGATGGCTGTGACGCTGACGCATCTGGTGATCTCGGTGACCTTCCTTCAGCCCACTTGCCATGCGCGGAGCGGGCCGGAGGAGGCTGCGCCGAATGAGTGGCCGCCGTCGCCGCTGCGGCTGTTTCAGGCGATGGTGGCGGGCGTCGCATCGGGGGCTGTGAACGGCGGCGCTGGTGATGCTGGCGGGGTGGGGCCGGAGCGATCGGCGGCTTTGCGGTGGTTTGAAGGGCTGTGCGGCGCTTGCCCGCCGCGCATCTGGACGCCCCCGGCGGTGGTTGGGCAGGCGGTGCCCAGGTATGTTCCCAGCAACACGGCGGATGTGACCGCCGGCAAGTGGGTACGCGGTGATTCGACGGCATCGTTTGAGGACCGCACACGAAAGGTGTTCCGGCCGACTCATCTGCTGGGCGAGGGGCCGTACACCGTCCATTACGTTTGGCCGCTGGGCGGTGAGAATGCCGAGTTGGCGCGGGTGCATGAGGCCGCGATTCGCGCTGCGGCGAGGAGCATCGTTGCCCTGGGCTGGGGTGTGGATGCAGCGGTGGGGGATGCGCGGCTGGTGAGCGATGCGGAAGTCGGCCGGCTTGGAGGCGAGCGCTGGGTTCCGGGTCGTGGTGGCGGGAAAACGCTGCGGGTGCCGGTTGCGGGAACGCTGGACCACCTGGCCGTTCGGCATGCCGGGTTCGTGAAGCGGCTGCAGGGGGGTGTTGCGCAGGCAGTGCCGGCCCTGCGGGTGTTTGGCACCAGTGGCTATCGGCACGAGGAGGATCTGCCCGAGCGGCCCTTTGCCGCGTTCATTCTCCGGCCTGTGGGTGATGACTCCGGGGCGGTGGCTCTCGCTCCGACGGCCGCCAACCGGGTGGCGGCGATGGTTCGGCATGTGGCGTGCATCGCGGCGAGGGGCGATCTGGACCCGGACGGGTGGCGGACGGAGGAGTGGTCGCTGCGCTGTGTCGCGGGGCATGGGCCCGCGGGGGGTGACAAGCGGCGGACGAGGGACGATGTGTATCCGCGGCTGTCGTACCTGGCGTTGCCGACGGTGGGGCACCCGCACGCGGATGGGATGATTCGGCGGGTGATGGTGGCCGAGCCGCACGGCGGCGATGGCCGGACGGCGGCGTGGGTGCGGCAGCGGTTGGCGCATGCGGAGTTGATTGATGAGGCGACGGGGGAGGCGGTGGCGCGGTTGGACCCGGTGGAGCCGGATGAGATGGAGTTTGGGCGGGTGTTTCGGCTGTATGCGGCGCGTGGGGGACAAGAGGCAGCGAGACGGTGGGTGTCGGTGACGCCGGTGCTGTTGCCAAGGCACCCGAAGGCGCGGGTGGCGAATCGGGAGCGGTTGGTGGCGGCGGGTGAGGCGAGAAGCCCAGGACAGGCGAAGATCCTGGCGCGGGCGGATGATGCGGTGGCGGCCGTGCATGAGGCGCTCGAGCATGCGGGGATCAACCCGGCGGCGGTGGAGCGGGTGGAGATTCATCGGGCAGCGCAGTTGCCCAAGGGCGGGGGCGCACTGACGGCGCCGTTGGGGGAGTTCAGGCGCCCGAGTTACCTGACGCACCTGCCGGCGGTGCATGTGCGGCTGGTGTTCCGGCGGCCGTTTGCGGGGCCGCTGGCGCTGGGTGCTGGGCGGCATGCTGGGCTGGGGGTGCTGGCGATAGACTCTGACACGTGAGGCCGCCGGGGTGGGCGTGGGCGGTTGTTTGGCAAGTGAAGAACTGGAAAAGGGGGGTTGGCGGCTCCGCAGCTGAATGGCCGCGGTCCCATTGAAGCGTGGCGATGGTCGCCGCAAACGTCCCCGTGCCCGTGTGTCCGCGGCTGATTGGCCGCGGTCCCATTGAAGCGAGATTCAAGGGAAGGCGATCCTGGAGAAATATTTGCGTCTCCGCGGCTGATTGGCCGCGGTCCCATTGAAGCTCGATGACGTCCCGGTTCCCGATGGTCAGGCGCACGTGTCCGCGGCTGATTGGCCGCGGTCCCATTGAAGCTCGATGACGTCCCGGTTCCCGATGGTCAGGCGCACGTGTCCGTCTGATTGGTCGCCGTCCTATTGAAGCAAGGCGAAGTTCGCGTTGCTCCACGTCGACCGGCCCGTGTCTGCGGCTGAATGGCCGCGGTCCCATTGAAGCTGCCCCGCCTTGCTCTTGTCCACGTCGCCGGCGGGTTTCCGCGGCGGCATGGCCGCCGTCCCATTGAAGCCGCTCCACGCTCTGCGGGTCGCCACCGGTGATGCTGTCTCCGCGGCTGGTTGGCCGCGGTCCAATTGAAGCGGGAACGTTGCGTAGTTGCGTTTGGCCAGTTCGTCGGCGGCCGCGGCTGATTGGCTGCGGTCCCATTAATGCAAGATGTTCGTGTTTGGTCCCGCTGGCGATGGCAAGACGTCCGCTGCTGAATTGCCGCGGTCCCATTGAAGCATGCCCCGCCACGGTGAGAACTTGGGCAGCGTCGACATCTCCGCGGCTGAATGGCCGCGGTCCCATTGAAGCAGCCAAGCCTCCGGGCCGATGCGATAGAATTCCCCGCGTCTGCGGCTGAATGGCCACGGTCCCATTGAAGGTGCACGATTCGATAGCCGGGGCCGACCTCTCCTTGAAGTGTCTGCGGCTGAACGGCCGCGGTCCCATTGAAGCTGGACCGGCTCGGCCTGGGACGTTCGGGCCTCGGCGTCTCCGTGGCTGAATGGCCGCGGTCCCATTGAAGCCGCGTGTGGGATGTTGCGCCGGATCAGATTCGCACCGTCTCCGCGGCTGAATGGCCGCGGTCCCATCGAAGCTACGACACCATCACCCGCCATTTCCGCGCCTGGCGCGTCTCCGCAGCTGAATGGCCGCGGTCCCATTGAAGCCACAGCAGCCGCAGCGCCAGGGGCGTGATGTACCGCCGTCTCCGCGGCTGATTGGCCGCGGTCCCATTGAAGCCAGATGGACAGCGAGGCCATGCCGCGTGGTGAGCGTCTCCGCGGCTGAATGGCTGCGGTCCCATTGAAGGTTCGTCACGATGTCCAGCACCGACTTTTGCTGGGCGTCTCCGCGGCTGAGTGGCCGCGGTCCCATTGAAGCACGAAGGGCACGAGCAGATCCAGCCACGGGTGCTTGTCTCCGCGGCTGAATGGCCGCGGTCCCATTGAAGGAACGCAAGAGAACGCACAGCCATCAGCGGGGCTCGTGTCTCCGCGGCTGCTTGGCCGCGGTCCCATTGAAGCGTTCAGATGGACCGGATGAACCAAGCCGACGAACACCGTCTCCGTGGCCGAATGGCCGCGGCCCCATTGAAGCAACAACGGTGTACCCCACGCTGGGAACTTCTTGCCCGTCCGCGGCTCAATGGCCGCGGTCCCATTGAAGCATCGACGACTGGTGCGTGGTCGGAAGCGGCGAGAGCGTCTCCGCGGCTGATTGGCCGCGGTCCCATTGAAGGAACTTCACGGTCGGATAGGCCGCGTCGGTCTTGTGTCTCCGCGGCTGATTGGCCGCGGTCCCATTGAAGCGCCAGGGTGTCGGACGCAACCCGCCGCCCGTCGACCCGTCTCCGCGGCTGAGTGGCCGCGGTCCCATTGAAGGTTCGCTTGCCGCGCCATGGCCAATGGTGCCGGGCAGGTCTCCGCGGCTGATTGGCCGCGGTCCCATTGAAGCACGACGCACATGGACTCCATGAGGAAGTTGGATTCGTGTCCGCGGCTGAATGGCTGCGGTCCCATCGAAGCAAGAAGATCGGCCGCGCCGTTCAGCGCGTTGCCCACGTGTCCGCGGCTGATTGGCCGCGGTCCCATTGAAGCCCGTGTCGGAACATGCTGGAGCGCAGCACGTTGGGTCTCCGCGGCTGAATGGCCGCGGTCCCATTTGAGCGCCCGAGGTGCGCGCGGCTCTGGCGGGAGGGTTGCCGGGAGGGCGGCGAGCCCTCTCGGCGGGGGTGGAGGAGGGAGGGGAGCAGGGGAGGGATCTCAGATTTGAGATTTGAGAGGGCAGAGGGGAGGGGAGGAGGGGAAGGGAGCAGGGGAGGGATCTCAGATTTGAG
>JAJTDF010000116.1 GCA_021294835.1 Planctomycetaceae bacterium
CTCACGCCGGGATTGTTGGGGCGCAAGAAAAAGGCGGCAGGACTTTCGTCCAGCCGCCCGGAGGGAGAAAGAGAGAGAGTTCGTTTCGCGGCTGGTCGCGGTCCGTGCGACCTGGGGCACGTTCCTGTGCCTGCCGCGGAAGGGTCGGGTGGGCGCCACTCAGGCGAGCATGTCGCAGACGGCGTCGATCTGCTCGGGGAGCTTGGCGCGGATGTCATCGATCGATTTCCTGGACAGCTTGAGCTGATCCAGAACGTCCTGGGGGATTTCCAGGTATGGGACGTCAAGCCTGAAGCCGGCCTTGAGTTCGGCGACGAGGCGGTCGGAGATGTAGACCATGGAAGCGATGGTGCGGTGCTCGGGGGGCAGGTCGAGCGGGCGGTGGTGGAAGCCGCAGACGTGGATGAACGAGCGGGGGAACTTCCACTTGTCGCAGAGTGCGGCGCCGAAGTCCTGGTGGTTGGCGTTGAAGGTTTCGTTCTCGATGGCGAGCATGTCGGTGCCGGGTCCCGCGGCGGCGACGCGTTCGACGGTGTCGATGAGCTTGTTGCGGTCAAACTGGAGCATGACCATGAGGCCGACGTCGTGGATGAGGCCGCCGAGGAAGGACTCGTCGGCGAGGCCGAGCTTGAGGTGGTCGGCCTGGAGCTTGGTGGCGGCGGCGACACCGACGGAGTGGATCCAGAGGTCGCGAGCGGAGAAATTGGGGGAGAGGTGTCCGCCCTTGAAGAGTTTGGCGAGGGAGGCGGCGATGGCGATGTTCTTGACGGCGTTGAGACCGAGCAGGACGATGGCGCGGTTGATGGAGCCGATCTGTCCGGGGAGACCGTAGAAGGCGGAGTTGACCACCTTGAGGATGCGCGTGCAGAGCGCCGGGTCCTTGGCGATGACGTTGTGCAGATCCTGAGCGGTGGAGGCGGGATCCTCAACGAGCTGGATGATCTTCAGCGTGATCTCGGGGAGGGTGGCAATGTGTGAGATTTCGCGGATGGCTGCTGCCACCACTGCGTCACGCTTGGCAACGTCAACGGCCATGGTCTACTCCAGAACGCTCGAGGTGCAGGACAGACCCTGCGTACGCGAACGGGAGGTGGTATCGGCGGCTTGGCGGAGCCACTTTGGGCGGAACGGCAGGATCGAGAGGACCCGATGTGAAGGTGGTGAAGTGCGGGAAGGCGCACCGTCGGGGAGCGCGAGTGTGGTCCGAGAAGCGGGGAGGGGGGGGGACGGGTATCGGACGAAGCGTCAGGCGGACTCGCCCGTGGCCTTGGCCCAGGCGCGCAGGGCGGGCTCGGCGTGGTCGGCGATGGTGGTCCAATCGGGGTGCCACTGCAGGGCGCGGTCGGGGTTGAACACCGGGGCGCCGTCGCTGCGGGCGGGTGGCAGGGCCGAGGGCCGCACCGGCACGTTGGCCGAGGCCGAGGCGGCCAGGGCACGCTCGACCGGTCCGGCGAGAACGGCGGCGAGCAGCGCCGAAGCGGCCTGGGGCAAGGGGGCGGCGCGAAGCACGGCGATGGTGTTGGGGATCATCAGGCAGCGGGGCACCGGCAGGGACTCGGGCCGGCCGTGGAGGACCATGTCGATCGGCCAGCGGTTGCGCTGGCCGGCGAAGACGTCATCGGAGTCGGTCAGGCCGAGGTGGATCTCACCCTGGGCCAGAGCGCGGACGACGGCGGCGTTTCCGTCGTATTGCCGCGGGCGGTTGGCGGCGAAGGCGGCGGCCCAGGTGGTGAACCCCCCCTCACGGCCTTCGGCCCCGAGGGCGTGGTGCAGGGCGGCGAAGTGGGCGCGGGTGGTGCCGAAGGCGGGGCGGGCCAGGCCGATGCGGCCGGCGAGTGAGGGATCCAGCAGGCTGTCGAAGGTGAGGCGGTCGGCGGAGAGGTGGTCGGTGCGGAAGGCGAGCACGCGGGCGCGGTGGGCGAAGGCCAAGGCGAAGGGTGCGGCAGATGAGGTGCGGAGCGTGTGCTCGGCGGGCCAGGCGGAGCCGAACTCGGCGGTGACCGCCGGCGGCAGCGTGGGCTCGGCGAGCAGGCCGGCGGCGTTCAAGCGGATGACGCCCAGGGGTTCGGAGGACCAGAAGACGTCGGCACGGGAGGTGCCGCCCTCGCTCAGCAGGCGTTGCACCAGGCCGGTGGTCTTGGTGGCTTCGGTGTCGCCGATCACCTGCACGGGCAGGCCCACGGCGGCGTTCAGGTCGGGCAGCAGCAGGTCGAGGAACTCGGTATCGACCGAGGTGTAGAGCCGCGGGCCGGCGGGCGAACGGCGGCAGGCGGGCAGGGCGGCGCCGCTTGCGGCCAGCAGGCTGAGCGCAAGCGCGGAGCGGAGCACGTGGCGGCGTGAGGTGGGCATAACGCCGGACGGTACGGCGTGAGGGCGGCTGCGGATCGGCCGGCGGGTGGATTGGCGGGGTTGCTTGGCCGGGACTGCGTGGCCGGGTTACTTGGCGGGCTGCTCGGCCGGCTTGTCGGCGGGGGTGTTGGCGGGGGTGTTGGCGGGGGTGTTGGCGGGTGTGTTGGCGGGGGTGGCCGCGGGGGCGGGGCCGCCGGTCTTGCGCTGCATGCTCTGGAAGAAGTGCTTGACGGCGCGCTCGTACTGCCGCTCGATGTCGTTCTTGGCGATGGCCTCGGTGGAACGCTCGCTGGCGGCGGCGATGGCGGCGGCCACCTGCTGCCGGGCCTCGTTCTTGATCGACTCGCCCTCGACCATGGTGGTGCCGATGATCGGGCCCTGGCCGGTGTTGGCGGTGTTGGCCTTGCGGATCTGCCACTTCTCCGGGGCCGCGGCCTCGCCGGCCGAACCGCCGTTGCCCTGGCCGGGGCCGCCCTGGCCTTCGCCGGCCTGATCGCTCTGGCCCGCAGCCCACGGGCTGCTGCCCATCATGCCGCCGGCGCACTGGCCCATGCCGGGCGAATCGCACTGGCCCATGGACTGGCCCATCTGGGCGAGCTGCATCTGGGCCTCCTGCATGGCGGCAGCCATGGCGTTGGCCTCTTGCTGGGCCATGGCCAGATCAGAGAGCTGGCCTTCCATCCCCTCGGCGCCCTGCATGCCCTGTTGATCCATGCCCTGCTGGCCCATGCCCTGGGCCATCTGGCTCATGGCCTGGCCCATGCCGTTGCAGGATTCGGAGGACTTCTGGGCCGCCTGAGCCTGGGCCTGGAGTTGCTGCTTCTGCTCCTCAGAGAGGTTCTGGGCGTTCTTGATGGCCTCCTGCAGTTGCTGTGGGTCGGCGGAGGCGAGCTTGGGATCCATGCCGGCCTGTTTGAGCGCCTGCTCGAGCGCGGCCTTGTCTTTGGCGAGTTCCTGGAGTTGCTTGGCGAGGTTGGCCAGTTGCTCCTTGGCCTGGGCGAGGTCCTTGTCGGACATGCCGCCGGACTTGGCGTCATCGAGGAGTTTCTCCAGCGCGTCCTTGGCGGCGGAGAAGTTGCCCGCGGCCAATTGCTTGGAGAGTTCAGCGACCGGCCCGGAGGAGGGGGAGCGGAGCTGCTTGAGCTTCTCTTGCGTGGCCGAGGAGAGCTGGCTCTGCGTGGATGCGGCCATGCGCTTCTCGAGGGATTCTTTGATGCTGGAGAGCTTCTTGACCGCGGCGCGCTGGATCTCCTCGGGGGAGAGGGGCTTGGGGGCGTCGGCGGTGGGGGTTTCGGGGTTCTCGACTTCCGGCAGCGGTGCGATGCTCTTGAGCTTCTCTTCCACGCGCTTGATCGCGTCGGCGGCGGACTGCTCGGCCTGCTTGAGGTCCTGCTTCTTCTGCTCGGCGGCCTGGGCCTGGGCACGCTTGCCGAACACGTCGGGCACGGGCAGCACCCAGATGATCACCAGCGCCAGGGCGGCGATGATGGGCATGGGCCACTGACGCGGGGCGCGCCAGGGCAGCGCGGCCGAGAGGCGCACGCCCTTGGCCTGGCGGGCGGCGCTCTCCTGAGCGACCTTCGCCCACGCGGGGTCCACCCCGGCGACGCCGGCACGAAGGGCGAGCGCGGTGGAGAGGGCCTCGCGCAGGTCGGCGCCTTCGTCAACCCGGCGGGCGACGGCGGCGGGCTTGTCGCGCGTGAGCAGGGCGTAGATCAGCGTGAGCACGACGATGGCGGGGGGGAGGATGGTCGCGGCCTTGATCCAGTTCACGCCGAACAGGCCCATGGCCTGGGCGATGCGGAGCACGGCGAGGGCGACCAGCACGCCGGTGAGCGTGACGACCAGCGCCCGGGCCCAGCGCATCAGCAGCAGGCGGAGGGCGGCGGAACGGATGACGGCGTCGATCTCGGCCATGGGGGTACTCGGGAGGGTTCCGGACCGGGCGGACTGGTAGAGGTTATTCGGAGAAGAAGGTGAAAGGGTGCGGTGGAAATGCCGGAGAAAGGGGTCGACAGGGGTGATGGGGGGAGGGGGACGGCGCTGCTGCGGCGGCATCGGCGGTGAACCGGCGTCGGGGTGGGGGGCGGGAGATCCGGCCCCGCAGCGTGGGTTTGGAATCTGTAAGGAGTCGAACGGAGGTGCAATTGTCGGAGAAAATGGTTGTTTTTTCTATTTGTTTTTCAACGGTTGTTAAGTAAAATAAAAGAACATCGCCTTCGGGCGACTGCGCAACGGTCCGGACCCCAGGCAGGGTGGGTCTGGCGTTGCGTCGCACGCACCACTAGATGGAGTCGAGGACATGATCAGGCACGTGACTGGAGCGGAATTTCTGGGCATGACGGGCGCGTTGTGGGTGGCACTGGCGGCCGGGGCGGGGGTTGCCCGGGCGGAGTCGGGCGCGGCTTGGCAACCGGCGGCGGCAACGCCTGCCGGCAAGGAGCGCAAGCCGGTGAAGACGGCGGACGACCTGCCCCGGCACACGTATCCGCTGACGGGCAAGGCGCTGGAGGTGGTCAACGACGACGCGAAGTTCTTCGCGCTGGTGGACGCAGCGCTGGCTGATGCGCTGGCGGACCTGGAGGCGTACGACATTCAGGACCCGGCGACGCTGAAGGGGTACTACGAGGCCATCAGCAGCGCGTACGTGGTCAAGGGGGACCTGGAGAAGGCGCTGGCGTTCACCGAGAAGGCCAAGGCGCTGGAGACCAAGGAGAGCGAGAAGGTGACCCGCGGGCTGGCGCTGCGGGCGCGTATAGCGGCCGAGCGGGCGGCGGGCGGGCTGAAGCTCGATGACCCGACGTTCCGGAAGGTCTTCCGCGAGGAACTCAAGAAGCTGTACACGCCGCTGCCGATCGACCTGATCCGCGACCGTCTGGTGAACGTGCGGAATCAGGCGAAGATGGTGACGCCGCAGTTGGTGGAGGCGAGCGTCGCCGCCTCGCTGGACCCGCTGATTGCCGCGGGCAACGGCAAGGTGGGGGCTGAGATCGTCTCAGGGCTGGTGGACATACGGCAAACGCTCAGGTTCGGTCTTCCGCTCTTGCCGGTGATCGCGGAGGTGTTCGGGGAGGTGCTGGAGGCGGGGGCGACAGGGGGGGCCGCCGGCGGCCAGAGCGAGGACCGCTGGACGCCCCGGCTGGTGGAACTGTCCACCTCCGAGCAGGCCAAGCCGGTGACGGTGGCGGTGTGGGACTCGGGCGTGGACACCAGCCTGTTCACGGATCGGCTGTGGAGCAACGCCGCTGAGAAGCCCAACGGCAAGGACGATGACGGCAACGGGTTTGTTGACGACCTGCACGGCATCGCCTTCTCGCTGGAGCGCAAGCCGACGACGGGGCCGCTGGCCTCGCTGGAGGGGCTGAAGGGCGACAAGGACCGGTTGATGGGGTTCGTCGCCGCGTCGCAGGACATGCAGGCGGGCGTGAGCAACCCGGGGGTGGAGGCGTACCAGGCGTTCATGCGGTCGATCAATGCTGAGCAGATGCGGACATTCAACGATGACATGGGCCTGATCGGCAACTACACCCACGGCACGCACGTGGCCGGCATCACCGTCGCGGGCAATCCGTTCATCCGGCTGATGCACGTGACGGAGAACTGGCCGTTCAAGTCGATCCCCGATCGGGCTCCGACGGTGGAGGACGGCAAGGCCTGGGGCGAGAGCTGCAAGGCGGCGGTGGCGTACCTGAAAAAGGCCGACGTGCGGGTGGTGAACATGAGCTGGCGCGTGAGCCGGTCGATCTTCGAGGGCATGCTGACGGCGGCCGGCGCCGGCGCCACGCCCGAGGAGCGGGCGGAACTGAGCCGGCAGATCTTCGCCGGGCTGCGCGACGGCCTGCGCGAGGCCATCACCTCGGCCCCGGAGATTCTGTTCATCGCCGGCTCGGGCAACGAGGACAACGACGTGGACTTCGCCGAGTACGTGCCCGCCGGGCTCAAGCTGCCCAACCTGCTGACGGTGGGCGCGGTGAACCAGAAGGACGCGTTCACCTCGTTCACCAGCACGGGCAAGGGCGTGTCGCTGTACGCCAACGGCTACCGCATCGAGAGCGTGGTGCCCGGCGGGCAGAAGATCAAGTTCTCCGGGACTTCGATGGCGGCCCCGCAGACCAGCAACCTGGCGGCGAAGATCCTGGCTCTGCGGCCGGAGCTCAAGCCCGCGGAGGTCGTCAAGCTGATCAGCGACCACGCCGAGCCGGTGCCCGGGCAGGCCGGGCGGTTTGTGATCAACCCCAAGCGGACGATTGAGGCGGTGCGAGCCAAGGCCGCGGCGGCCCCGGCCCGCTGAGCATCTGGCAGGACCAAACAACACAGCCGGTTGCCGCCGACCCCCGGGCTGGGTGCCCGGGGGTCGGTGTGCGTTTTGTGGGAAAGGCGCTCGGCTGGCGGTGCGGCCGAGGTGGCTGTCGGTGTGGTGCTGGGGTAGTCGCTGAGGACGCTGCCGAGGTTGGGGCGCGTGCGGATGATGCAGCGGGTGATGGCGGGGATGGTGAAGGGGAGTGAAATTGCAAAATCACAAAATGGCAAAATGACAAAATGAAGGCAGGGACGTGGCGGGGATGTGCGTTCGTGTGGGTGGTGGTCTATGAGGAGTGCGGCGATGAGTGGAGCAAGGTTGAGCGGGCGGGTTCTGTTTACGCTGCTGGTGGCTTGCACCCAGAGGCCTGCCGGGTGTTTCGATCGGGGA
>JAJTDF010000042.1:0-27308 GCA_021294835.1 Planctomycetaceae bacterium
GAGGGGGGCCGGGAGAGTGGGGGCCGGGAGAGTGGGGGGGCGGTTCAGCGGTACCGCGAGAGCAGCTCTTCCACGCGGGGCTGGCTGCGGTTGAGCTGGATGGAACGGCGGAGGGCCTCCACCCCGCGCTGGCGGGCGGCCAGGTCGGTGCGGTCAGAGAGGATCCAGGTGTTCAACTCGCACACGCCCACGCCGTTAAGGGCGGGGAAGTAGTTCGGGTCCAGCGTTAGCGCCGCCTGGAAGCTCTGCAGGGCCGAGCCGAAGTCATTCAGGCGGAAGTGGGCCGAGCCCAGCCGCTCGTGGGCGGCGGGGGATGGCTCGGTCTGCACCAACTGCTGCAGGGTGTTGCGCATCTCCGTCCAGCGGCCCAGCCGCCCGTAGGACTCCGAGAGGTTCAGCAGCAGCCCGGCCGAGAGGGGCATGAGTTCGGCGGCCTGCTGGTACTCGGTGACCGCGGCCTGGTGGTTGTCCAGCGAGGCGTAGACGGCGCCGAGGTTGAAGCGGGCCGGGCCGTCGGAGGGGTTCAGGGCGACCGAACGCTGGGCGTAGGGCAGGGCCTGACGGCTCTCGCCCAACTGGTAGTAGGCGGTGGCGAGGTTGAGGTTGGCCTGGAAGTCGTCGGGCCGCACGGCCAGGGCCTTGAGGTAGGCCCGGATGGCGTCGGTGATCCGCTGCGTGAGGTGCAGCATCAGGCCGTGGTAGAACTGGGCGTCGAAGTTGCCGGGGTCGAGCCGTGCTGCTGAGGCGTAGGCCTTCTCGGCGGCGACGTAATCGCCGGACTCGCGGTGGATGTCGCCCACGGCCATGTGGGCAGTGACCAGCTGCGGGTTGACCTCGATCGCCTTGGCGAACTCCGACAGCGCGCGGGCGCGGTCGCCGGACCGCAGGGCCTCTTCGCCCGCCGACAACTGGTCAGCGCCGGTGCCGGTGGCGGCAGGAAGGGTCTGGTCGGTGCTCGTCGCGTCGCCGGGCTTGCTCTGGCAGCCGACCAGCAGGCTCAGGGCGGAGGCCCCGGCGAGCAGGGCGGCACAGCGCAGGAGTGGACGGGGATGGGTGGCCGAAGAGGTCGTGCGCATAGCGGGAAGAGGGTAAGGGGGTCGAGACCGGGCGGGATGACCCGCCCGACAATCACGCCGGCGTTCGGGGCGTCTTGCCGGCGGTGGTGGACGCTCCGCTCCGCCGGGCCATCGTCTTGCCCGGCTGGGCTTTGGCGGGCTTGGCGGCTTTGGCGGCCTTCGCCGGCTTGGTGGGCTTTGCCGGCTTGGCGGGCTTGGTTGGTGTGGCGGCGGTCTGCACCAGCGTGGGCGTTTCGCCGGCGGCGATCGCCCGCAGCGCATCCGCGTTGATCTGGTCCCACGCCACCGGCCACTTCTCGGGGGGCAGGCTGGTGCGGGCCTTGTCCAGTTCCGGCGGACCCTTGGGCGTCTCCATGATCATCGGGGCCCCGGCGAAGGCCGGCTCACGAAGGAACGGCCCAAAGCCCGCCGGGCCGATGGTGCCCCGGCCGATGTGCTCGTGCAGGTCGCGTCGGCTGCCCGCGGGGGCTTTGGAGTCGTTGAGGTGCAGGCAGCGGACGTGCTCCAGCCCACACACCTGTGCCAGTTGGCCCAGGGCGGCCCGGGCGGAGGCCTCGGTGGACAGGTCGTACCCCGCCGCATGGATGTGGCAGGTGTCGATGCAGAAGGCCACCCGCTCGCCCTTGCCGGTGGCGGCGATGATCGCCTGACGCAGGTCGCGGAGTTCCTCGAACTTGCCCCCCAGGTGGTTGCCGGAACCGACGGTCGCCTCCAGGCAACTGATCACCCGTGCCCCGGCCGTGCGCTTGAACAGTTCGCGGTAGGCCGCGGCGATGCGGTCGATCCCGGCATTCACGCCAGTGCCCATGTGCGAGCCGGGGTGGTGCACCAGCAGGCCGATGCCCAGCGTGTCGCAGCGTTCGATCTCCACGGTCATCAGATCGATGCTCTTGCGCCACAGCGCATCATCGGGGCTGGCCAGGTTGATCAGGTAGGAGGCGTGGCTCACCAGGCGGCACGGGCCCGGACCGGCCCAGCCGACCTGGGCCAGCGACGACCGCCACTGGTCCACCGCCGTCTCGGCCAGGGGCGGGGCCGCCCACTGCTGCTGGTTCTTGGTGAACACCTGCAGGGCCGTCAGCCCCAGCCGCTGTGCTTCGTGCACGGCCAGGTGCATGCCCCCGGCCACCGAGAGGTGCGAGCCGAGCAGGCGGGGCAGGGGCTGAGCGTCGTGTGGGGTGCTGCGCATGGACCAGTGTTGCCCGGCACAGGCGGGGTCGTTGGGAGGGGGCCTGCCACTTGCGCACCTCAGGCGGGCTTGCGCCACACCCGCCACTGATGGGCGTACCACAGCATGTCCGCGGCCCCGCCGGCGGCGAAGACCAGCCCCAGTTCCGTCGCCCAGCGTTCGGCGCGTTCGATGGGCAGGTAGTGGATCCACTGCCGGGCGAGCGTCAGGTCGTGCAGGCGGTTGGCCCACGCCCGCCACAGGGGCCGATCGGCCATGTCCTTGTACAGCAGCAGCCCGCCGGGGTTCAGGTGGGCGACGGCCAGATCGAAGACCGACCGCTGATCCGCCGGCGGCACGTGGTGGATCACATCGACGATGCTCACCACATCAAACCGGCCCTCGGGCCACTCCGCCTGCACCGGCAGGTGCAGGAACCTCGGCACCGCGGGGCGGGGGCCGGGGCTGCGGTGGGGCAGGGTGGTGTCCAGGTCGGCGGCCATCATCTGAGCGAGGTCAATGGCGACGCCGGAGGAATCAAACCCCACCGAGGCCTGGGTGGGGTGCAGCCGGCCGGTCGCATACAGCAGGGCCAGCAGCAGCCCGCCCCCGCAGCCGACATCCAGCACGCGCGAGCCCCGGGGCACCAGGTCCATCACCGGGCCGAACGGGCAGATGCGGGGGCGGTGGTGCTGCAGCGTGCGGAGCAGGCGTGGCCCACGCCGATAGAGTTTGCCCGCCAGGGCGAGCAGGTCGGGCGAGGGTGAAGCGGCCTGAGCCGGGGGTGAAGTCGGAGTGGGGGAGTTCGGCGGTGTGGGCATGGTGGGCCAAGGATGGTTGGCAGGGCCGGGGCGGCACGGGGAGTCGGGCGGGCGGAGTCCACGCTGAGGGTGATCACCCCGGCCATGGTGCGGAGGCTGAGGCAAACAGACGATGACCAGACCGATGGCCGACAGCGAAGCACACAGCCCGACAGGCAGCGGTGGGGGAGCGGCGGCGACCCCGGACGGTCTGTCCTCGCCCCGCGAGCGGTGGCCGTTGCTGCGGCTGATGCGTCCCCACCAGTGGGGCAAGAGCGTGTTCATCCTCATCGGCCCGATGTACGGCTTCAAGCTCATCGATCCCGGCACCATCGGGGCGGCGGCGGTGGCCACTCTGGGGGCGGTGGGTGCGTTCAGCCTGGCCAGCAGCGGGTGCTATGTCCTCAACGACATCGCCGACCGCGAGGCCGACCGGGCCCATCCGCGCAAACGGCTCCGGCCGATCGCCAGCGGGGCGGTGGGTCTGGGCACGGCCCGGGCGTTGGCGGTGGGGCTGCTGCTGGCGGGGCTGGGGTGCGTCGCGGTCACCGGGGCGGCCACCGGCTGGCTGGCCCCTGATGGGACGATGGCCGGCCCGGGCGTGCTGCTGCTGGCGTGCCTGCTGGCGTATATCGCCAACACGCTGGCCTACACCCGCTGGCTGAAGCACCAGCCGATTCTGGATGTGGTCAGCCTGTCGATGGGCTTTGTGCTGCGCGTGCTGGCCGGGTGTGCGGCGGTGATGGTCGAGCCGAGCACGTGGTTGCTCAACTGCACGCTGTTCATCGCCATGTACCTGAGTTTCGGCAAGCGGCTGGGGGAACGGCGGACCATGGCCGAGAGCGTCGGGGGCGCCAGTTCAGCCCGCAAGGTGCAGGCCTGGTACACCGATGCGCTGCTGCGGATGGTGGTGGTGGTGACGGCGGTGGCGGCTCTGGTCACCTACGCCGGCTATGTGCAAAGCCGGGCCGATGTGTACACCTACGGGTTCAACTGGCTGTGGCTGACCACGCTGCCGGCGGTGTACGGCATGCTGCGGTCGATCATGCTGCTTGAACTGGGCCAGTACGACGACCCGACCGAACTGGCCATCAGCGACCGCCCCTTTCAACTGGCGGTGGCCCTGTTCGGGCTGATGACCGTCGTGCTGATGGTCTTCTTCCACGCCAACGGGACGTAAGGCCCGACGTTCAGGCCCGACGCTCAGACCCTGTGCTCAGGCGCGCACGGGCGTGGTCGGCTGGGCCTCGATGGCGCTGGCCGCCCCCCCGGCCCCGGCGGACAGCACGCCGGCCTCCACCAGCGCCGCCTTCACCTTGGCCACCGTCGCCGGCTGGGCCTCGGTCATGGGCAGGCGGAGTACGCCTGTGTCCTGCCCCAGCAGCCGCAGGGCGGCCTTGACGGGGATCGGGTTGGTCTCGATGAACATCGCCCGTGAGAAGGTGTACAGCGTGCGGTGGATCGCCAACGCGTCAGCCCAGCGGTTCTCCAGGAAGGCCTTGCACAGGGCCGAGACCTTCGCCGGCAGCACGTTGCTGACCACGCTCACCACGCCCACCCCGCCCACGGAGGCGAACGGCAGGGTCATCGAGTCATCGCCGGAGAGCAGGGCCAGCTTCGGGCACCGCTGGGTGATCTCGCTGGCCGAGTCGGTCGAGCCGGTGGCCTCCTTGATCGCCACGATGTGCTCGTGCCGGGCCAGCCGCTCGATGGTGTCGGTGCTCAGGGCGACGCCGCTGCGGCCGGGGATGTTGTAGAGCATGATCGGCAGCGGGGCCGAATCGGCCTGGGTCATGAAGTGGCGATACAGGCCCTCCTGCACCGGCTTGTTGTAATACGGGTTGACCGACAGCGAGCCGTCGGCCCCCACCGCGTGGGCCAGCTTGTGCAGTTCCACCGCATGGTGGGTGGAGTTCGAGCCGGTGCCGGCGATGACCAGCAGGCCTTCCTGATGGCCGGCGTCCACGGCGCGGGTGAGCAGTTGCTTGTACTCCCCCTCGCTGAGCGTCGGCGACTCGCCGGTGGTGCCGGCGACCACGATGCCGGTCACGCCGCCGGCGGCCTGGCGGCGGATCTGCTCGCGCAGGGCCCCGTAGTCGATGGCGTGCCCATCGGCGGTGAAGGGGGTGACGATCGCGGTGAAGGCGCCTCGGAAGGACACGGAAGCGGGCGTGGGCATGGGTGACTCGGTGTGCAGAGGGGTGAACGCGGGCGGCGGCGGCCAAGGCGGTTTCAGTCCAGCAGGCCGGATGTCCGGCCCTGCCGGTTCATCCTATCAGCAGCCGTGCGGGCCGGGGTGTGAGCCGGAGGCTTTCGCCACCCTGGCCGGCGCGGATTCTGCGCCGGCCGCGATTGCTGCGCCCGGTGGGCCAGGCGGCCATGCCCCCGGCCCGTCCGGTCGGCCCGTGCCAGAGCCCCCGGTCCGCTGGCACGCCGCTTGCGTTCAGCCCTCGCACTTGCGGAGGCTCACACATGGACAGTGTCAACGGCGCACGGATCGCCTGGAACCCAGCACCCAACGCATCGGCCCTCTCGGTTGCTCACGCAGCCGCCGCCGGGTCGGGCGGTGTCGCCGGAGTTCGGGCTGCGCCGGCTTCCGTCAAGCCGGGCGGCACGGCGGCCGCACCGTCCCCGGCGTCGCCCACGTCGTCGACGGACTCCGCGGAGATCTCCGCCGGAGCCTCGGCCATCGCCGACCTCCCCGAGGACTTCAAGGCCTCGCCCGACCTGATGGCGGCGTACAAGGCCGCCGAGGAGGCCAGGACGGCCATGCTCGCCGAGGGCCGCGTGCCCACCATGTCCAGTATTGACGCCGCGCGGATCATCGCCCTGCTGTCATGACCGCGGCCGACGCCCGCGGGTCGCAACTGGTGCCGCTTACTTCTTCGGTGCTGCCGACTTGTCCAGAAACGACCGGATCGCCGCCGCTCCGGCCGGCGCCGCCCGCAGGCGGTTGAGTTCCGCACGCTCCACATCCAGCGCTGCGTGATACCCCACATCCAGGCCCGCCCACACCGCCCGCAGGCATGCCGCACCGGGGTCGCCAGGGAACTCGCCCTTGGTCTCGGTATAGGCCTGCAGCGACTTGGCCTTGAGGTTCGGTCGGCCGATCCACCGCAGCGGCAGCCCGTCGCGACGGTCCGCGTGGATGTTGCGGTTCTCCACCAGCCAGGCCTTGGCGGTGTCCAGCAGGGCCTCGGGGCTGGGGGCCAGCCGGTCGATCAATCCGGCCGACACCGCCTCTTCCAGCAGCATGGTCTTGCCGGTCGCGGTCCGTCGCATGGCGTCCTGCGGGTCCATGCGGGCGGGCAGCAGGTTGGTGCCGCCCCACCCGGGGCAGATGCTCAGCCCCGCCTCGGGCAGACCGATGGGGTACGGCCGCCCGGGCTGGCCGTCCTTGCTGGGCGGGGGCGATGCCACCAGCCCGTCGCAGTGCATCGCCAACTCCAGCCCGCCGCCGAGCGCGGCGCCGTTGATGGCGGCGACCGTGGGGCAGTGCAACTCGCAGAACATCAGGAACACCCGCTGCCCGAAGGCCAAATACGCATCCAGCCCGTGATGGTCCATCCCGGAGATGGACTTGAGGTCGGCCCCGGCGACGAACACCCGCGGGCTGCCCGAGGCCAGCACCACGCCCGAGGCGGTGCGGGGCACCAGCCGGACGGTGGCCTCGATCCGCCGGATCAGCGTTTCGTCCAGGATGGTCATCGGGCCCTGGTTGGCCTCCAAGGTGATGGTGACGATGCCGTGGGCATCGCTGGCGTGCGGCAGGGGAGCGACAGAGGCGGAGACGGTCATGATGGAAGTTTAGGGAATCCGTGGAGCGAACTTCGCCCGGCGAGGCCGCGCAGGTGGTTGTTATCCCACCGTAACCGGGGGGTGCGGGTGGGGGTGTTCGGTCGCCGTGGGGCCTCCCGCAGGCCAGATTCTGTCAACGCATGCACGAAAAGTCGCGCCGCGCGCAAAAAGCCGCTTGCGTCAGGCGGGTGTTTCCTGTAGTCTTCAGTCAGTCGGTCGGCCGGATGGGTTGGGGTGGCCGGACCGGGGGCGGGGGTGGTGGGGGCGGGCCGTTCTGCCTTCACAGCGAGGTGTGCACATTCAGCGGGGCAACAGGCATGTCACAGGGCATGGTCAGCGGAAAGGTCTGTCGATTCTGTGGTGAGGACTGCTCGGCTCGGCCCCGCGTCAAGGAGGCGGACACCGGTCGCTACGCGTGCAAGTCGTGCGCCGAGCAGGCGGCGGCTCAGGCCGCCCAGCAGGCGGCCGCCCGGGCCACTGTCGCCCAGCGAGCGCGTGCGGCCCGCGTCGCCTCAACGCCGGCGTCCGCTGCCCCCGCCTTTGACCCCGACGCGGGCGCTCGCGTGTGCACCAACTGCGGCAGCACCGTCGCCGCCAGCGCCGCCAAGTGCGGCGGCTGCGGGTTCGACTTTGCCACCGGCAAGACGCCGGGCATGGTGGAGGCCAAGCCGGCCCCGCGTCCGAAGGCGGCCAGGCCCGGGAGCAAGTCCAGCGGTAAGTCCAGCGGCAAGTCCAGACGGTGGTCATCGGCGGAGGTGGGCATGGACCCGCTGTCGCAACACCCGTGGATCAGCACGCTGGTGGGCGTGGGGGCGGTTGCGGGGTTGGGCGTGCTGGCGGCGCAGGCGGAGGATCCCTCGCTGACCGCCATCCTGTGGATCGTCGCGTTCGCGATCAGCCTGCTGGTGTACGTCGGCGCGATCTTCGGCGCCTTCCGCGACGGTTCCACCGGCTGGGGCGTGGTCAATGCCGCCAATGCGGTGCTGCCGATTCTCGGTCTGGCAACGCTGTACTGGATCTTCCTCGTCAACGAGCGCATCTACCTCCGCGTGACCTACGCCATCGGCGTTGCCACATGGGTGACGCTGATGATCGTCACCCAGGGCCGCGGCTGGGGCGGCTCGTAAGTTGACCTTTCGCGGGTGCGGTTCGCGTAACTATCCGCGATCAGCTTTGCAGGATGACAGCCGTCGCCGGCGCGACGGGGGGCGGTTGCGCGCTCTGGGGCAATGACGTCTATCGCCCAGGTGACCGACATAGCTCCGGGGTGGAACGGGCGATCTGCAGTGGTCCGTGATGCAGCGGCCGGGTCGTTCAGCGTTGAGACGAGGCCGCCGCCAGGTGCCTGGAACTAGCAGTTTGCCGAGCGGAGATTTTCCTAATCGCTGTGCCCCGTGCTGGCAGCGGGGTCGTCTTCGGTAAACATGGGTTATGCCGGTGCAAAGCGGATCGAGGAACCGAAGCCCAACCAAGTCAACGAGGGCCAAGCCCAAGCGGCGGGTCAGCGAGCGGGGTCCGCGCATCCAGACGACCGATGACGTGCGGCTGGATTCGATCGTGACCATGGACTCCGGCGGCGAGATTCGCTCGGCCAGCGAGGACGTTGAGCAGTTGCTGGGCTGGAAGCCGGTGGAACTCATAGGTAAGAACATCCGGACGCTGATCCCCGAGCCCCGCCGATCGGCGCTGGATCGGTACCTGGACCGTTACCGCAACCCGGGTCGTTCCCGCACGCTGGCGCGGACGCGGCGATTCGAGGCCTCCGCGAAGGACGGCAAGCCGGTGGCCGTTGAGCTGACGGTGTCACGGGCGGACGTTCCCGGCCGGGGCGGGCCGTTCTTCGTCGGGCTGATCCGCGACGTGCGCGGCCGCATCGATACCGACAGCGATGACCCGGAGTCGCGCACACGGCTGCAGCGGCTGGTGACCGAGCAGACCCGGGCGCTGGCGACGGCCCATCTGCGGCTGCAGCTTTCGGATCGGCTGATCTCGCTGGGTACGCTGGCGGCGGGCCTCGGGCACGATCTCAACAACGTGCTGCTGCCGATCCGCGCCAGGCTGAACGCGCTGGAGCACGCCGGCGTGTCGGCCCAGGCCCAGACCCATCTGGACGAAGTGCGCCGGGCGGTGAGCTACCTGCAGCACCTCAGCGACGGCCTGCACGTGCTCTCGGCCGAGCAGGCGGCCGAAGGCAAGGGCGAGGTGCGCAACCTGCGGACCGATTTGGCGACGTGGTGGTCGCAGGTCGGTGTTCTGCTGCGCACGGCGCTGCCCCGCCGCATGACCGTCCGGGCGCACTTTCCGGCCGATCTTCCCGAGGCGTCCATCGCCCCGCACCTGCTTACCCAGGTGATGATGAACCTGCTGGTCAACGCGGGTGAGGCCATGCCGCTTCGATCACGACACGGCGTGGTGAACATCAGCGCCAAATCCGAGAACGGGCACCTGCGGATCGACGTGCGCGACAACGGGCGGGGCATGGGCCGTTCCGTGCTCCGCCGGGCGTTTGATCCGTTCTTCACCACCAAGCCGAGGGCCATGGGCACGGGCCTGGGGCTGCCCATCGCCCGGCAGGCGCTGGAGCGGGCGGGCGGCCAGATCACCCTCCGCTCGGCACCCGGGGCCGGCACCACGGTCACGCTGCTGATCCCCCGGGCCGGCCCGATCGGAAGGTCGCCGTCGGGCCCGTGGGCGTGCGTCAGCGTCAGCGACGCCAGGCTCGCCCTGCTGGCCGGTCAGATTCTGGTCGCGGCCGGGTTCCGGCTGCGGCCGGCGTCAGCCCGGTCGTCGCCCCCCGACCTGTGGATCATGTCGCCGACGCCGGCGCGCCTGAGGGCGCTGCGGTCGGACAGTGCCGCACCGCGGACACGCGCCCGACGGGCGGCTGAATCGCAGCATGCCGGCGGCCGGATCGTGCTGCTCGGCGCGCCGCCGCCGTCGGCTCGCCGGGCTTGGATGTCCTTGGGCGTCGAGATCATCGAGCCGGCGTCGGATATGCGCTGGCTTCGCACCGTCGCCCGCCGTGCGGCGGTCCAACTGGGCGTGGGCAGGGCAAAGGAGCACACATGAGCATCGGACAACCGCCGCTTTCCACTGCGCAGGTCAGTCGACCCGCTGCGGGCCGCACGGGCTCGTCGGTCAAGTCCGGCGCTTCGGGCGGACGCAGATCGGGGCCCATCCGCGTGCTGTGCGTGGAGGACCACCAGCTGGTGGTTGACGGCCTTCGGGCCCAGTTCGCCATCAGCGGCGATATCGAGGTCGTCGGTCATCTGCCCACCGCCGCCACGCTGGTTGCCGAGGTCGAGCGATTGCGGCCGGACGTGGTACTGCTGGACATCGAGATGCCCGGACCGGACGTGTTCGAGACGGCCGACCGGGTGCGCAGCGAGTTCGGGAATGTGAGGCTGCTTGTCCTCTCCGCGCACGCGCGCGAGTCGTTCGTGACCGCAGCCTTCAACTCCGGGGCCTGCGGGTACTTTGTCAAATCCGACGACGTCCTCGAACTCATCCACTGCATCCGCGAGGTCGTCGCCAGCCCGCCCGGGTCCTTTGTGCTGTGCTCGTCACTCAGAAAACAACTCAGCGTGCCCACGCCCGCGTCCGCCATGCGCGACGTGCACGGACGCCCAGGCGAGTATGCCGATGCGGGCGAAGGACGCAAGGCGATGCGGTCCCGTGAGGTCAGCACCGGTCTCGGCTCGCTCTCACCGCGGGAGTTCATGGTGCTCCGCCTCATCGGCAAGGGGTATAGCCGCACTGACATCGCCGCTCAGCTCTCCCGCAGCGTCAAGACCATCGATGGTCATCAGGACCGCATCATGCGAAAGCTCGGACTCAAGACCCGTGCCGAGCTGATGCGATTGGCGATTCGCGAAGGTCTGGCGCAGGCCTGAGCCGCCCCACGCCGGAGCGTCTTCGCTTCAGACGCGAGGCGTGCACGGGAGTGATCAAGGAATCTCCCCTGTGGCCGCGGAGCAGTCCATGGTGCATGATCCTTCCGTCGTGAGCAAGGGCTCGCCGCGACCTGCGGCTGACCGCCCGCCTCACCCTGCGGGACAGGCCGCTCGGCAGGCCCGCCCGTGCCCGGCGCGGGCAGAGACCCCACAGGAGTTGAATCATGCGACCCGATGCAGACCGCCCGCAACGCTCCTCGCTTGAGTCGTCTGTCGGCAGCCCCCAGCGCCGCATGCTGCCGGCGGAGGCGACCAGTGTCGTCGCTGACGAAGCGGCGATTCGGTGCCGGGCGTACGAGCTGTACGAGGCTCGACAGCAGCGGGGCGAGGCCGGCGATGCTGCCGGCGATTGGACAAGAGCGCAGGCCGAGTGGCGGCATCTGCTTGCCCGCCCGCCCGCGGTTGATGGGCAGCTTGACAGGCAGCATGGCCGCAGGCCCGATGGCCGCGGGTTGTGAGGCTCGTAGCCCGCCGGTGCGAGCCTTTGGATCGTCATCGCCCTTTGGCGTCGCGACGATCGGTTGACATGTCGGCGGGGGCGGGGGCGGCGGGGGGTGTTTGCATCCGGCTTATCGCTTCAAGGGGCCAAGGAGCGCAGACCGTGTCTGAACTCAACCCCGTGGTCAACCGGATGGTCGGTTCCGGCGAACCTCCGCCGCCCCAGTGGCGGCCGGCGCACGAGATGGAGCCGACCCAGCGGCTGACCGCCTCGGAGGACAGGGAGGTGGACGAACTGTCGGACCAGTTGATGTCCGCCGGTTCGGTGGAGGGCCGCCCGCCCACTCACCGCGAGCGGCGTGCCACATCGGTGATCGTGCTGAGCCTGGCAGGGTGCGGCCTGCTTGCGGCAGGGGCCTATCTGCTGCTCAGCGGTCGGCCGATCGGCCTGGTGCTGGGCGGTGGCGTGGTGCTGGCCCTTCTGCTGGCGGTTGGTGGGTCGCCGGTGTGGGTGTCGGCCTGGCGCCGTCGGGCCGAGCAGGCCTCGGCGCATGCCCAGGCGATGGGCCGTCTGCACCCGGATCATCTGATGCCGCCCGCCGCCGCCGGTCCTGCCCTTCCGGCCGAGCGAGGGGCTGAGGCGACGCGGGACCGGGACTGCGGACCGATCCCGGGACCGACCTGAACACGGTCATGTGCACTCGTGTGCCGATCGGCAAGCTGGTGGAGAGACGGACGGGTGGCCGTGAATCGGGCGTCGGCTGCACAGGCCGCGGCCGGGACGGCGTTGGTGCGGTGTGTGGTGCGTTCGGCGTTGGGGGGCGACCGCACCAGTAGGTAGAGAGAGGCTCCTCGTCGTCGAGAGATCGTCAGCGGGGGCTTGGCAGGCCATAAGGAGAAGCCGATGAATGACCGCGTGCGATCGATGCTGGCCGGAACGCTGGCGGTGCTGGCCCTGATGTCGGTCGGGGCCGCTGTGTGGATCTGGCTGTTTCTTGTTCACGACGACGCCGCACACGGCGAGCGGTTGGCGATCTTCGTCGGCCTCTGGGCGCCGACCCTGACCGGCCTGGCCGCACACCTCCGCCCCGTCTGGCGGAGGGCCGATGCTGTGGTGTCCGATCACGCACCGGAGATCAGCCCGCGACCGACGGTCATGTGACGCGTTGACCGGGCTGGGCCGGCGGCACCGGCGGGATCACATCCCCATCTTCTTCCGCAGCATCCCCTGCGTCGCGGGTGAGTTGATCACCGCCGCCGAGAGCGCCGCCGCCTTGCGGAGCACGGCCTCGTTGATCGAGTCGTCCAGTTCATTCAGCAGGCCCTTGGTCGCCTTGAGCGCCGCGGGCGATGCGCCGGCCAGACGCTCCACCATGGCGTTCACCTGCGTGTGCATCTCCTCCAGCGTGGGGGCCACGTCGCACACGATGCCCCGTGCGTGGGCCTCGTGCCCGCTCATCAGCCCGCCCGACAGCAGCATGTTCCGCGCCGCTCCGGCGCCGATCTTCTTGACCAGCCACGGGGCCACCACCGCCGGGCAGACGCCCAGGTCCACCTCGGGGAAGCCCATCTTGCTGTCCGCATGGGTGATGGACATGTCGCACACCGTCAACAGCCCGCACCCCCCGCCGATGGCGGCGCCGTTGGCCACCGCCAGCGTGATGCACGGCAGCGTCCGCAGTTTGTGCGTGAACATCGCCAGCGAGAGCAGCAGTTCCTCCACCAGCGCGTCGTTGCCCAGCACCGCCTTGAGGTCCATGCCGGCGCAGAACGACCGCCCTGCCCCGGTCAGCACGCACACGTTGATCTCCGAGGCCACCGCCTTCTGCCGCAGCAGGTCGATCTGGCTGTGCAGCGCCGCCAGCAGGTCCGGCGAGAGCGCGTTGCGCTGCTCGGGGCGATTGAGCGTCAGGCGGGCGACGGTGCCGTTGATCTGCAGGGTGGCCAGTTCACTCACGGTGCGGAATCCTTGGTAACGGGCGGGCTTGAAGAGGCGGCCGGGGCGAAGAGCGCGCTCAGCCGGGTGTGCATCTCGGATGAATCAGCGGTGCTCAGCGACGCCGCCAGCGCCCGCCGACGTGCCCCCGCCCCGGTGGTCTCGCCCCCGGCCTGGTTCGGCCCCCCGCCCCGCAGCGAACGCAGCAGCTGCTTGGTCGCCGCGTACCCCTCGGGCGGCTTGGAGGCCAGATTCGCCGCCAGACGCACCGCCTTGGGCAGCACGTCCTCCGGCCAGTCCATCAGTTGGTGCAGCAGGCCCAGCCGCCGGGCCTCATGCCCGTCGATCAGCCCCACATCCAGCAGCCGTCGGCGGGCTGCCCCCCAGCCGATCAGTTCCGCCAGCGCCGGCGCCGACACCGCCGGCGAGAGGCCGAGTTTCAGCACCGGGTAGCCGTACTGCCCGGTCTGGTTGCCGATGACCCCGTCGGCAGCGCCCAGCAGGGCGCACCCGCCGGCGATGGCGCCGCCGTGGGCCGCGATCACCACCGGCTTATCGCAGCCGTCCAGCAGGTCGATCAGTTCCGCCAGCCCGGTCAGCAGCGCCGCGGTGGTGCCCGGCCGGCTCAGGCACATCTTCAGGTCAAACCCGCCGCAGAACACCGGCCCCTCGCCGCCCAGCACCAGCGCCTTGGCCGACTGGTCAGCGGCGAAGGTGCGCACCAGGTCGGCGACCGTCGCCAGCATCGCCGGGGTCAGGGCGTTGCGCTTGGCGGGCCGGTCCAGCAGCACGATGCGCACCCCGGCGTGGTCCTCCACGCGAACGTCGGTCAGGTCCGTGCTCATGCCGCCCCTCCGGTCTGGCAGTGGGCCCGCGCCCGGGCCAGAATGTCTCGCGCCTCGGCCGCCGCCCGATCAATCGCCCCCGCGCTCGCGCCGGCGACGTACCCCGCGCCGGCCAGCGTGGCCAGCAGACGCTCGGTCGCCAGGTTGCCCGGCGCGGGCTTGCCCGGCTGGCTGGCATACGGGCAGCCGCCCAGCCCGGCCACCGACGCATCAAACGAGCGCACGCCCATCGCCAGCGCCGTCAGCACGCACGCCGACGCCTGCCCGAAGGTGTCGTGCAGGTGCAGCGTCAGCCGCTCGGGGCTCAGCCAGCCCGGGCCCAGCCGCCCCAGCACCGCCTCCAGCATCGCCCGCGTGCTTTCCGGCGTTCCCGCTCCGATGGTGTCGCCCAGATCGATCTCATCCACCCCAAGGTCGGCCAGACGGGCGGCCACCTCGGCCACCTGCCCGGGCGCCACCGGCCCGGCCAGCGGGCAGGCGATCACGCACGAGATGTACCCCCGCACCCGCAACCCCGCTGCGTGCGACTGGGCGATCACCGGCACGAACCGCTGCAGGCTCTCGTCGATGCTGGCGTTGATGTTCTTTCTGGTGAACGCCTCGCTGGCGGCGGTGAACACCGAGGCCTTGCCGATCAGTCGATGACCCGCCGCCTGATTGGCCGCCAGCAACCCGGCCAGGCCCTTCTCATTGGGCACCAGCGCCGAGAGCAGCGGCGTCGTCGGCCCGTGCTCAAATCCGGCCACCAGAACGCACAGTGCCTCGGCGTCGCCCAGTTGGGGGATCCACTTGGCCGACACGAAGCTGGTCAGTTCGATCTCGTCGACCCCGCTGCCCCACAGCGCTTGGGCCAGCCGGCCCTTCTCCGCCGTGGGCACCAGCGCCGCCTCGTTCTGCAGGCCGTCCCGCAGCGACACATCGGTGATGCGGACGGTGTTCGGGTTGGCGGCAAGGGCGGTCACGAGGTCGATGGTAACCCGCTGTTGCGCCGGTGCCGCGAGCGATTCGGGCCGGTGTGCGGCGATGGAGCGATGCCATCGCGGAACCGGGGCTTTGGCGGGGTGGTGCCGGATGGCGGTGCCCGCGTAGGCTGAGGCACGCCCGTGTGTGCCGGCCCTTCGCCCTGCGTGGCATCCGCCTCGCGGCGAGCGGCCGCCCCGATCCCGGGCAGCACAGGACGGTTGCCATGGCGACACCCTCCGCTGGCCAACTGCTCACCCTCGCCGCCAGTGAGGCCGCCGAACTGTCGGTCATGATCGCGCTGGTGCTGGTGCCGCTGGTGGCCTGCCTGGCCAGCGTGCTGATCGCCTACGGGCTGTCGGGCACGCGTCGGGGCGAGCGGCCGCACTGCGCCCACTGCCATTACGACGTGGGCGGCCTGCCCGCCGGCACGCAGCGGTGCCCGGAGTGCCACCGCTCGATCATCGGCCCGCAGGATGTGCTGATCGGCGAGCCGGTCACGCGTCGCCGCTGGGTGGTGTGGGGCGCGGTCACCATGGCCGCCATGCTGCTGGCGGTGATCCTCGCCACCGTGGTCATCCGCCGCTGGATGTGAACCAGCGGCCTGCTCGTCGAAGGCTCAGGTCGTGTACTCGGCGTTGATCACCACGTACTGCTTGGAGAGGTCGCACCCGGTCATCGCCCCCACGGTGTCCGCCGGGCCCACCGTCAGCACGCAGTGCACCTTCTTGCCGGCCATGTGGGCCTTGAGCGCCGGGTCGCTCAGCGCCGCCGTCACCGGCACGCCGGCCTGGTACACGCACACCGGGCCGATGTGCAGCGAGGTCTGCTCCGGGTCAAACCGCACGCCGGCGTTGCCGGCCGCGGTCACGATGCGGCCCCAGTTGGGGTCCTGCCCGTGGATGGCGCACTTGACCAGCGGGCTGTTGACCACTTCCCGGGCGATCTGGGTGCAGGCCGCAGCGGTGGCCGCTCCACGCACCTCCACGCGGAAGATCCGCGTCGCCCCTTCCCCGTCCACCACGATCTGCTCAGACAGGTCCTCGCACACCGCCGCCAGAGCCGCTGAGAACGCCGCGAAGGCCGGCGTGCCGGGCCTCAGCAGCGGCATGGGCTGATCGGCGTGCTTGGCCGGCGGGGTCTGCCAGGGGGCCCGTCCGCTGGACAGGCACACCACCGTGTCCGAGCAACTGGGGTGGTTGTCAACGCTGATGGCCTCAAAGCACGGGCGCGCCGCCTGCTCCAGCGCCGTCTGCAGGTCCGGCGTGCTGATGGCGGCGTCGGTGGTGATGAACGCCAGCATGGTGCCCGAGGCGTGGCCGGCCCCCGGCGCGTGCGGGCCGGCCGCCGAGTCCAGCCGCGGCGCGATCATGCCGCTGCCCTTGGCGATGGCGCCGATGCTCACCAGCCGCCCGTCGATGAGCACCTGCCGCAGCGCCGTCTTGGGCACCAGGTCGGTGGTCATGATGCCCGCTGCCGCCGCGGCATCGGCCGCCTCCCCGCGCCCCAGCCCCCGCACCAGCCCGCTGACGGCGGCGAGGAGCTTCTCCACCGGCAACGGACGGCCGATGACCCCCGTGGAGGACATGAGCACCTCGGCCCCGCGGCAGCCCAGCAGCCCGGCAACGGCCGCCATGCACTGCTCGGCGTTGATCACGCCCTGCTGGCCGGTGGCGGCGTTGGAGTTGCCCGCGTTGACCAGCACCGCCCGGGGGGCGGGCCCGCCCTTGAGGGCCTGCTCGCGCTGGCGGCGGCCGACGATGACCGGAGCGCCGACCACGAAGTTGGCGGTGAACAGCGCCGCGAACGCGCACCCGTGCTCGTCGGGGGTGTCGCGAACGATCAGGCACAGGTCCGGCTTGCCGGAGGGCTTGATGCCGGCGGTGGCGCCGGAGGCCTTGAAGCCAACGGGAACGGTCACGCTCATGGTGGAGTTTACCGCCCGCCCGCCAGGGGCGGATCGAACATGGTCGGAGCGCCCGAGCCGCCCGCCGGCCCGCGCGGGCCGGTGAACGCGGAGAGGGCCGAGTCGCCCGAACCGAAGAAGCCGGCGCGGTTGGGGGCGTCGGGCA
Organism: Planctomycetaceae bacterium; assembly: GCA_021294835.1. Classification (GTDB taxonomy): domain Bacteria; phylum Planctomycetota; class Phycisphaerae; order Phycisphaerales; family UBA1924; genus CAILKP01. Next base: position 17,047 of record JAJTDF010000042.1, read on the forward strand.
GTTCGCCCAGCCCCGGGTCGATGCGCGAGCGGTTGAGCCGCTCCAGCTGCCGCCGCCGGAAGTCCTGAGCGATGGGCCGGAACTCAAAGCCCAGCCCCACGTCGTCGGTAATGGCGTCGTACCGCACCAGGGCGCCAACCGAGAGGTCGGGGAACTCGCGCGTCACACGGGCCGCCACGCTCTGGAACTCGCCCTGGTTGGTGTCGTAGGTGGTCGACGCCGCCACCACGTACTTGGGCGTGAAGCGCAGCTCCGCCCCAAGGTCCACATAGGTCACGTCGCGCGGGTTGATGTACCGCATCTCCGCGAAGGTGGAGAAGTCCGCCGAGTGGTCGATCCGCAGGCCGGTGGTGGTGCGGGCCTGCTGCTGCAGGTCCAGGTCGTACGTCGTCGAGGCGATGACCGCCAGCGAGTCGGTCGCCTGCCAGGCGCCGTCAACCACGGCGAACTCGCCCAGTTGCGAGTATTCGGGGGCGAACTCGATGAACCGCCCGATCGGCGAGGTCTGCTGGGCGTTGTTGCCCGAGTACACCAGGTCGGCGTTGAGCTTGAACACGTCCACAGTCCGCAGGCCGTCCGGGCCGCCGCCACGCTGCGTCTGCCAGGTCTGGTTCACGCCCGCCCGCACCGCGCCGCCCTCGGCCAGGCTTTCCACGTTGGCGTCGTACACCGGCAGCGAGCGGCTGGGCCGCGACGCGCCCGACGCCCAGATCGTCACCGACGGCTCGATGATGTGCCGGATGCGGTCGATGCCCAGCAGGTCGCTCTGGGCCGAGTCATCGATCCGCTGCAACTGCGTCGCCGCTCGCATGCCGCCGGAGGCCGAGTACACCAGTTCGTCGGTGTCCGACACGCCCGCCGCCTGCGAGACGGCCGCGAAGTCCTCGCTGTAGAACGCCGCCCGGGCGACGGCGAAGGGCGTCAGCGTCACCGGGCCGAGCTTGAAGGTGCTGGTGAGTTCCTGGCGGGTCTGGGCCCGGAAGACCGAGTCCTCGGTCAGGCCCTGCGTGCCCAGCCGCTGAGCCAGCGTCTGGTTGGGCTGCAGCCCGAAGGCGGCCTGCGCCCGCTCGGGGGTGTCAAAGCCCAGTTGGCGTGCGGTGGCCTCGGTGAAGTTCAGCCGCATCAGCCCCACGCGGTAGTCCTGGTTCCACGTCAGCGCGCCGGGCGCCACGCCGGGCAGCAGGTCATCGCCCACGCGGCTGTAGCGGGCCTCGGGCAGGCGGCTCACGTCGTAGCCCTGGCTCTGCAGCAGGTACTCGTTGGGCGTGAAGTCGTTGAAGTTGTTCTGGATCCGCAGGCTCAGCGCCGAGTTGCCGTCCGCACCGCGGATCTCGCCGGCGGTGGTGAACTCGCGCCGCGTCTCGGCCAGCGTGGGGAAGTACGCGTCGATGAAGTTCTCGTCAGAGATCGACGAGCCCTCCGCCAGCAGCATCCACCCGCCCACCGTGCCGATGCCCGGGCCGTCGCGCCCGGTGCGTCCGGCGTACTCCGGCCCGCCCAGCCGCCAGCGGGCCTCGCCCAGGGCCAGACCACGGAACTCGCCGTCGCGGTCCACCCGAAGGCCGCTGGTGAGCTGGTCGGTGCCGTTGTCGTCCGGCACCATGTAGCCGTACAAGCGGCCGTCGCCGGCGCGGTCGCCCCAGGTCAGGTCGCCGCCGAGGCCCAGCCCGCGCTTGGAGTAGCCGTCAAGCTGCAACTCCGCGTCCACCGTCCGCGGTGCGTCCACCCCCAGAATACCGAACAGGTCCCACCGCGTCCGAGCGCCGAAGCCCGTCCGCGAGGAGTTGCCGAAGGTCACGTCGCGCAGCGGGAAGCGCTGCAGATCGCCCTCGAAACCCGGCCACCAGAAGAACGGCATGTCGCCGAAGTTGGCCGTGATCCCCTCACCCTTGATGATCGTGCGGGCGATCTGCCCCGCGGGCACGTCCCGCGCGATGGTCAGGTTCTTGGCACCCAGCGACAGGTGCGGCGTGAAGAACGCCGAGGACGACACCCGCACGTCGGTGGCCTCCAGCCGCTGGCTGGCGTTCTGGCGGATGGCCTTGGCCCGCACGTACAGCGGCAGGCCCAGGTTCTGGTCGTAGGTCCAGAATACCGCATCGATCAGTTCGGCGCGGTTGTTTACCACGTCGTAGTACACCTGCGGGGCACGGATGGTGTAGCGGCCGTCGGTCGCCACAACGTTGCCCTCCACGTACACGCCCAGCACGCTCTCAATGCCCGCCCGGGCCAGGTCCTGGGGTCGCCCGCCCTTGATGAAGATCACCGCCTTGTCCGCCGAGATCTGCAGGTTGCGGTCCTGCCGCTGGTCGGCATAGTTCACCACCACGCCCCCGGTGATCACCACCGAACTCTCGGCGCCGTTCTGCCCCATCACCAGCGTCGGCTCGCCGGCCGCCACCGTGAACACACCGCCCCGCGTGAACAGCGGCGCATCCCCGCGTTCGGCCAGCCCGCCCGGCGTGGTCAACTGGTCCGGGCTGGTGGTCAGGCCCCGGGCCAGCACCGGATCGGTGAACGGCGAATCGGGCTCAAACGGCTGGGTCCGGCCCGGCAGAATCAGCGACGTGGGCAGCGGCGACTCGCTCGGGGCCATCTCCGCCGCCGGGATCTCTGCCTCCGCCGGGCGGGGGGCGCCGGCCGGGGCCTCTTCGGCCGCCAGCGCGGCGCTCAGGAAGTTGGCCAGCCGCCGATCGGCCTCGGCGACAAACGCGTCACCCTCGGGGTTCTCGGTCAGCACGCTGTCGCCCAGCAGGGCCGCTTCGCCGTCCACCTGGGCCGTCACCAGCAGCCGGTCGGCCGCCTGCAACGCGCCCACCTCGGCCGCCGGGTCGCTGACGCGGTCAAAGTACACCGCGATCTGCCACTGCCGCGCTGCCGGGTTGTTCGGCATCGCCTTGGAGGGCCCAAGTTCCTCGATCCACACCGCGGCACGGGCCGCGGAGAACGGCGTGCCGGCGATGTCCACCCGAACGTCGCCCCGCAGCAGCAGCCGCCGCACCGTGGTCCCGAAGGTCGAGTTGGCTGTCCCCGGAACCACGCTGGCGGCCTGTTCCCACGCGTTCACCCTCGCCGCCGAGAGCCGCATGGGCCCCACCTGCAGCGGCAGCCCCAGTTTCAGTCCGGCAAAGTCCCGCCCGGTCACCGTCGGTTGCCTGCTGACGGAGTTGGTCGTGCTGGCCATTGTGCTGGCCATCGCCAGCGCCCGCTGGGGCATCATCGGCGGCGCAGCCAGCGTCGCCGCCAGACCGGCGACCAGCAGCAGAGCGAGCGGGCGGGCGGCATGCGGCGGGCGGTGGGTGGTGCGCATGAGGGTGGTCAGGGCAATCGGGCCGGGGCCGCGTCCGCAGGCCGGACACGGGGGGATGGGCAGGGGGCGCAGTGTACAACGGGGCGCTGCCACTGGCGCGCCCGCTGGCGGATCAGCCGGCCGATCCGCGGCCCGCCGGCCAGACCCGCGGGTTGGCCGGGTACGCTGGGCCTTCGATGTCCGCACCGGCCGACCAACCCGCACCGCCGCTCCCACCCCCACCCCCGCCCTCGCCCCCCTCGGGTTCGGGGCCCTCGGTCGGGCCGCTCTCCCGGGCCGTGCGGGCGGTCTCGGGCATGACGCTGCTCTCCCGCCTGGGGGGGCTGGTTCGCGATGTGCTGGTGGGTCGCATCTTCGGCGACACGGCGGTGAACTCCGCCTTCGCCGCCGCGTTCGCCATCCCCAACATGTTCCGCCGGCTGTTCGGCGAGGGGGCGCTCTCCGCGGCCTTCATCCCCGCATACACCCAGGCCCAGCGCGAGGACCGGGCCACCGCCGCCCAACTGGCCTCGATGACCTTGGCGGTGCTGGGGGCCGTCACCAGCGGGCTGGTGGTGGTGGCCGAACTGGCGCTGCTGGCGGTGCTGCTGCTGGCCCCGCCGGACCCCGAGCGTGACCTGTCGCTGCGGCTGATCATGGTCATGCTGCCGTTCATGCCGCTGATCTGCATGGCGGCGATCCTCTCGGGGATGCTGCAGGTGCACGGCCGGTTCGCGGCTGCCTCCTCAGGGCCGCTGGTGCTCAACGCGTTCATCATCGTCGTGGGCGTTGTGTGCCTGTTCACCGGCCAGCGTGCCGGGGAGACCGTCGCCTACGCCTTCGGCGTCGCCACCGTGCTCTCGGGGTTCACGCAGGCCTTCTGGTTCTGGCGGCTGCTCCGCAAGCAGGTGGCCTTCACCCGGGCCTGGTCGGCCGCGAGGGAGCGGGGCGGGGCCATGCTGAGAAAGTTCGTGCCGGTGGCCATCGGCCTGGGCACGGTGCAACTCAACGCCTTTCTGGACATGCTCATCGCCATGTACCCGCTGTGGGTCGGGGCGACGATCTTCGGGGTGGCCTACCCGATTGACGCTCAGGGCAACGGCATTCTGGCACTCACCCAGCGGCTGTACCAGTTCCCGTTGGGCGTGTTCGGCATCGCGGTGGCGACGGCGGTCTTCCCGCTGCTGGCCAAGCAGGCGAACGACCCGGCCCACTTCGCCAGCACGCTTCGCCGGGGGCTGCGGCTCTCGCTGTTCATCGGCCTGCCGGCCTCTGTCGGGCTGGTGCTGGTGCGGTACGACCTGACCTCGGTGCTGTTCGAGGACTTCTCCAAGGCGGCCAGAAGCTCCGGCGAGGCCGTGACCGGCTTTACCACCCAGGGCGCCCAGCGGGCCGCCGCCGTGCTGCTGGGCTTTGCTCCCGGCGTGTGGGCGTACTCGCTGAACCACGTGCTGACGCGGGCGTTCTACGCGCGGGGCAACACCGCGACCCCGATGCGGGTGGCCGTCGTGGTGGTGTGCGTGAACCTGGTGCTCAATTGCACGCTGATCTGGTGGTTCGCGGAGGCCGGGCTGGCCTGGGGCACCAGTCTGGCGGCCATGGTGCAGTGCGGCATTCTGGCCTGGCTTCTGGAACGCGACCTGCGACGCTCCGGCGGCGGGACCGCCCACATCACCGATGGCCAGACGCTGGGGGCCATGGCCCGCGTGGCTCTGGCGGCCGGCGTGATGGCTCTGGCGGTGGGCACACTGCTGTGGTTCTGGCCCCAGCCGCCGACCTGGTCGGGCCGGGCGGCCCGGCTGGCGGGTGCAGCGGGGCTGGGGATGGCCAGCTACCTTGGGCTGGCTTTGGCGCTGCGGCTGCACGAGTTGCGTTGGCTGCTGCACCGCGAGAAGGGCGGCCCGGCGCCGGGCGGCGTGGACACCGAGGGCTGAACCGCCCACAAGGTAAGCGGAGGAGGATGCGATGGCGGTGAACCTGCAGGGCAAGTCGATCGCGATCACCGGGGCATCCTCGGGCATCGGCGCTGCAACGGCCATCGCCTGCGCCCACGCCGGCATGGACGTGGCAGTCTGCGCCCGCCGCGCCGACAAGCTTGAGGAGGTGGCCCAGGCCATCCGGGCGGCCGGGCGGCGGGCGGTGGTGATGGCGGTCGACGTGCGCGACCCGCAGGCGTGCCGCCGGTTTGTCGAGGAATCGGTGCGCGCCTTCGGCGGGCTGTACGCGGTCTACGCCAACGCCGGCTACGGAGCAGAGGCGCCGGCCGCCGACATGCCCGAGGCCGACGTGCGCGAGATGTTCGAGGTGAACTTCTTCGGCTCGCTGAATGTCATCCGGCCGGCCGTCGAGCACATGCGTTCGCGGGCGGCGGCAAGCGGCGGACCGCGCGGGCACGTGCTGTGGTGCTCGTCGTGCGTCGCCAAGATGGCCTTGCCCTACTACAGCGTGTACTCGGCGACCAAGGCGGCCCAGAACCACCTGGGCCGCGGGATGCGGCTGGAACTGGCGCCCGAGGGCATCGAGGTGTCCACGGTGCACCCGATCGGGACCAGGACGGAGTTCTTCGGGATCGTCAAGTCGCGGTCGGGCGGGGAACTGATCGCCCACTCGCCGGGATGGTTCATGCAGACCGCCGACACGGTCGCTGACTACACGGTGGCGTGCCTTCGCCGGCCCAGGCCGGAGGTGTGGACCGGTCCCAAGGGCTGGCTCGTGCGGCTGGGCATGAGCGTGAACACGCTGCTGCCGCGGCTGGCGGACCTGACGCTGCGGCCCTTGGCGGCCAAGCGGCAGAAGTGAGAACCGTGCGGCGATCGGGCTGGTTCGCCGGGCTCAAAGTCGGAGGGTTCTCCATGCTGGACCGGAACACCATTGAGGTTGTCTTTGAGCGCGGCGTCTTCCGACCGGTTCAGCCGGTGGACTTGCCGGATGGCACCAAGGGTCGCGTGATGGTGCCGGCGGGAGCAGTCAGGAGGGCGGAAGGACTTCCTCCGCTCTCGACGGTGCTCGCGAACTTCCGGGCACTTCAATCGGCTGACGACAGCGCAGGCAGCAGCGGTGCACAACGTGGCACGGCCCATTCCGGCGACCGCTGAAGCGACGAGCGCCGGCGATTACCGCATGATCCACCGGGCCTCGGTGGCGTCGATGGGCTTGTCGCGCAGGCCGATCAGTTCGCCGCCGAGGTTGTAGCGGAGCATCTTGGTCTTGCGGAGGGTCACCCGGCCGCTGTCGGCGGCGGGGGCGGCGCCATCGAGTTTCTTCTGCTCGCCGGCCGGGTCCTTGGTCTCAGCGACCGCGGGCTTGGCGGTTTCGGCGGGCTTGGCGGCGTCGGCGGCCGGCTGGGCGGAGCGCGGGGCCTGGACGATGGCGGTCTCGCCGGAGAAGCCCGCGGCGTAGACGGTCAGCGTGCCGGGGGAGAGGTCCTCGGCCGGCCAGACCACCAGGCCTTCGCGGGCGTTCTCGGGGCCCTGCAGCAGGTTGCCCAGAATGGCGATCTGGTCCTGCAGCAGCGGGTTGGACTGGCGGGCGATCAGTTCGGCGGTCACTTCGGCGGGCACGTTGCGGCCGCTGCGGTAGACCTTGCCGTCGGCGGTGGCCAGTTCGAACGAGCCGGCGAAGAGCAGGTCCTGGCCGGTGTTGTTGGCGACCTTGTACGTCAGGTAGTAGAACGCGCGGGGGCCGACGTTGGGCACCTCGACGGTGGCGACGCGGAGCGGGCTGAAGGCGGCGTCAAGCTGCCACCGCTTGGGCACCGGGCTGGGCTCGGGGGCGGCGGTGAGCGCGCCGGCGGACAGGCTCAGGGCCAGGGCCGAGGAGAGAACCAGGGTGCGAAGCGCCGAACGTGCCATGCCAGTCTCCGACGGGTGCGAAAGGGCCGAGAGCCGGGGCGAAGGAGGTTCGACCGACAGCGACCCAAGGTGGTTCGTCCGCATCGGGCAGGTGGTTGCGGCGGAGGCCGGGAACCGGGCCGATGCGGAAGGGGCGTAGTCTAACGCGGTAGGGCGGCGGGCGACGGGCTCCCTTTGGATCGGCCGGAGGGCAGGACCGGCAGGCAGCAGAGCACTGGCCATGGCCTATGAGGCATCCCATCCCGGTTCCAAGGCACGGCCCGCCGGGCTGGAGGTCATCCGCATCCCGCCGGCGCGGCAGGAGGAGGCGGTCGCGCGGCTGCTGGGGAGTACGCCGGGTTCGGGTGATGGTGGGGTGTTCCTGGCGAGGGCGAGGGCGGAGGGGCTGGATCTGGGGCTGATGTGGGGAACGGCCGAGCGTGGCAGCGGCGGGGAGGTGCGGCAGGTGTGCCTGGTGGTTCCGGGCGCCGGGCGGACGGCGATGTTCTTCATCTCGGGGGGCGAACCGCCGGCGTTCGGTGTGCAGGCGGCGGGTCCGGAGGTGGTGACGGTGCAGTCGGCGGACTGGGCGATGGCGGACCATGGGCAGGAGGTGGCGGCGGAGCGGGCGATGCTGCTGGAGGCGGTGGTGGGCGACTTGCAGAGCGGGGAGGTGCCCCGGGCGGCCCGGGGGCTGACGCTGGCGCAGGCGCTGGTAGACCCGGAAACAGGCGGGCCTCTGGTGGCGGCGTATCAGCGGGCGGGGTTCATGCGGCTGGCGGAACTGGGGTATCTGCGTCGCGAGGTGCCGCGGCGGCGGGCGGTGTGGTCGGGCGGGCCTCCGGGGTGGCCGGCGGGGGTGCAGGTGGTGGCGGTGAAGGACCTTCCCGAGGCGGAGGTGTGGTCGACGGCGGGTCCGCTGGCGGCGGCGCTGGAGCGGTCGTACATCGGTACGCAGGACTGCCCGGCGTTGTGCGGGATGCGGTCGATGGAGGACGTACTGGAGTCGCACCGATCGGTGGGGCGGTTTGATGCGTCGATGTGGTGGGTGATCTATGCGGGGGATCAGCCGGAGGGGTGCATGCTGCTGTCACCGTGCGACGAGCAGCGGACGGTGGAACTGGTGTATCTGGGCCTGGGCCCGGACCTGCGGGGCAAGGGGCTGGCCAAGGCGCTGCTGGAGATGGCGATGGCGCGGCTGGCAGGCGGGCCCTGGCGGACGCTGGCGTGCGCGGTGGATATGACCAACACGCCGGCACTGCGGCTGTATCAGTGGGCGGGGTTTCGCAGTTTCACCAGCCGGCTGGCCTTCGTGCGGGCGCTGGGGCGGTGAGGGCACGCGGGCAATGAAAAAGGCCGGAGCCTTGGGGGGCTCCGGCCTTGGTGTTGCCGTGAAGGGCTGCGAAGAGCAGCGGGGAATCAGCCGCCGTTGGCGAAGGCGTTGATGAAGAGCACGAAGTCGTCGCCGGTGACCAGGCCGTCGGGGCCGGGGACGCCGCCGACTTCGCAGATGTCGGCCTGAGCGCCGCCCTCGGAGAAGGCGTTGACAAAGGCGATGAAGTCGTCGCCGGTGATCAGGCCGTCGCCGCCGAGGACGCCGCCGACTTCAACGATGTCGGCGACGCTCCGGGGGACACGAGAGCCTGCGGAGAGGTTTCCGGGGGCGCTGCCGGCCAGCAGCGGAACCAGGGCGACTTGGCCGTTGTCACGCGGGGGGTTGGAGGAGGAGAACCAGAAGCTGAACATGGTTCCCCAGCGGAGGCCGTTCTCGGCGAGGCCGGCGGCGGGTGCGGGGGCGGACCAGACAACGGCGTCGCCGACCACAGAGCCGGTCCAGGCGGCGTTGTCCATGCCGGGGTTGAACACGCGGGGTTGGTTGAAGCCGATGTCGGTCACCGAGGCGTTGGCCGGGAGGGGCACGGAGAACTCGCGGACTTGGCGGTCCAGATCGAGGTTGAAGGCGTTGTACTCGTAGCGCCACTGGCCGGGGGCGGTCTGCACGACGCGGGTGGCGACGTAGACGATGCCCTCGGTCTGCGGCTCGGCGGCGACCTGCATGTCGCCCCAGCCGGTCTTGCTGGCGTCGGTCAGGTCACGCATGGAGAGGATGACCGGGCCGTAGGTGTGCGGGCCGTCGAACGCGAAGGCGCTGGCGGTGGGCAGGCCGGTGGAGGGGGCGGTGTAGCGGAAGCGGCGGTGGGCCAGGTTGTTGAGCTTGTTGGCGTCGCCGTTGACGACGTAGTACGACTCCATGAACACGCGGCCGGTGGTGCCGAGGATGGCCCCGCTGAGCTCGGCGACGGGGATCTCGTTGAGCTTGTTGCTCTGGGCAGCGCTGCCGCTCTGCGGGTTGTAGGAGCGGACGTTGTCGGTCAGGTTGGCCGCGGAGGCGGGCACATCCGATGCGCCGGAGGCGACCATGCGGTCGAACCAGCTGCCGCGCTGGGTCCAGCCCGGGGCGGAGGGGGTGCCGCGGGAGAGGATCTCGGTGCGAGGGCCGAGCCAGAAGCGGTCGCGGTTGAGGCCGGAGCCGTAGGTGTCAGCGCAGTTGGAGCCGAGCTGGGTGCCCCGGGCGGAGGAGGAGGGGCAGGTGCCGGTGCCGCAGGCGGCCTGGCCGTTGGCGCCGGCGACGGCGGCCTGGCTGGCGGAGGCGGCGAGCCAGCCGTGCTTGACCCAGGATCCGGCGATCTGCTCGAGCCGGCCGTTGGCACGGAGCCGGTAGATCTGGGAGACGATGTAGGGGTGCTTCTCACCCTGGCCGGAGGAGTGCCAGGCGGCGTACCAGTCGGCGAGGGCGTAGGGGGAGGTCTGGCTGGGCTGCGGGTTGCAGGAGGTGGTGCCGACGGAGATGGCGATGGTGCTGGCGGGGAGGCCGGGGGCTGCGGAGGTGGTGGTGCCGACGAAGATGTCGCGGGTGCCGCTGGGGCCGGCGGCGACGGCGGAGACGGCGACATCGATGCCGGCGACCGGGGGGTTGGGCAACTGCGGGACGTCGATGGACATGGCGGCGCCGGCGAGCAGCGCGATGGTGGAGGCGGTGAAGAGGGCGGGTTTCACGAGGGTGCTCATCTGCGGTTGTCCTTGCTGCGGGAAACGGGAGGCGGGCGGGATGAACCGGCGATGTCGGCGGCGGGGGGGGGGGG
>JAJTDF010000042.1:27375-29897 GCA_021294835.1 Planctomycetaceae bacterium
GGGGGGGGGGGGGGGGGGGGGTGGACATGGGGGGGGGCCGACGACGTGCCACAGAAGATGCCCTGAAACAGGGCGGAAGCAAGCGAGCCGGAGGCGTGGCTGCGGGAAGAACTTGGCGGGCACGGTTATGCGACGTGCCGACGAGCGGATGCAGCGGACCCCAAGCGAGCCGTGAACCGGCGGAACCGGCTTGCGTTATTGCGGCACGGGTGGGTTCGTGTTTCAGATTTTTGAGAACGCCAACGCCGGATGCTCAAAACCACCCTTATCAGGGATGGACAGATGAGCGGACTGGGTCCGGGGGATGTGCGGGAGGCGTATGCACAGCGGGCCATGCATCAGTACTTGGCGGCCAAGTGGTCGCGGACGGCCCAGAGGTCGGGGTACAGGCGGATGGCCAGGGTGGCGGCGAGGTACTTGGCGCCGCTGCTGCCGCCGGTGCCGACGCCGGCGCCGATCATGCGTTCGACCATCTTGACGTGGTGGAAGCGCCAGATGGCGAGCTTCTCTTCCATTTCCAGCAGGGCCTCGGCGAAGGTGAACTGCGGGTAGTAGCGCTCGCCGGCGTGGTGGTGGTCCTGACGGCGGTAGAGGTCGACCAGGGCGGCGACCAGTTCGGGCGTGTGCTCGTGGGGCTTGGAGGTGTCGCGGGTGAGGGCGGAGGCGGGGATGGGGAAGACCTTGTTGTCCTCGCGGGCGAGGTGGCGGATGAAGTGGTCGTACGGGGTGGGCTTGGCGATGTAGGTGGCCATGTCGTCGCGGGCGGCCTGATCTTCACCGACCAGTTCGAGCATGCGGGGGTTCTTGGCGCCGAGCAGGAACTCGACCTTGCGGAACTGGACGCTCTGAAAGCCGCTGGCGGGGCGGAGGTTGTCGCGGAACTTGGCGAACTCGGTGGAGAACATGGTCTCCAGGAGGGGGATCTGCTCGATGAGCAGGTGCTGGATCTTGTGGACGCGGTGGAGTAACTGGACGGCGCGGAGGGGCTGGTCGCGATCCAGCCATGCGCAGACGCCGTGGAGTTCGTGGAGGATCTGCTTGAACCAGAGCTCGTAGACCTGGTGGGAGAGGATGAAGAGCAGTTCGTCGTGGTGGGCGGGGACGCTGAGGGGCTGCTGGAGGCTGAGCAACTCGGGGACTTTGAGATACGAGCCGTAGGTGAGCTTCTCGTGGCGCTGGGTGGGCATGCCGGCGGCGGTCATCTCGCGTTGGCCGGAGGTGTCGGGCGAGGGGCCGGAGGATGGGGAGGGCGAGGTGGTCATGGCGCGATGCTATCAGGAAGGCGGTCTGGCCGGGGGTGTGCGGGGCCGGGGGTGGTGCGGGGCCGGGTTGCGGTGCCCGGGGCGGGATCGGGAACTCGGCCCGGGGTCACCAGCCGCCGTCGGTGGCGCTGGGCAGCGCGGGCAGCGTGGGGGCCGGGGCGGCGGGCGGGTCGGCCCACTGGGCGGCGGCATCGGCGGGGACCAGCCCGAGGGCGGCGGCTTCGGTGAAGAAGCGGTCGACGGCCTGGCGGTCGCGATCGGTGACCTGGTAGCGGAGCAGTTCGGTGACGTAGCGGCGGGCGAGGTCCTCCGGCCAGTAGCGGTCGGTGCTGTAGCGTTCGATGATCCACTCGGTGCGCTGGGTGTTGCGGCGGCGCTGGCGGTCCAGCACAGCGGCGGCGGTGAGGATGGCTCGCCCCAGCGGGGAGAGGGGCTCGGCCAGATCTGCGGCGCGGCACATCCAGGTGGCGTAGACGAAGGGCAGGCCGGTGTAGCGCTTCCAGGCCTCGCCGAGGTCCATCTGGTGCGGATAGCGGATGGCCGGGGGTGAGTCGGTGACCACCTTGTCGCCGATGAGCAGGACGGTCTCGGGCCATTCCTCGGGGCGGCCGTTGCTGACCTTCTCGCGGGCGTCGTAGTCGACCACGGTGGGGCGGCGGTTGTGCAGGCGGGAGAGGAGGATCTGGGCCAGGGCCACCGAGGTGTGCGAGTCGGTGTCGGCATGCAGGACGGTGACCTGATCCAGCGGGACGGCGGAGAAGATGCGGACGGTGAGGGTGGGCCCGTCGCAGCCGATCATGCCGCAGGGGAGCAGGGCGATGCGGGGTTGGCCGCCGGGGGCTCGGCCGGCCTTGGCGGCATCGATGACGCTGGCGAGGGCGAGATCGAGCGTGGGGGTGTTGGCGGGGGAGCCGGGTTGCTGGCCGGGGGGGTGGCCGGGGGGGTGGCCCAGGAGCATGGCGGCGAGCTTGCTGGGGACGGCGGCCTGGAGGTCGGCATCGCGCCAGGCGGCCAAGCCCTCGACCAGGGGGAGGGTGTTGAGGAACTTGACGTAGCCGATGCGGACGCGGTGCATGGGGGGGCAAATGGCGGAATGAAGAGGAGCGGGGGGAGGCGGTGGGTGTTGTAGGGGTGGTGGTGCTGGTGTTGGGCGTTGCCAAGGTTGGGCAGGGGGGGGTGTGCATGTGGCCACCACATGGGTGGCGCTTTCTAGACAGGACATGGGTTACAGGTCCGCACCCTTTGGCAAAGGAGCAATCC
>JAJTDF010000117.1 GCA_021294835.1 Planctomycetaceae bacterium
CGGCCCCCACCGCCCCGGCCCCCACCGCCCCGGCCCCCTCGCCAACCGCCGCCGCATCTGAGCAGTTCATCCTCGGCGAATCCAAGGTCGTCGCCGAGGGCTTCCAGTTCACCGAAGGCCCCATCTGGGTCAAGGGCCCCGATAACAAGGGCGGCGTGCTGCTCTTCTCCGACATCCCCGCCAACACCGTCTTCCGCCTCGCCCCCGGCGGCAAGGCCGAGCCCGTCCGCAAGCCCTCCGGCCGCGCCAACGGTAACGCCATTGATGCCGACGGCACAGTCGTCTCCGCCGAGAGCGACGGCCGCATCACCCGCTGGAGCCTCCCCAAGGCCGGCGAGACTGTCGCCCCCGACGCCGTCAAGGCCAGCGTCCTCGCCCAGGCCCTCGGTGAGGACCGCCTCAACAGCCCCAACGATCTGGTCATCCTCCCCGGCGGCCGCATCGTCTTCACCGACCCGGCCTATTTCGTGCCCCGCGACGCCCGCAAACTCAAGTTCGAGGGCGTCTTCGTCCTTGCCCCCGGCGGCGAACTCAAGGTCGTCAGCGAGGCCTACAAGCGCCCCAACGGCGTCGCCACCTCGCCCGACGGCAAGCGCATCTACGTCGCCGACGCCGGCGCCCGCGAGATCTGGTCGCACGAGGTCGCCGCCGACGGAACCATCGGCGAACGCAAACTGCTGTGCAAACTCCCCGAGAAGGGCCGGGGCGTGCCCGACGGCCTGAAGACCGACCGCGAAGGTCGCATCTACACCACCGGCCCCGGCGGGCTCTACGTGCTCGACACCCAGGGCGCCGTGCTCCAGCACGTGCCGCTGCAGGGCTGCACCAACGTCGCCTTCGGCGGCGATGACGGCAAGACGCTCTACGTCACCGCCAGCCGCCGCGTGCTGGCCTTCCAGACCAAGGTGGCCGGGTGGTGAACCACCCGCAGGGGACGTCATGGCGAACTGGTCGCTGATCACCATCGGTACGGCCGTCGCGCTGCTGATCTGGCCGGTGCTGTTGGAGTGCCGACGGCCCAAGGTCGCCGCCGGTGCCCCCGCGGGCGCAAGGGTGGCCACCCAGCGTCGCGTTGCACTCGCCGGTGCGGCCGTGGCCGCCTGCGCAGCCATGGCCGCCAACCTCATCCCCGATGCCCACCTGCGGCCGATTTCGGTGGTGGCCCTGCTGGGGGCCGCCCCGCTCCTGCTGTCAGAGTGGTTCGTCCGGCGACATGCCCGCATCGCCGCCGCCACCTCGCTCGGCCTGATCGTGGGCACCGCGTCCGCCCATCTCGTCGGCCCCATCAGCCGATCCGCCGGCGGCATCATCAACGCCGACGGCCAGCCAGCAGCCTGGCTTTCCATGCTCGTGCTCGCCTGCGGCGCGTCACTGGCCATCACCCTGCTCATCCACCTCGCCCGGCGAGGTGTCAGGGGCCTCACCCTGACCCGCACACTCACCTTCTGGAGTGTCGGCGTCGGCATAGCCCTGCTGCTCGCGGCCCGCCCGCCGACCACCAGCATCTTGACGCTCAACGCCCTGAGCGGCATCGTCGTCGGCGCGTGCTGGCTCACCCTGCTGCGCCGGCCCCGTCCCCTCGGCGGCACGTGGCTGGGCGTCGGGCTTGCGCTGCTTCTCGTGTCTGCGCCCGGCATTTCCGATGCGCGCCGTCTGCAGTTGGCCGCGGACTGGGCCGCCCCCCCCAACCCCATCTACGCCGCTTCCAAGGCGACGCCCGAGCAGGTCTACACCGCCCACGCTGTCGTGCTCGACTCGTCCACCGCCGTCCTCATCGTCCCCAACGTCTACGCCGACGGACGGGGCGACCGCTTCGGCCGCCACATCGACCTGCTCGGGCTCAACACTCGCGACCAGCCTCCCCTCGCCGTCGGCACCATTCTCCAGCCCACAGTCACCACCGGCGACCTCATCAACGCCCCGATCGTGACCCTCTCCGCCATCCCCACCGCCGGAATCCCCAACCCGCCCGCTTCACCCTTCACCGGAGACTCGCTCCGCCACTCCAACCGCGTCGCCATACCCACTTTCTTCAGCCCGCTCGATCTCTTCCGCCCTCTCCTGCCCGTCTGTCCGTTCTTCGCGTTGCTGCTCTGGCCCCGCACCTGGACGCATGACCACCCAGAGCCCGCATCCCGGAACCTCCGCCGCGTCGTCGCCGCCGCCGCCTTCGCCGCACTCGCCCTCATGGCCATTCTGCTCTGGGTCCTCGGCCAAACCCTCTGATCACCCGTCGAGCCGCCATGATCGCGATGCCGATTCGATCCTCGGCACCGACGCGGTCTTCGGCCCCAAAAACGACAGCCCCCGCTCGGCGGGTGCCGGCGGGGGCTGTGCACTTTCGTGCTTCGGGGCAGCCTGCCCATCGCGTGATCCGTCCGGCGCTTACCTGCCGAAACGTCCCAGAGGCGTCGGGTAGCGACTCCGTCGAGCCAGCCTCACAGGCTGTGCCCCTTGTTGATCCGATTCTGCACTGGACCACCTCCTTTCGTTGGAGAGCCCTGCTGAGCCGACACCGGTGATCTCGGGAAGACCGGCCGCCCAACTCCACTCCGCAAGACGACTCCTGCGGCACATCGCCCGGCCTGCACGCATTTCCCCGTGCTCACCGGTCGTCAGTCCGTTGCCCCGCGGCGGCCGTGGTGGGTTCGTGTGGGTCCACCGGGCCAGTGCAGGGGCGGGCTGATGCAAGGAACTATGAACTGTTCGTCGGCAGGTTGCAACCGGTTCGTTGAGAATCTCACTCCGCCCCATCACATTTTCAGTCTTTCGCCCCGTAACCGACAACCCGCCCCACGGCCCCCCGCCGCCCCCAACCGCCATCCCCCCACCGCCCGCCGCCCGTTCGCTCCCCCACTTGGGCCATCTCCCTCGCCAGCTTCTCATCACCCCCCGGCCCGCGTCGTCGTCAGCGACGACCGGAACATCAGTTCCAGCTTGTTCTCCGCCGCCCGCGTCGGGTCCACCTTCAACGGCAGAATCACCGAGAACATCGAGCCCCGCCCCAATTCCGAGTCCACGTGCAAATCCCCCTGCAGCAGCGTGGTCAGTTCCTTGCAGATCGCCAGCCCCAGCCCCGTCCCCGCGTGCTTGCGGCCGTACCCGCTGTCCAGCTGCGTGAACTTCTCGAAGATGCGCTTCTGATCCTCCGGGGCAATGCCCGGCCCCGTGTCCAGCACGCTGATCCGCACCCGGTCTTCAGTCTGCCCGTTCTCCAGCGTCCGCGAGATCAGCGCGTCCGCCCGCAGCGTCACCACCGCCGGCCGACTGCTCGGCGTCGGCGGCTCCACACCGTCCATCTCCGCCTCCGCCGCCTTCTGCTGGTCCACCGCCCGCAACTCCTCGGCCATGTCCCCGGTGAACTTCACCGCGTTGGACAGCAGGTTGAACACCACCTGCTGCAGCTTGCCCTCGTCGGTCTCAATCACCGGAATGTTCTCCGCCACCTCCAGGATCAACTGCACGCCCCGCTTGTCCGCCTGCGGCGTCATCATCGCCACCAACTGCTCGCACAACGACCGCACGTTCACCGGCCGCAGCTTGATCTCCACCTTCCCCGCCTCCACCCGGGCCATCTCCAGCAGACCTTTGATCAGGTCCAGCAGCGTCCGCCCCGCCGAGAGAATGTTGTCGATGTACCGCCGCCGCTTGGCCAGCCGCCCGCTCTCCTCACCGCTCTCCACCTCCCGGCTCGCCTGCTCCTCCAGCAGCTCCGCAAACCCCAGGATCGAGTTCAGCGGTGTGCGCAGTTCGTGCGTCACATTCGCCAGAAACTCGCCCTTGAGCTGCGCCGCTTCGGCCAGCATGCTGTTCCGCTCGGCCAACTGGTTGATCTTCTCATCCAGCGATGCGTTGATCGCCCGCACCTGCTCCTGGTTGGTCTGCAGCGCCGCCAGCATGGCGTTGAACGCCTCGGCAAGATCCTCAAACTCATCACCGGTGGCGATGTCCGACCGCGTCTGCAGGTTCCCCTCACGCACCTCGTCGGCCGTCTCACGCAACTGCCGCACCGGCTCCAGAATGATCTTGCTGGTGATCAAGTAGAACACCAGCACCGCCAGCCCCAGCGACAGCACGCCGACCGACGCCAGAAACGCCGTGTTCACCCACATCGCCTGCGCCGCCGCGGTCGAAGGCCGGCTCACCACCACCACGCCCAGCAGCCGCGCCGCCGCCCCGCCGCCCCCGGCGTCCGCCGCCGCTTCCCGCACCGCCCTGGCCACCTGATACTCCCGCACGCTCCACGCCCAACTTACATTCGAGACCTCCCCCAGCCGCTGGTCGCCGCTGAACGCCGCGAACGCCTCGGACGCAAAGCCGCTGACCGCCCGCCCCGGGCCGCCCCCTTCCCCGTTGCCCGCTGCCCCCGCCGGCACAAACTCCACCGCATCCCCGCTCACCACAATCCGCGAACCCGCCGCCGGGTTGGCCGCCCCCGCCCGCACCTGCTCCCGCCACATCACCTCATACACCGCACCCACCTGCCTCGCCTGCTCAAACTCCGCCTCATCCACCATCGCGTTCATGCGGAACCACGCCACCGTCAGCGCCGCCGCCACGATCGCCACCACCGCCAGCCCGAACAGCAGCAAGCACTTGTTGGCCAGAGAAATGCGTCGCAGCATGCCGGACCTTCGCGCTGCCTCCCCCGCCACCCCTTGCCCCGTGCCCGCTTCACCTCACCTCAAACACAAACTCCACCTCCACCGGCACACCCAGCGGCAGGCTCGGGCACCCCACCGCCGCCCGCGCGTGCCGCCCCGCCTCGCCAAACACCTCCACCAGCAACTCGCTGGCCCCGTTGGCCACCTGCGGGTGCGCCGTGAACGTCGGCCCCGCCGCCACAAAGCACCCCACCTTCACCACACTCGCCACCGCGTCCAGCCCGCCCCGATCCGCCAAGGCCGCCCTCGCCGCCGCCAGCCCATTCAGCACGCACTGCCGGGCGCACACCTTGGCCTGCTCCAGCGTCACGGCCTCCCCCACAATCCCCGTCGCCAGCGCCACACCCCCGCTCAGCGGAATCTGCCCGCTTACGTACAGCAGCCCGCCCACCAGCCGCGTCGGCACATACGCCGCCACCGGCTTGGCCGGCTCCGGCAACACAATGCCCAGTTCCGCCAGCCGCCTGTCAATCCGCCCGCCCGCGTGCGTGCCGCTCATCGTGTGCCTCCTGCCGCGTGCCCCCCGCCCACCACCCCGCCCGCCCCCGCACTCGCCTGCGAGTGCTTCAGCGTCGCCAGCCGCAGAATGTTCTGCTGCGTCATCTCGTCCCCCTGCAGTTCCCCGGTGATCTCCCCCTCGCACATCACCAGCACCCGGTCTGACAGCGCCAGCAACTCCGGCATCTCGCTGGACACCAGCAGCACCGCCAGCCCCTCGTCAGCCGCCCGCCACACCAGCTTGTAGATCTCCGTCTTGGTCCCCACATCAATCCCGCGCGTCGGCTCATCCAGCAGCAGCACCTTCGTCCGCCCGCCCAGCCACCTGGCCAGCAGCAGCTTCTGCTGGTTGCCGCCCGAGAGCGAGCCCGGCAACGCCGCCGTCGACGCCGCCTTCACCGCCAGCCGCCCGAACCGCTCCCGCACCATCCCCCGCTCGTCCCCCTGCTTCCGCCAGCCGAACTTACCCGCCAGCCACGGCATCAGCGGCATCACCGTGTTCTCGCCGATCCCCAGATCAAAGAACAACCCCTGCAGTTTGCGGTCCTCCGGCACATAGCCCATCCCCTGCGCGATCGACGCCGCCGGCTTCCCGATCGCCAACTCCGCCCCGCCCACGCTGATCTGCCCGCTCGCCCCCGCGTCCAGACCGAAGATCGCATCCAGCAACTCACTCCGCCCCGCCCCCACCAGCCCGCCCAGCCCCACAATCTCCCCCGCCCGCACCTGCAGCGAGATCTCCCGCAGGCGGCCCGGCGAGTTCAGCCCCCGCACCGTCAGCAACGGCTCCGCATCCGGCTTGGCATGGTGGGCGGCCCCGTCCTCAGGCAGGGCCACCTCCGCCCCGCGCCCGCTCCGCCTGTTGGCCGACGGATCAATCCGCCGCCCGATCATCTGCGAGATCAGCGTCGGCTCGTCGATCTGCTTCACCACCGACGTCGCCACATACTTCCCGTCCCGCAGCACGCTCACGCGATCGCAGCACGCGAAGATCTCGTTCATCCGGTGCGACACATAAATCGCCAGCAGCCCCCGCGCCGCCAACTGCCGCACGATCGCCATCAGCCGGTCCGCCTCTGCCACCGACAGCGAACTGGTCGGCTCATCGAAGGTGATCACCTTGGGCACCAGCCCCCGCGCCGCGTCCTCATCCAGCGAACTGGCGATCTGCACGATCTGCCGCCGCCCCGGCGCCAGCGTCTCCAGCGGAGCCTCCACGTCGATCTCCGGAGCCAGTTCCGCCAGCAGCCTCGCCGCCCGCTCGGCCATCGCCCGCCGGTCCAGCATCCCCCGCCGCGTCGGCAGGTCGTGCAGGCTCAGGTTCTCAGCCACCGACAGGTTGTTGCACTGCGCCAACTCCTGGTGCACGATCCGCACACCGGCCGCGAACGCATCGTGGATCGACCCCGGCGGCAGCGGCCTGCCCTCCAGCGTGATCGTCCCCGACTCCGGCTTATGCAGCCCCGCGATCGCCTTGCCCAGCGTGCTCTTGCCCGCCCCGTTCTCCCCCATCAAAGCGTGCACCTCGCCGGCGACAAACTCCACGCTCACATTGTCCAGCGCCACCGTCGGCCCGAACCGCTTGCTCACCTGATTCACCACCAGCAGCGGCCTCCCGCCGCCAATGCCCGGCGATGCCGCCCCCGAAAAGCCGGCGGACGGAGCGGACGCAGCAGCGGGCGACACAGGAGAAGCAGCCATGGGAGCTCCGAGGATAACACACGCCGATCAGCCGGGCAGCCCCCGCCCACCCCCCCGCCCACCC
>JAJTDF010000118.1 GCA_021294835.1 Planctomycetaceae bacterium
CGCACCGCCCGCCACGCCGGTCAACGTCACCCCCGCAGCACCCGCTGCCGAGCAGGCCGCCCCCTCCACCCGCCCCACCTATCGCCTCGACGCCGCCGGCGGCTGGATGGCCCAGCCGGGCCCCGCCGATGGCTCTGACGAAGCCCGCATCCTCTCGGCCCGTCGCCTCCTCGCCGAGGACCGGCCCGAAGAGGCCCTGACCATCCTCACCGCTTACGTCGAGCAGTACGAACGCTCCAGCAACCCGCTCCTCTCCCAGGCCTATCTCCTCCGGGGCGATGCCACCTCCGCCGCCGGCAACGAGTACAAGGCCCTCTACGACTACGAGACCGTCATCCGCGCCTTCCCCGGCACCCCCGAGTTCGTCACCGCCGTTGAACGCGAATTGGAGATCGGCATCCGCTACCTGCAGGGGCTGGATCGCAAGTTCCTTGGCATGCGCTTTGTTCCCGCCATCGAGGAGGGTGAAGAGCTCCTCATCCGCGTGCAGGAACGCCTGCCCGGCAGCCGCCTGGCCGAACGTGCCGGCATCGAACTGGCCGACCACTACTACCGCATCCGCGAGCTCAAACTCGCGGCCGAGGCGTACGAACTGTTCATGCAGAATTTCCCCCTCTCCTCCTACCGCGCCAAGGCCATGCAGCGTCGCGTCTTCGCCAACATCGCACGCTTCAAGGGCCCCCGCTACGACGCCGCCGCCCTCACCGACGCCGCCACCCTCATCCGCCGCTTCATGTCCCTCTACCCCGCCCAGGCCGAGCAGGCCGGGCTTGACGACGCCCTGCTCACCCGCATCGATGAGTCCGGAGGTCAGCAGTTCCTCGAGGTCGCACGCTGGTACCTCGTCCGCAACGACCCCGTCGCCGCCCGCCTCACCCTCCGCCGCCTCATCGCTCGCCACCCGCAGACCGCTGCCGCCGCCGAGGCCCTGCGCATCCTCACCGAACGCGGCTGGCTTGAACTCTCGCCCGCCTCCGCTCCCGCCGCGTCGCCCGCCGCATCACAGGATCAACCCAAGTGACCAGCCCCACCGTCGCACGCGTGCTCCGCGTTTCGCTCCTGCCGCTCGCCCTGGCGGTCATGCTCCCTCTGGCCGGCTGCGCTTCCGACCCGCGCCAGGGCTACTCCTTCCAGTCCTCCTTCCGCACCGACGTGCAGACCGTCGCTGTCTCCGTCTTTGAGAACCGCACCTACACACCCGGCATCGAGAACGACCTCGCGCAGGCCCTTGTCGCCGAGATCCATCGCACCACCCCTTACCGCGTCGCCGCTGAGAACGCCGCCCAGACCCGCCTGCAAGGCGCCATCGTCTCAGCCGACCTCCGCCGCCTCTCCGTCGGCCGCACCAGCGGCCTCGCCGAGGACATGGCCCTCCAGCTCACTGTCGAGTTCGCCTGGACCGACGCCAAGACCGGCAAGTCCCTGGTCGCCCGCCGCAACTTCGCCGTCGCCGAGAATTTCATCCCCGCTCAGGGCGTGGGCGACCGCCTCGCCGTCGGCCAGAACGCCGCCGTCAGCCAGCTGGCCAAGGACATCGTCGCCGAGCTCCGCTCCGGCTGGTAAGCACCCGCCCCAACTCGCCGTTCAGCGGCCGCCGCTTTCCATCGACCATCCGGTCACATCCACCACCGTTGCGCCCCCCATCGCCTCCCACGGCAACAGCCCACGAGGCCAGCTCACCCGCGCCCGCACCAGCCCGTCCACGCTCCAATCCGCCGTCCACCCGACCCCCAGCCGCCCCTCGCGGGCGTTCAGGGCCACCACTTTCGACCACTCCGGCGACGAACCCGGGCCACCCCGCCACACCACCTCACGCCCGCCTCGATCCATCCAGCCTTGCCAGGCCGACAGGGCGATCTCCGCCTGCCCCAACACGCCGCCCGCCGCCCCGAAGGTGTCCGCGCCCCTCCCCTGAAGCACCAGTTCAAAGCGTCCATCCACCCGCCCCACAACCATCCCGGCCAACAGCAACCCACTCGCCGGGATTGCCGACTGCCCTCCAGCCCCCAATTCGGCCACGGCGGTCATGCTCCAGTCCGCCGCCCCCGGCCACACCCTTAGGCCCGGGGGCTCGGCCGCCTCGCCGCCCGGCACCGCCAGCTCTGTACGCCACATTTCACCGCCCGGGCCCAGCAAACTCACCCGCACACGACGAGCGGCTTCCCCACCACGCAGCCCGCCGACACGCACCTCCACAGGCGTCTCCACCACCGTCCTGGCCCCCACCCGACGCAGGTCCACGCCCCCGCCCACCACACCATCTCCGCCGCCCGCCCCGGCCGGTTCATCGCCCATCACCGCCACCCGCAGCACAGCACCCGCATCGCTCAGATTCGCCACCCGCAGCCCGAACACCCGCAGCTTTCCCCCCGGCCCGCCGCTGCCGCCCAGTTCCGCCACACCCGTCACCCCCGCGACCCACGCCGCGCCCACCGTTCGAGCCCCGAGCAGTCCCCGCGCCCTGGTTGTCAACCCCCGCCCGCCGGCACCACCGCCCGACATCAGCGCCTCACCCAGAAAGTCCCCATCCTCCGGCCGCCCCAGTGCCCACAGCGGCACCACTGTCCCCCCCCCACCCTCACGGCCGCCTGCCCCAGCTCCATCCTCCACCCACACCACCCGCAGCATCTCCGCCGCCACCGCCCGCGCCAGCGGTTCATCCGCTGCCGCCAGCCGCCCCAACCCCGTCAACCACGCCCGCTCCACCAACCCCACCAACCCGTCCACACCCGCGCCGCCCACACCTGCCAGGCCAACCACACCCCCCGGCCCCTCCGCTCCCCGCCCCATCGCCGCCAACATCGCCCCCACCCGCCACCCCGCCGCCGGCTCCCCCGCCATCACCCGCACCCACGCCTCCGCCGGCGTTGCCGGGTGCCGGGCCAATTCCGCCTTCGCCGCCGCTACCGCCACCGCCCGCCCCCGCTCCACCTCGCCGCCCTCATCCGCCAGCCGCGCCACCCGCACGCCCACATCTGCCAGCAGCCGCTGCACCCACTCCGCATCCACGCGCACCACCCACACCGCCCGGTCACCCGGCCGTACGTCCCCCTCTCCGCCCACAACCTCCAGCCCCGCCGTCCCCGCCCACCGCATCGCCGCCGAAACGGCCGCCGCGTTCCCGCCCCAGCCGCTCTCGCGCCAGCCCGCCGGCTCGCCCCGGGGCCGAACCACCATCCGCATGAACGTTCCCGCCTCCCGAGTCTGCGCCGCCGCCGCGTCCGCACGCTCAAGCAACGACGCCGCATCCTGTGGCAGCACCGCCCACAAACCCTCACGCCCCGTCCACCCCCCCGCCGCCACCGCCACCGTTCGGGGCAGCCCCATCGCCTCTGCCCCCGCCACCGCCAGAGTCCCCACCCTCTCCCCCGCTTGCGGGGCCGCTGCCGCCGAACCTGCCAAACCGCCCGCCACCTGCAGCACGACACCCACAACAGCCGCCCCAACCAGCCTCCGCATCCATCCCGTCCGCCCCGCAGCACGCTCCGTCCCCTGTCGCTCATCTCGCGCAAACTCTGCGCTTCGCCAGTTGGTCCTCATACCCCATGCTCCTCGCTGGTCTGCGCGAACCGCACTTGCCGATCATCCGATACACACGTCAGCACAGTCGGCGATGCCGTCACCCAGGGGCCCAACACCCCGACGCACGTCAACGCCGATCGACCGTACGCCGGCCCCCACCCCGGGGAGGCGTCGCCGAGCACCCCGTCCGTCGTCCACCGTGCAATGGATGACGGGAGCGAGCCCATGATCACCACCACCGCCGATGGCAAAGTCACCTTCCGCATCTTCCTCCCCCACGCTGCTTCGGTGGAGGTGGTTGGCGACTTCACCAACTGGCGGGTTCGCAAGGTGGCCATGCGTCGCGAGAATCCCGGCTGGTGGTCCGTCACTCTCGACGTGCCCCCCGGCGAGCACGAGTTCTCCTACCTTGTCGATGGTTCGATCTACCTCGCTGATTATGCCGCCCACGGCGTGAAGCTCAACAGCTACGGCGGCTGGATCAGCCGTCTGGCCATTCCCGCTTCCGCCGCCGGTATTGAACTCAAGGCCGGCGAACTCATCGCCGCCTGACGCTCGCCGGACCGGACCGGTTCAACTGTCAACCTCCGCTCCTCACGGCGAGGCCTTCGTCGCCGTGGTCGCGTTCACACGCCGAAAAACCGCCGCCAATGGCCGTTGCGGAAGCCCTCCACCTCCACCGGGCTCCATCCTCGCGCCGCCAGCCCGGCCGCCAGCGTTTCCAGCCCCTCCGGCCCGTCCACGCCCTCCACCAGCCGCCGGGCTGAGAACCCCCCGTCCATGTCGCTCCCCAGCCCGATGCACCCGCGCGAGCCCGTCTGCTCGCACACGCGGTCCACGTGCGCCAGCGTCTCCTCCACCGTCGCGCGCCCGTCCTCGGGCTTGTCGCGCCTCGGGCTGATGAACCGGCTGTAGATCACCAGCCCGATCATCCCCTTGCCCTGCCCCGCCCGCCGCCCGATCTCGCGGATCACCTCGTCAGTCAGATGCCGCTGATTGCCCGGGTCCCCCATGATCGACCGGCAATTGCTGTGCGACGCCATCACCCGCCCATCGCTCATGCTCAGCAACTCGTCGCACGCCCGGTCCGACAGGTGCGACAGATCGTGCACCAGCCCCAGCCGGTCGATCTCCCGCACCATGTCCCGCCCCGCTCGGCTCAGACCGCTGTCGCCGGCCATCCGCACCGAGCCGTTGCCCCCGGCATACCGCGACGCCCGCCACCACGCCAGCCCCACCGCCACCACCCCGCGTTCCGCCCACCACGCCAGTTCCCCCGGCGTCCGCACCGGGTCCGCCCCTTCAATCAGGATCCCCATCCGAGGCCCAGC
The DNA here is from genome assembly GCA_021294835.1 of Planctomycetaceae bacterium. Classification (GTDB taxonomy): domain Bacteria; phylum Planctomycetota; class Phycisphaerae; order Phycisphaerales; family UBA1924; genus CAILKP01. The sequence goes on from JAJTDF010000118.1 coordinate 4,854, forward strand.
CACCGCCGGCCCCGCCAGCCCGATGGCCGCCTTCCCCTCCGCCGCCCACCGCTGATACACCTCCAACTGCGCCACCCCCCGCGCGTTCGCCGCCTCCGCATCCCCCACCGGGTAGCCGATCCGCGGGTCCTCGCCCCCGGCCTCGGTGAAGATCGTCGCCAGACAGTGCCGCACCCGGCCCCGCCGCAGGCTCGGCAACGTCACGCCGGCGGGCAGATCCGGCCCGCCCGCATCGGCCGGCTCGGCATCCATGTTCCGCCCCATCACCGCCAGATACGCCAGATCCAGATGGGCATCAAACCACGCCCCCGCCTCACCGTGCCGCCCGCTCATCGCCCCACTCATCGCCCACCCCCATTGGCCCCCGGACCGCCCCCACCCGCCCCGGCACCGGTTTCAGCCCCCGCCCGGGGCGTCGCCGCGAACATCCACACCGCCACCCCGGCGATCGCCACCAGAATCCCCACCACCACCGCCAGCACCAGCACCAACGCCACCGGCTGATCAAACAGCCCCTGCGCCGCGGCAGGCGCCCCGCCCGCCCCACCACCCGGCCCAGGTCTGGGCCGGCTCCCCGCATACATCGCCAGCCCACCCGTCGCCCCCAGCGCCCCCATCGCTCCCAGCAGCGTCATGTACATCCCAAGCGTCTTCACGCCCGAGCGTATCCCCCGCTGCCCCCCTCGCGCCGCCCCCGGGGCCCGCGCCGCTCACCGCGTCAGGTGCTCCTTCGCCCGCATCACAAACACAAACATCACCACCGCCAGCCCCGCCAGCGCACAGCCGATCCCCAGCAGCACCATCCGCCGCTTCCACCGCCCCGGCTCCGGCAAAGCCTCCGGCTCCGGCTCCCGCACCACCTGCAACCCCGCCTCCACCGGCCAGGCCGCCTCCGGAATCTCCTCCATCCCCGCCACCACCAGCCCCCGCCCCGCCGCCCACTCCCGCACCCGCTCCGCCGTCACCGCCTGCACGTACAGCGTCACCTCGCGGCCGCTCCCCTCGCCCTCGCGCCGTCCCACCTCCGCCGCCTGCACCTTGTAAATCGCCATCGCGTCCTCCCGCCCGCTTCAGGCCGAGAACACCTTCACATCCGGCGCCACGATGATCTCCGCCTCCGTCCGCTTGACGATGTCCTCCGCCGTCAGCCCCGGGGCCACTTCCCGCAGCACAAACCGGCCCTTGGCCCGGTCCATCGTCAGCACCGCCGCATCGCTGATGATCATGTCCACGCACCCCGCTCCCGTCAGCGGCAGCGAGCACTGCTTCACCAGCTTCGCCGAACCGTCCTTGGCGTTGTGCTCCATCATCACCACGATCTTCTTCACCCCCGCCACCAGGTCCATCGCCCCGCCCATCCCCTTGACCATCTTCCCCGGGATCATCCAGTTGGCGATGTCCCCCGTCTGGCTCACCTGCATCGCCCCCAGGATGCACATGTCAATGTGACCGCCGCGGATCATCCCGAAGCTCTCGGCGCTGGAGAAGAAGCTCGCACCCTTGCGTGCCGTCACCGTCTGCTTGCCCGCGTTGATCAGGTCCGCGTCCACCTCCGCCTCAGTCGGGAACGGCCCGATCCCCAGCAGCCCGTTCTCGCTCTGCAGCCACACGTCCATCCCCGGCGGAATGCAGTTGGCCACCAGCGTCGGCATCCCGATCCCCAGGTTCACCATGAACCCGTCCCGCAACTCCTGCGCAGCACGGCGGGCGATCTGCTCACGGGTCAACGGCACAAACGCGGTCGCGCTCATCGTCGGCGGCTCCTGCACCCCGGCCTTGCCCCAGAACAACAGTACCCCCGCTCTGCCCCCACGCCCTTCCCCCACCCGTCACCCCCCGCCTCGCCCCCTCCCACCCCTCCACCCCGGCCCCTCTTCACCCGGCCGCCCCCTCCAGAATCGTCCGCAACTCTGTCAGCGAGGCCGCCTCCACATCCGCCCGCACC
>JAJTDF010000119.1 GCA_021294835.1 Planctomycetaceae bacterium
CCCGCGCAGCGGAGTCTTACGCCGCCACCGTCGCCGTCGTGACGTCCGACCACGGCCCCTTTTCGCCGCGGGTGTTGACCCAGCGGGCCATGTAGACGGCGGTTTTGCCGCCCTCGCCCCCCTTGAACTTGCCGCGGAAACGTGGGTGGGTGGTCATGGTCAGGAACGACAGCGCGGCGGGATCGGTCAGCGCAGGCGGGGGGATTGCCGTGAGCGCAAGCCAGACTTCGTGCCAGATCGCCCCCGCCGGCCGGCCGGGCCGCGCCGCCCGGCGCATTGACTTCACAAGCACGGCCTATGCCGACAGCATCACGTCCTCAACCGCTCGGCGCACTGCCGGGAGCAGTTCCGGCCCACGACCCACGCGGATGAGTATCTGCGGAGACTCGCCCGTCCCCAGGAGCATGGCCAGACGTGGCCGCAGCGCGGGAACCTCGATGGGCTGGTTCAAGTACGATGAGGTCAGCCCCGCCGCCGTGATCGACAGCAGCGCCCGCTGCATCGCCTGCCCCGCGGCGAGCCAGTCGGCGGCGCCGTCGCCGCGTGTGGTGAAGACGCCAATCGCCGGCGATCCCTCGGCCAGCGCCTGGTCCTTGGCCGCCTGCACCGTCCCCATGTCGAAGGTGCGGATGATGAGCGCCCCCACGGGCGAGAGCAGGTCGGGCATGCCGAATGCGTACCCCGACATCCCGTCGCGCCCGGCGGCGCGGCGGGAACGCACCCACGACGCCAGCTCGCGCCGGAAACTCGGGTCGGCACACTGAAGGCGATCGCCCTCGGCGATCAACTCCGCCGCTCGGTGCTTGCGTTCGGGTTCGATGATCCAGTGCAACCCCGCGCCGCAGGATGCGGCCTGCGCACTCGCCGAATCCAACACGGCCTCGGGCACGGGCGTGGGCTCAAAGGCGCGTCGTGTGGTCCGCCGTTTGGTGATAGCGCTGAACAGCGCGGGGTCCGAAGTCGCCCGGCGTGCCCCGGTACTCCGCACGGCGGCGAGCAGGTCAGGCTCGCGCGCATCAGGCAGGAGCGTGGCGGTTGCGTCCATCCCGAACCGCTCTGCGGCGACCATCAGGTTGGCCAGCGCCGCCCCGCAACTGATCACCATCGCCCGATCAACCGGGTCCACCACGGGCAGCGCCCGAGTGCGGTCGGCGAAGAGTTCGAGCCGGTCGCCACGCACCCTGAACAGCCACGGCTGTGTGTTATGCCCCGACGGCGCGAGGATCGCGTAGCGGACGAGGAACCGGAGCTGCGCCTCGGGCGTGCCGCCGCTCGGGTAGTCGTGTTCGTCGATGGTCCACAGGTCCATGCGGCGATGGTACGATCGGATGTGGCAAGGGAAGCCGTGTCTCGCCGCCGCCACCGCCGCCTCCGTCGCTCCTCAAGCTGCGACTGCGGCGGTTGCAATCTCCGACCACGGCCCCTTTTCGCCGCGGGTGTTGACCCAGCGGGCCATGTAGACGGCGGTTTTCCCCCCCGCCGCCTTCGCGTACTCCGCGCGGAAACTCGGCTTGGTGGTCATGGTCAGGAACGTGAGCGCGGCGGGGTCGGTCGGCGCGGGTGCGTCGGCCGCGTGATAAGATCGCACGATGACGCTTAGGGTCCAACGCCGATTGCTCGTTGTGTTCATGGTGCTGGTCGTCGCTTTCGCCGCTGCATTCGTGACGCAATGCTCTCGGAACTGGGGCCGCACCCGGCTGGTCGAGCAGTTCGACAACGGCCCGATCCTCCCGGGACCGGACGGCAAGCCGCAGTTCAATCCCGGACCGTCCGAGGGCTACCGATGGGTGGGTGAGAACGACTCACCTCCGCCTGGCAAGCAGTGGCGGACAGTCAATCCCAACGACCTGTCACCCGAGCAACGCGGGCAAATTCGCTGAGGACATCACGCTGCCACCGTCGCGCTGGCCGTGTCGCTCCACGGCCCGGTCGCCCCGCTCGTGCTCACCCAGCGCGAGAGGTAGTGGGCCTGCATGCCGCCTTTGTCGGACTCGAAACTCAGCGTGGTCTCGCCGCGCGTGACGCTGCCGATGTAGCGGTAGTCGCCAGGGTTCGCGGGCGCGGGCTGGCCCGGCGGCGTGAGCGCGACGAAGACCTCGGCGCGCTGAACGCCCGCGGGCCGGGCGCGGCGGGTCGGCGTGGACTCGTCCACCAGCCGCAGTTGGTGCGTCAATCTCTGCCCGCTCTCCACCAGCGCGAGCGGGCGCGACGACGGCGCGGGGGCGGGGCTCGGCGACGTGTCCCGCACGGTGATCCCGATTTCGGCGCGGTCGGCGTTGGTCGTCTTGGGGTACCCCTGCACAAAGTTGGTCACGGGCCGGACTTGCCTCTCCAGCGCCGCGCGGGCCGCATCCTTGGACTGCCTTGCGCCTTCGGCGGCGGCCTGGGCCTTGACGTGCGCCGGGTACAGCCCGTTCCACGTGTCCAGAGCCTTTTGCAGCGGCGTGAGGAGTTCTTCGTCAAGGCCCTGCGCCTTGTAGAAGGCCGTGACCGCGTCAAAGTACTGGTTGGCCCACGCGGCAAAGTGGCCGTCGGGCCGAGGGATGTAGTTGCTGCCTCCGCGTGGCATGGGCAAGCCTCCGGGTGTCAACCATTCCGTGTCGACGTCACCTTCCGCCCCGGTGGCGAGCAGCGCCGCTTGGTTCCGGGTCAGTTGGACAGATCTCCAATCGGCTCGGAGCACGCTCCGGTTGAGTCGAAGAGTGCTCCAGATCAACCGGAGCACGCTCCGGGCGACTTGGAGCATGCTCCAGACGGCTCGGAGCGCTGTCCGACAAGCCCGGAGCGTCCTCCCGCTCGGTCGGAGCGTGTTCCAAGCCAGGCGGAGCCTCAAGAGGTTGGCTGCGACAGTCGATCGACAGGCCAAAGCGGGCTTTGTGCGCCACGGCGGCGAATCGCCGTGACAGCCCGTGGGCGCCTGTGCGTGAGCCTGGTGCGTGGTGTCCCTCAGCCGGTGGGTTCCTCACACCCCCGGCACCGCCGTCCCCCGCTGCCGCGCCGCCAGCGTTTCCGCCGTCACGCTGAACACATCCTCCACGCTCAACTCGCGCACGCGCCACCAGAAGCGTTCCTCCGCGGGCAACTTGTCCACCGGGGTGGTCATGGCCCACAGTTCGTCCATGTACCGCCGCAGCAGCGAGCGAGACGGTGGGGCCGCACCGCCGCCGTTGGGCTTCTCGGGCAGCAGCGCCCACTCCGGCTCCTCCCCCGGTTGCAGGCTCATGTAGTTCAGCACCCGCAGTTCGCCGTTGTAGCGGTACATCTCCACGTGCCGGCGTGAGGGGTCAGTGATGCTGCGGTTGCACATGAAGGCCACGCCCTCGCGTCGTGCCGGGTGCAGCCCGGTGAGGGCGATGGTCTGGCAGCCCACCCCGGCCGACATGTTCGCCCCGCCCCCCTGGCAGGTGATGTGCAGGTCGCACGCCGCCATCACCGCCGCCTGCTCGCGGACCGACAATGGCCGCGGTGCGTCCGCGTGCTTGGTCCCGTTCGGGGTCATCAGCCGCGTGTAGGGGCCGAAGTCCGTCCACCCCATCCACACCACGGTGGCCCCCAGTTCCGCCTCCAGCCGGCGGCACAGGTCCAGCGTCTTGTCGGCCCCCCAGCCCCGGGCGCGGTCGGCCGCCAGGGCCATGTTCACGGCCAGCAGTGGGCCTTTGCGGCCTGCGGCAATCTGGTCCACCACCCGCCGGGCCAGTTCGCGGTCCGCGTCGCTCAGGTACAGCCGGAAGTCCGTCCGGCCCGGCGGCAGTTCCACGTGCATGGCATGGAAGTCGGCCACGTGCTCGGTCACATCGCCCGAGCCGTCGATGCGGTACGCGCGATCAAAGCCGGTCATCCAACTGTTCTGGCCGAAGCTGTCAGCGTCGGCGATCTGGTCGATCCACGGGTTGTGCTTGAGGACATCCAGGCTCCAGCCGGTGCTGTCGCTGCCGGGGCGGCGCCGGTTGCTGCGGCTGGTGACAAACGTGATGTGGGCGTTGGGGTACACCTCACGCTTGATCCGCTCGGGCAGCAGCCCCTGCGAGAGAATCACGTCACCCAGGTTGTGGTCATGCCGGATGACGATCCGCAGGCGTTCCTGGCTCAGTTGGTCGGGGGTCGGCGGCTGGCCGGTGCGATCGAACCACGGGCGCGGGCCGGTGCGCAGCGTCAGCACCGGGCCGGCCAGCCCGGGCACCCGCAGCGCAGCGGCATCGTGCCCGTCGCTGGGCTCCAGTTCCGCAGCGCACAGCACGGCCGCGGCGGCACTCGCCGGCTCGGTGGTGATCTGGTGCGCGGGTCGGCGGGCGGCTTGCGCCGCTTCGGCCAGTCCGGCCGCCACCGCGTCGCGTTGCCAGGGCTGGCCGATCAGCAGCACCGGCCCGGGGTGGTGGCGGGCCAGCCAGTCGGCCAGGCGGTGCCCGCAGCGGGAGAGCGTCAGGGCGGTGGGCTGGGTGATGGGCCGGCCGGGCTGGGGGCTGGCGACCGGCTCGGCCCGCAGATACGGCCCGGCGGGCAGGCCGTCGTACAGATCAAGGATGGGCGTCTCGGGCCCGAAGTGCTCGGCGACGCGGGCGGCGAAGGCCGCCTGATGGGTATCGGTGGAGAGGATCACCAGCGACGGGCGGCCGAAGCGTTGCACGGCCTCTTGGGGCGACACGCACGGCCAATGCCCGACCATGCCCCGCACCTGATCATCGATCACCGCGGCAATCGGCACCTGCCTGCGGGCGAAAGCCTCGCAGGCGCGGGCCAGCCACCAGGTGTGCCGCCCACCCCCGAACAGCAGCACCGGGCCCGGCGGGGCGGGCGGAGCATCGCCAGAGTCTGAAAGCAGCCCGGCGGACCGCAGCCGCTGATGCACCTTGGCAAGCACGAGTTCTTCGACCGTCGCCAGCATGCAAGGGGTTATCGGAGAGCCTGCCCCCCGGGCCGACGCAGGCCCCGGCCCGGCGGGCGAATCCCCCACTGCGGAGCCACCCACGTGATCTCGCCCCCTGATGTGTTGGTCGAACCGTCGCCCGGGCGGAACCCGTCGGCGCACTGCTGCGAACCGACCCGGCCCTGCGGACCCCGGCGAGTGTGGAGGAACCTCCGTTCGCCTGCTGCATATTCCGCCCCGGTCCGGGCCGGTGTCCGGCAGGCAACGGCCTGCCGCTGCCGGTCCTGGGTGCGGCCGGCCCCGCCCGACGCATCCTTCACGCCACTTCTCCATGAACCCCAACCCAGCGACGCTAGCATGACCAGTCCATCACCGGTGAATGCCACCACCGAGGCCGACCGTTCGGCCCCGGCCCCTGCCCTGTCCAGCCCCAACGGAAACGGTTCCATGAGCCACGGCAAAGCCCCCGAAGTCCCGGCCAACACCGCCGGCCACGTGCATCTCGACCCGGACGTCAAGCACGACCCGCACGCGACGCGGTTCGGCGACTTCCTCAAGGCCGCCATCAAGTTCGGCGCGTCGGACCTGATCATGAAGACGGGCAAGCCGCCGACGGTTCGCCTGCGCGGCGCGCTCAAGGTGCTCGACACGCCCCCGGTGACGATGGAAGAGTTCGTCTCGATCACCAAGCACATCCTTGATGAAGAGCAGATGGCCGACCTGCACAAGTACGGCTCGGTGGACTTCGCGTACGACTATGACGAGTCCAACCGCTTCCGCGTGAACCTCTTCCAGGCCCGCGGCAAGCTCTCGGTCGCCGCCCGTCTGATCACCAGCAACATCCGCAAGTTCGAAGAGCTGTACCTGCCGCAGATCATGGCCGACATCGCCATGCAGCCCCAGGGCATCGTGCTGCTCAGCGGTGTGACTGGCTCGGGCAAGAGCACCACCATCGCCGCGATGCTTGATTATGTGAACGAGCGCAAGCCCGTGCACATCATCACCATCGAGGACCCGATCGAGTACATCTTCACCGACAAGAAGGCGATCATCAACCAGCGCGAGATCGGCATCGACTGCCTGGACTTCAAGATCGCCCTTCGCGCCCTGGTGCGTGAGAACCCCGACGTCGTGCTGGTCGGCGAAATGCGCGACAACGAGACCTTCGAGGCCGCCCTGCACGCCGCCGAGACCGGCCACCTGGTCTTCGGCACCATCCACGCCTCCAGCACCACGCAGACGTTCAGCCGTATTTACGGTCTGTTCGAGCAGGAAGAGGTCGAGCAGGTCCGCCGCATTCTGGCCTACCAGATGCGGGCGTTCGTGTACCAGAAGCTGCTGCCCACCCTGCACGCCCACATCCCGCGTATCCCCGGCCTGGAGATCCTGGTCAACAACGGCGTGGTCCGCAAGGCCGTGCTGGAGGGGCGCGAGGGCGAGCTGCGCGAGTTCCTCAAGAGCATCGAAGCCCGCCAGAGCGGCATGATCGACTTCAACGGCTCGCTGGTGGACTTGGTCGAGCGGGAGATGATCTCGCTGCGGGTCGCCGAAGAGGCGACGCCGAACATTGACGAGTTCCGCATGCGTCTGAAGAAGATGGGCGGCGCCAACCGCTGACCCGCTCGGCCCGGCATGCCCCGATTGTGGGGGTGCCCGCCCCCGGTTGGGCTGCCCGCGCGTGCCCCGCCGGACGGCCCGTGGGGCCCGGCCTTCGGTCGTTCCTGCTGTCCGCCTGCCCGGCGGCGAAACGCCCCGGGTATGCTTTGCCCTTCACTCCCGCCCGGGGGTGTTCATCCGCCCGGCCGGCCACCCTCGGGTAACCGTGCGTGGGCCGGTCGCCCCCGCCGTGTGTGCCCCGCAGCGGGGTTGGCTGGGGCGCTTCTGGTGGTGAAGGGGGCGGGGGTGATGGGGGG
>JAJTDF010000043.1 GCA_021294835.1 Planctomycetaceae bacterium
CAGGGTCCGCGTGTCGCCATAACCCATCGGGGTGCCGGGATCAAGGGCGGCACGCCCTCCCGGCATCAGTGGATAATGAGCGGCAGGGTCCGCGTGTCGCCATAACCCATCGGGGTGCCGGGATCAAGGGCGGCACGCCCTCCCGGCATCAGTGGACAATGAGCGGCAGGGTCCGCGTGTCGGCATAATCCATCGGGGTGCCGGGATCAAGCACTGCACGCCCTCCCAGCACCAGTGGATACCGCACGCCGTCTGCCGGCACCGCTCCCGCATCCACCTCTTCAACTGCAGCGGCATCGCCCCCCCCACCCCTTTTTTACTTCTTGGTTGACAGCGAGATCGCCTTGGCGACCGCCGCATCCTTCTGTGAGTCGCTCAACTTGGCCCACTCCTTGATACAGCCCGGGCAGCAGAAGCCCACGGTCTTCCCCCGCCAGGCGACGGTCACCGACTCGTCCACCGGGTCCTCATTCTCGATGGCGCACACCGAGTTCACCGGACCGGCCGCCTTGGCTTCAGTCGCCTTCACATCGCCGGCCGCCGGCGTCTGGCACTCGCCACAGCAGCCGCTCTTGCAGCCGCCCATTGCCGCCGCGCCCAGAACCAGGCCAGCCGTCAGCACCTTCATCATGGTCGTCATGCTCATCTCCGGTGATCACCCACGGTTATGCTTCGGGTTCACACGCCCTCAGCTTCCAGAGTCTACCGGCCAGCATCGCCGGGACCAGTGTCGTCCGATGCCCCGATTCGGTCCATCCTCGGCTCCCCGGTTCGCGGCCCAACCGGCCCCCGGCCCGGCCGGTTGCCCCATACGCTGGTACACCGGGACCGGTGCCCGCTGGGCATGGTCGCGAGCTTGCTTGGTCCAGTGGAGTTCTCCCCCATGACCGCGGTTGAGTCCCTTAAGGCCCGCTACACCGAAATTCAACAGCGCATCGCCGCCGCCGCCGCCGCCAGCGGCCGCGCCGCCAAGGACATCCTCCTGGTGGGCATCTCCAAGTACTCCGGGGTGGAGGAGATCCGCGAACTGGTGCTGATGGGGCACCGGGATTTCGGCGAGAACCAGATGCAGCAGTTGATCCAGCGCTCGGCCATGATCGACGAGTGGCTGGCCCGCTACCGCTCGCTGGCGGTGGCCACCGGCAAGCGGCCGACCGTGGACCCCGTCCGCTGGCACATGGTCGGCCACCTGCAACGCAACAAGGCCCGCAAGGCCGCCGATATCTGCCGGCTGATCCACTCGGTGGACAACCTTGGCCTCGCCGAGGACCTGCAGGACATCGCGGTGGCCAAGGAGACCACCATCGAGGTGCTGGTGCAGGTCAACACCTGCGGGGACCGCGCCAAGTCCGGCTGCGCCATCCCCGCCGCGATCCACCTCGTTGAGTCCATCGAAAGCATGACCCAGGTCAAGGTCCGCGGGCTGATGGCCATGGCCAGCCACGAGCCCGATGGCGAGGAGCCCAGGGCGACATTCGCGCGGACGCGGGAGTTGTTCCAGGAGATCGTCACCACCGGCGTGGTCGGCCCGGATTTCAACCTGCTGTCGATGGGCATGTCCAACGACTTTGAAGACGCCATCGCCGAGGGCTCCAACGTCGTGCGGATCGGTTCGGCATTGTTCGGCGAACCGCCGGCGGACCAGGCGGCTCCCGCAACCGACCCGGCGCAGGGCTAAGCGAGAGCGTTGATGGTCGTCGGCACGCGAGTGTGTGAGCGGCACCCAACCGGCAGGCGACTGCCCGCGGCGGTGTGTGCGCTGGTGGCCTTCGCCGGCCTGGCCGGCTGTGTGACCCCCGCGGTGCCCATCCACACCGCCGAGCAAGGAGTGGCCCCCACTGCGGCCGCCACCGACACCCCGCAAACCGCCCCGCCCGGCCCTGATGTGAACGCCAACGGGTCGGCGGCCACCGACCCGCAGCCCTTCGCCGGCCTGAGCACCCAGCCCCCCAACGGCGAGTACGACATACGCGTGATCCTGCCGGTCTTCGGCCCGCTGACCGCCCGCTTCATCTTCCAGCCCACCGGGCCAGACTCGTTCAAGGCCAACACCCGCCCCGGCTTCGCCTGGCAGCCCGGCGCCGGCCTTGACGGCATCATCCCGCCGATCCTCTCCGCGTTCATCTTCCCATCCGGCATGGTGCTGCATTGGGCTGGTCAACTGCCCACCACCACCGCCGATGGCGAGGGCTTCATCGGCATCGCCACCATCGGCCCGCTGCGCACCAAGGTGGTGCACCCGCGATCCGGGCCCATCCGTGTACTCACGCGGCAGGACCGCACCATCGCCCTGCTGGAGATGCGCCCGGCCGTGGGCCAGCGGGCCACCCAGACCGACTACCCGGCGCTGGTGCAGGCCCTGTTCGCCACCGTCGAACGCGAGTGGTTCGACCCCTCCCAGGTCGGCAGCCCCCAGACGCGGGCCTTCCGCGACGACCTCTCGGTGGTCTCCGCCAGCGCCACCGACGACCTGGAGTTCCTCTTCAACTTCTTCCTCGCCTGGCAACGCGCACGCGACCTCACCCCCGCCGGTGAGGCCAGGCCCAATCCGGGCGAGCGGCCATCGCGATCGGACCGCGCCTTCGCACTGCTCTACCGCGAGCCCGACCCCACCGCCCCGGCCTTCCCGCGTGATGACAGCACCATCCCCGCTCTGGCCGTCATTCCGCCCCGCAAGCCGGGCGAGGCAAGCACGCCCCGCACCCAGGATGCACTGGCCGTCCACCGCCTGACCGCCAGCCTGTTCACCTCCGCCGCCGATGTGGACGACGCCATGAAGCAACTTGCCGAGCAGGCGCCCGGCGGCTTCGTGCTCGACCTTTCCAACTCCGTCGGCCCCACGCTGGCCTCGCTGCGGGTGCTGGCCTGGCTGATCAGCGAGCCGGTCGACATCGGCGTCTACTTCAACCGCGACGTCCGCTCCGGGCCCGCCCCCACCGCCCAGCAGGCCGCCGCCCTGCCCCAATTGACCCTGGCCACCCCGGAGGATTACGCCCGGGCCGATGCCGCATTGGCGAGCCTGCCCGCGGCACGGCTGCGGGTGCTGCCGGCGGGGGTTGCCGGATCGCCCCTGGCCGGCCGCGTGGGCGTGGTCATCGGCCGCCGCACGCTGGCCACCAGCGAAGTCCTCGCAGCGGCCCTGAAGAGCCTGAGCGGCGGCCGCGCCACCGTGCGGCTGTTCGGCGAGACCACCGGCAAGCAGCCCACCTTCACGGTGGAGCGGTCGCTGGGCCAGGGGTGGCTCGCCCGCATCCCCACGCACGACTGGCGGCCCACCTGGCCGTTCACACCGGCGGACTCCCCCAAGCCCTCCCAGCCGCCATCCCCGACGACCACCGCGAACACAGCGGCTCACCCGCAGCCGTGGGCCGGGGTGGACCCATCCGGCGAACGCACCAGCCGCGATGCGGCGTTGCGGGCGGCCGCGGCCTTCGTGAGCGAAAGCTCGCCCGGCAAACCGTCGGCGTCGGCCGAGCCGTGATCAGATCACGGTGCTGCGGACTTCGCACCAGCCGGCTTGATCTGGTACTCGTGCACCACCTCGCCATTCGCCTCCGCCGGCCCCGCGCGGCGGCGGCCGTTGCGGTTGTCCTCCAACCCCGGCACCGCCGTGCGAACAAACTGCACCGCCGCCGCATCGGGCCCCACCTCCACCCGCACGTGCCCCGGGCTGCCCAGCACCGTGCCCGACCGGTAGCCATACCGCTCGGCCGTGCGCGTGTTGCCCGCCAGGTTGCCCGGCTGTGGCACGCACTGGTACACCACGCCGTCGCGTTCGGACCGCACAAACAGGTGATCATGCCCGTGGAAGACCGCCGACACGCCGTTGGCCACCAGCAGATCGTGGATGGGCATCGGCCAGCCCGGACGTCGCGACGCAAAGCCGTCGCTGCCATCAGCGTTCTTGCCGCCCCACTCAAAGAACCGTGCGGACTCCGCTCCGCCGCGAGCCTCGGGCCCGCCCAGGCCGCCCACCAGGTGGTGAATGAACACAAACCGGTACTTCGCAGTGCTGCCCTTCAGCGTGCTCGCCAGCCAGTCGTACTGCTCCTTGCCCAAGGTCATCGCCCAACTGGCGTCGGTCGGCGACAGCGGATCATCGCCCGCCCCGCCCTCGCGACCGCCCCCGGCGCCCCCACCCCCGCCTCCGCCCCCGCCACGAATCCGCTCGCCCGTGCTCCAGAACGGGTCCAGCACCACCAGCAACGCATCGCCCCACTGGAACGCGTAGTGGTTGCTCCCCCGGCCGTCGCGCAGGGTGGTCCGGCCTGTGTACATCCGGTTGTCGATCACCGGCGCAGGGAAACGCGCCGTCCGCTCGCGGAACGACCACGGCCCGATGTCCTCCGGATTCCGCCCCGAAGAGCCCTTCTCGCCATCATGGTTGCCCAGCACCATGAACAGCGGGGTCGAGTGCGCGATCCGGCTGAAGTAGTACCGCTGCGCGTCGTACTGCGCCAGGGCGGAGGTGAAATCCGCCCCCCGCTTGTCGGTCATGAAGGTGTCGCCGAGATCGACCAGAAAGTCCGGCTTGGACGCCAGCATGTTGGCCAGCGTCTGCTCGTACACCTTGGGCTCCACGGCCTGGTCCAGGTGCGAATCCGCCTGGATGGTGAATGCAAACCGCTGCCCCGGCGACCGGGGCCGATGGAAGGTGTGAACCTCGCTCCGCTGAACCTTCGCCGAGTCGGCGTTCCCGCCGGCCTCCAGCAACGCCCGATCCGCCGGCGCCACCCACACCCACCGATACCACACCGGCCCGCTGCCGCCGCCGAGGTCCAGACGAAACACCGAAGGCTCACCAGCCTTGAGTTCCTGCACCGCGGTGCGTTTCGACACACCGGTCGCTCTGTCGCCAAATTCGATCCGCCCGACCACATCGCCGGCCGCCCGCACGCTGACCAGCACCGAGTCCGCCGTCGGACTGGCCAGCACAAGCGAGTGCTCAACCGCCGGAAAGTCGGTCTTGAATGCGCTCATGCGGGCCAGCAGCCCCGGGCGTTGGCCTTCGGCCCCGCCGGGCGTCGCTGCCGGCTGCGGGGTGGTCTCATCACGCTTGCCTCCCCCTCCGCCACCACCGCCGCCACCGCCCCGGCCTCCGCGGCCCGGCCGATCCCCTTCCGGAGCCTTGCCACCGCGGCCGCCGCCGCCATCGGCCCGCCGGGCGTACTTCACCTCCAGACTGGCCGTCCCCAGGGTGGTGTCCTTGATCGCTGCCAGCAGGGCCTCCCGCGCCATCGGACCCTCGGCCTTCACCTCAGCGGAGAGGGCATACAGCGTCAGCGTGTACGCCTTGTCGCCCGGGCCTTGCGAGCAGGGCGGGGCGTACTCCGCCCGGCGGTTCACGGTGTTGCGGCCCCACACGCCGACGCGCTGGTCCTCCGGCTTGAGTTCACGCACGTCGGCGGGCAGATTCACCCGCACCATGTACACATGGGTCTCGCCGTCGGGCGGCACGTGGTGCATGACCATCGCCAGCGATCTGGCGTTCGCGGGCACGCCCGTCCACGCCAACGCCGGCGCTCGCCCGGCGCCATCGCAGGTGCACTCAACGTTCAGCCGGCCATCGACCACATCGCTGCTGTGGAGCACGAACCCGGCCTTGGATGGCTGCTGCCCAGGTGGCTGCTCGGCTGGCTTATCGACTGGTTTCTCGACTGGCTGGCCGGGCGTCGACGCGGGCGTGCTCGCCTCTGGCCCCGACGGTGCGGTGGCGGGCTCGCCGGGCCGGCCGCCGTCCCCCCGCCGACCTCCGCCGCCTCTCCCCCCACCACCGCCGCCCCCTGGGCCACCACCCCGGCGTCCGCCCTCCGCCTGGGCATATGTCGCGGTCGTCTTCTTCCCATCGACCGCGACGAAGTCGAACACGTACCGGGCGTCCCGGCCCTGCCCTTGGATGCGGTAACTGACCGAACCGGGTCGACCGCCGACGGTATAGCGGAGGGTCCACGCCGGCTCCCCCGGCTTGCCCGTCGCCTCGAAGCCCACGATCCTCGCTCCGCGAAGCGGCTGCAGCCAGTCCCGCACCGGCGTCGCCCTGGGCTGCGGCTCGATCTGGTCCTCACGCACCGTCACCTTGCCCCGCATGCCGCCATTGAGATACGGATACGCCGTGCTGGCGTGGTAGTGATACAACCCCTTGTCGCCGGGTGCTGCGCCCGCCGCCGGTGCCGCGAAGTGGCCGTTGAGCCAGTCCAACGGTTCGTGCGAACCGAGCGGGCAAGCCCGGTCTTCGCCTGCTTTGGCCTTGGGGTCAAACAGCCCGTAGATCGCAAACCCGTCAAGCGCGTAGGCGATGGGCCGCCCCTTGCCGACGAACTTCTCCAGATGCGTCGGGGCGACGTGATAGTGGTAGTCATCGGCCCGCCCGCAGTGCCCGCCGAACTCATCCAGTTCACCGGCCAGATGCGTGTCGGTGCGGCCGTCGTTCTTGATCGGGTTGAAGATCGGCACGCCGTTGGCCGCCAACGCAATCGCCCCCTTGAACAACTGCTCATTGGCCGAGACGGGCTTCTCCGCCAACTCCGGCCGGAGCGGGATCTGCCACGCGTTGGATCCCCGGTAGTTCTGAGGCAGGGGCACCTGCTGCTGCCACGCGGTGATGCCGACCATCATCACGTGCGAGAAGTCGAACGCGCCCGCAGCGCCGGGCTTGTGGGGCAGGCCGTCGCTCTCGACGTACAGCCACCGGTTATCCCATCGTGTGCGGACGTGTGGAGCGAACACATTGAACGGGGTGGCCTGCGCCGGTGCGTCAGGCTGCTGCGCCCGGCCGGCATCGGCAACCCCGCCGGGCACGCCAGCGGAGGTGTTGACCGCTCGCGTCGCCGCGATGCGGCGGGAGGCCTGGTCACGATCCGCCTCGGCCAGATCGGCCAGCGGCATCGACACCACCTCGCCATTCTCCCGCTCGATGCTCACCAGCATGACGCCGCCCGCCTCCCGGGCCGCCAGAAACGCGCCGCGAACAGCCTCTTGGGTGCGGGTGTTCGTCCACACACGCACGCTCTCAGCAGCGGCGTGCCGGTGCGGCTCCCCGGGCGACGCGTCCCCTCCGGTCGGGTGCCCACTGGCGCTGGCGGCGAAGCCCGCCACGGCCACACAGGCTGTGATCATCAGGTGCTTCATGGCTTGTCCTTGGTCCCCGTGGTCGTGGGGGTGGCGGGGGCCGCTGCCGGCGCCACACCCTCGCGGGGCTTGACGGTGTAGGTGTGCACGACCGTCGCGTTCTTCAGACCGTCTTTCTCATCCGCCGGCCGCAGCGACCGCACGTACTCCACCTTCACGTTCGCATCCTCGCCACCGGTCACGCTCACACGAAGATGGCCCGAGTTGGGGAAGATCTCGCCGCTGCGATAGGCGTCACGGTTGAAAGCCGTGAATGTCGGATCCGCCGGATTCGGGCAGGTCTGATAGATCACACCATCCAGTTCCTGCCTGGCATACAGGTGGTCATGCCCCTGAAAAAAGATGGTCACGCCCGCGTCACGCATCAGGTCGTGGATGGGCTGCTCCCAAGTGGGCCGCATCTGCGTGAAGCGGTTCACGCCCCGCCGGTCGTTGCCGCCCCACTCGTACTTGTCCGCCTGCTCGATGCCGCCCCGACCGGTGCCCAGCACGTGATGGCTGAATACAAACTTGAACTTGGCCCGGCTCTCCAGCAGCGTGCTCCGCAACCAGCGATACTGGGTATCGCCCAGGGTGATCTGCCACAGATCACGCTGGCCCCGCCCGCCGCCCCGGCGGGGCTGGCCCCCTTCCGCCTCGCGGGCCGGCCCCCGATCGCCGGCCTCGTTGTCCACCGCCGCGTCCGAGTGCCAGTACGGGTCGATCACCACGAAGAGCGCATCCCCCCACTCCCACGCGTAGTAGTCCCGCAGCAGCCCCACATGCTCCACCGGCTGCCGGTTCCCGCTGTACATCCCCTCCGGCGCCGGCAGCGGATAGAACGCGGTCCGGGCCTTGCCGGCGAACACCGCGAAGTTCCCCGCCGTGCCGTCCAGAAGATACTTGGCCGCCTGCTCGTGGTTGCCGTTCACCAGCATCAACGGCGAGGTCCGCCCCACCAGCCCGAGGAACCCACGCTGGTTGGCGTACACCGCGTTCACCGCTTCCTGCGTCTTCGGGCCACGCTCGATCAGCCGCTCGATGCTGAAGTCGTCCCCCATCAGGAAGTAGAAGTCGGGCCTGTCGGCCGACACGTTGCTCAACGTGCGGATGTACAGATCCGCGTCGTACATCCGGCCCGGACGCTCCGGGTGCGAATCGCCCTGCACCGCGAAGCAGAAGCTTGATCCGGCCCGCCGCCTTGTCCTCAACGAATGCACGCCCTGCCCCACAAACCCCGCCCCCGCTGCACCCCGACCGATCGATCGCACCTGCACCTGATAGAACACTTCCGAGTCTTCCCGCAGACCCGTCAGTTCAAACTCCGTCGGCACCCCCGCCGACACTCCGCGCAGTTCCGTCCGCTGCTTGAGACTCTCCCGGGTCGTTCCGAACTCCACATACGCCTCGCCCATGTTCTGGCTCAGCACGCTCACCGCAGCCGTGCTCTGGGTCGGCCGGCCGACCAGCACCGACAACGAGTGGACCGGCCCGGTCTGGCCCCCGCGATCCCGAGGCTGCGCAGCGACCCAGTTTCCAGCACAAAGACACCAAAACAGGGGGATGCAAACAAGCTTGCCGATTCGGTGGACCATGGGCCGCTCAACGACAACCGCAGCCTCGACATTGCATCCCGTCGCTGCCAAGTCGGGTCAAAGCCGTCACCGTCGATCACCCCCGCCGCGCCGCTCGCACGAATCCATGCTCAACCCGGCGCTTGTACTCTCACTTTGCCGGAACAGTCGGGCAAATCGTGGTACATTCAACGGTTGTCACCCCGCTCCATCCCCCTTCGGATCTCCCCCATGAGCCCATTTCACGCCCGCCTCTGCCAATTCACCGCTGTGGTCATCGCAGCCGGCACCTTCCCGACCGCCGCCCCCGCGGCCCCCGTCCGTGTCACCATCACCGGACAGGTGGAGTCCAACGGCTTCACCTCCGGCACGTTCGCCGGCATCCCCGGCGGTGCCAACGGCGCACCGGTCACCCTGGTCATTGACCTGAACTCCGAGAACTTCCTCGACAGCGCGGCTTTCCCCAACCGCGTCCGCGGATACCGCTTTGGGCCGGCAAACCTCCGATTCACCGTTGGCCCGGTCACCGTGCCGATGCGCAGCGACATCACCACCGCCTATTTCTGCATCCGCAACAACGACCCGCGGGCCGATGGCTTTTTCATCTCCAGAGGCACGGACATCCCGGTTGAACTGCCCTTGGTCATGACACCCAACAACTTCGGCGTCGCATTCAGCCGCACCTTCGGTGCCATTCCGCCTCCGCCCTCCTCCGCGCCCGATGCCACGCTCACGTCCGTCAACCTTCTGGATGCTCTGGGCTTCTGGGGATTTGAGAACCTCTCTTCCTACAACTTCACCGTGCAGCGGGGCGACAATCAGACCCCGATGATCATCACCTACCAGACCATCCGCATTCAGCGGGCGGCCTGCAATCCGGCCGACATCACCGGCATCGGCGGACCGCCCGCCCAACCCGACAGCCTGCTCACCGGCGACGACTTCAACGCCTTCATCGCCGGATTCGCCGCCGGTCAGCCCATCGCCGACGTGACCGGCATCGGCGGGCCGCCCGCCTTACCGGACGGACTGGTCACCGGTGACGACTTCGTCGCCTTCGTCTCCGCCTTCGCAACCGGCTGCCCCTGAGGCCGCCTGCCGCCCGCTCACCACCCAAGCCCAGTCCACCCCCCCGCCGCCTTCTATCAGCGAGCCACCCGATGCAGCCAGCCCCGCACCCCCCCCAAAACACAGGTCGATCCCGAAGGAAACAAACGCCGCTGAAAACCGCGCCAATGACCGGAACCGACCGCCGACATGCCCGACGGGTCGCCGGCCGAAGCTACGCTCCCGCCACCGTTTGCCCATTCGAAGAACCGAGAGAGAAAGAGAGAGACCCCTCAATGCGCCCCCACCTGATGCTCTCCCGATCACTGGCTGTCACTCTGCTGGCGGGCCTCGCCCCCGCCGCCATGGCGCAGTACTCGGCTGATCCGGCGTCTCCGCTCATCCTCACATCGTCGCCCGGCGAAGACGTACAGCCCAAGGTGCTGCCCGTTCCGGCGACCGCCTCCACCGGCGCTGGCGGCGTCTGGCTCTCGTGGTTCACCGCGCCAGGCTACTCGGTCTGGCTGCAGCGGCTGGACGCGCAAGGCAACCGCATGATCCAGGGCGACGGCGTGCAGGTCGCCCAGCTCACGCTGTCCTCGACCACCGATTACGGTCTTGCCGTCGATGCTGATGGCAACGCCTACGTCGCCTTCACCGACACCCGCTTCACCCCCGGCAACCAGATCTCCGTCGCCAAGGTCACGCCTTCAGGCCAGTTGGCATGGAACACCAACGGCCAGGGCGGCGTCACGCTCACCGCCGGCACGACCAGCAAGAACAGCCCCAAGGTGGCCGTTCTCAGCGGCGGCGGACTGGCGGTCGGCTGGTCGCAATCCCCCGGCGTCGTTCTGCAGCGGGTGAATGCCAACGGCACCCTCAGCGGGGCCTCGGTCACCGTCAGCGAGTCGGGCCGGACCATCTCGCTTTCAGATCTGGCGACGAGCCTGGACGACAGCTTCATTGCCCTGTGGATCCGGCCGGACACCACCAGCTTCCTCTCAGCCAAGAGCCTTGTGGCCCAGCGATTCTCCGGTATCAATGCCCCCCTGTGGTCGGCTCCGTCCGGCGCCCCGGGCACGGCGGTCAGCAACGCCGGCACGCCACCGGTGATCTACGCAACCGGCGCCCTCAGCGCTGACGGGCAGAACCGCTCCGTCCAGAACGGGTACTTTCCTACGCTGCGACCGGATGGTGCCGGTGGAGCCATGGTCTTCTGGTACGACAACGGAGCGGCTCGCAACGCGTGGGTCCAGCACGTGCAGGCCGATGGCCGATTGGTCTTCCAGCAGAACGGGTTTGCAGCCGTTGACCCCAGCCAAGCCGGCCAACTGAGGCTCTCCGCCAGCGGCTACCGCCATGCGTCCGGCGACTACATCATGGCCTTCACCACAGCCAACACGCTCCAGAGTCAGTTCGGCGTCGGCGTCCAGCGGATCACCCCGGCGGGCCAACGCCTCTTCGGACCCCTCGGCAGCGAGGTGCTGGGCTTGTCGGGCAGCCAGCCGAGTTTCCTGCAAGTCGCCCCCTTCCCCTCCGACCAAGGCTCGGCCTTGGTCTGGCAGAGCACCGTCGCCACCGCCACTCCGGTGGCCCTGTTTGCCGCCCGGGTCAGCGACACCGGTCAGTTGGTCTGGCCCGTCACCCCGACGACCGTTGGACCCGCCGGCACCGGCAAAGCCCGGCTGGCCCTGGCCGCCACCAGCCAGAGCGTGCCCGTCTTTGCCTGGAGCGAGGGAGCCTCCGGAGCCGCAAACATCGCCGCATCCAACCTCAATCTCGATGGCTCGGTGGGCCCGCCCCCACGCTCCGCCTGTCTGGCCGACGTGACCGGCATCGGCGGCCCCCCCAGCACGCCCGACGGCCTGCTGACCGGCGACGACTTCAATGCCATCATTGCCGCCTTCGCCGCCGGCGAATTGCTGGCGGACCTCACCGGCATTGGCGGGCCGCCCAGCCCGCCCGATACCCTGATCACCGGCGACGACTTCAACGCCTTCATCGCCGCCTTCGCCGCCGGCTGCCCCTGACCGCCACCCACCCCCCACCCCCCGCCCCCGGCCGAAAAAGACTGCAGAAAGCACGCCGGCTCCGACCGGCAACGGACCAGTCTCCGCGGAAGTTGCCCACTTTACCAGTTGAATGACGGGTTCCGGGTGCCCGCAACAGGGCCGTCCCAGCCCTCGTTCGCTCTTTTTTCAAAATATTGTCGCTTGGAATCGGCACTTTGCGCATTACATTGTGTGAGAGCCGAACCGCGGTCACGGAGTGGCCGCTGGTTCTCCAAGGTCGGCGACCCAAAGCCTGTCCGGCTTCACCTCGCCCCTGCTCGCCAGTGCCGTTAACAGGAGACACAGCCATGATCCCACGCCACCTGTCGTCCGCTGCCGTGCTGGCTCTGGCCATCACTTCCGCTGCCCATGCCCAGCCGTTTGCCATCAGTTGGTACACCATTGACGGCGGCGGCGGCACCTCCACCGGCGGCGGATTCACCCTCTCCGGCACCATCGGCCAGCCCGATGCCGGCGTGATGACCGGCGGCGGCTTCACCCTTCAAGGCGGCTTCTGGCCCGGAGCCATCGGCGTGCCCGCAGGCTGCTCCATCGCCGACATCGTCGCCATCGGCGGCACCCCCCCGGCCGACGGCATTCTCACCGGTGACGACTTCAACGCCTTCATCGGCGCCTTTGCCGCCAGCGATCCCCTGTCCGACATCGTCTCAATCGGCGGCACGCCCCCGGGTGACGGCCTGATCACCGGCGACGACTTCATCGCCTTCATCGGCGCCTTCGCCGCCGGCTGCCCGTAACCGAATCGCGGGCACCGCCCGCTGCCAGCCGCTGTGGCCCTCTCGCCCTCCCGGGCGACAGCCCACAGCGACAACCCACGCAAAAACGACAACCGCCCGGCCAACTGACCGGGCGGTTGTTCATTTCAGGATGCGTGCTCCGCAGCCGGCCTCACTTGCCCAGCAGCGAACGAACCGCCGCTTCCAGCTGGGCATCGCGCCCGGCCGCCTCGTCCTGGGGCACCTGCGGCACGTCGATGTCGGGCTTGGCGCCGTTGTTCTCCATGTCGGTGCCGTCGGGCAGATACCAGCCCCGGAACGGCGTCCGCACGCTGGTGCCGTCGATCAGCGTGGTGCCGCCGGTGGAGATCACACCGCCGAAGGTGGCGGTGCCCACCAGCTTGCCCCGGCCGATGGTCTTGATCGCGTGCGCGAAAATCTCGGCGTTGGAGAAGCTGTTCTCGTTGATCAGCAGCACGATCGGGCGGGTGTAGCCGTAGATCAGCCGCCGGTCACGCGGATAGGCGTCCCGCTTCACCGAGCCCGGGTCCACTCCCCGGTTGGCCGTGAAGGCGTGATTCGGGGCCGTCAGCGAGGCCAGCAGGATGTCGGCCGTCGAGCCGCCGCCGTTGTCGCGGACGTCGATCACCAGGCCCTGCTTGCCGTGGGCCGCCGCGTACAGGTCGCGCTCGAACTCGCGCACCGAGGGCTCGCTCATGGCGCGAATGTGCAGGTACCCCAGCTTGCCGCCGGAGAGTTCCTCCACCTTGGCCTTCCGCGAGGCGATCTCGGCGCGGTACCGCAGTTCGCCGTCCTCGCCGCCGCTGGTCGGCGTGATCAGCATGCCAAAGGGCTTCTCCACGCCGTCGCGTCGAACTTCGATCAGCGTCTCCTTGCCGGCCTTGCCCGCGAACGCCGCCAGCAGGTCCATGCCCGCAAGCTTCTGGCCGTCGACCGCCAGCAGCACGTCACCGACCTTCAGTTCGCTGCTCGGCCGCCATGCCGGGCCGTCCTCGTACACCCGCTTGATCCGCCAGCCGTCGGCCACCTTTTCCGCGTCGACGCCCAGGTAGCCCGTCGCCATGCTCGGAGCGCTGAAACTCCCGCTGCCGGTCACGCCCAGGTGGCTGCCGTTGAGTTCACCCAGCAGCATCATCGCCACCCGGTCAAACTCGTCGTTGGTCCGCGTGGTCTGCACCAGGTTCAGGTAGCCCTCGGTCAGGGCCGCCCAGTTCAGCCCCTTGAGCGTGGGGTGGTAGAACCCGTTGCCCAGCACGCGGGCGACCTCGATGAACTTCTGCCGCTGCTGCTTGGCGATGTCGAGGATCACCGGAGCGTCAATCGGGTACGAGTCGGACCGACCGCCCGCCAGCGACACCGCCTGCGCCCCGCCCGAACGCACGAAGCTCACCCGGTCGCCGGTCAGGTTCATCGCTGCGCCGCCGACGGCGCCGCTGGTCACCACGCGACGGTCATCGCCCTTGTAAGACATCGAGAACAAGGTGGCCCCGCCCTCGCCGCCACCGGCGCCACCGGGGGCCGGAGGGGTGGCCGGCGGCGTGCCCGGCGGAGTCGCCGGTCCAGACCCCGGCGAATCAGAGCTGGCCACGTACAGCACGCGGTCGCCCGCGGGGGTGATCAGGATGCTCCCCACCGATCCCTGGATGTTGCCCACGCGACGCACCCGCTCCCACGCGTCATCCGCGTCGAACTTCAGCGGCTCGGCCGCCCGCGTCGTCCGCCGCTCGGCCGGCTCCGCTTTGGCGCCCTCGCCGCCCTCGGCCTTGGGCTCCTCCGCCTTCGCTTCCGCCGCCTTTGGCTCGGCAGCCTTCGCATCAGCCGCGGCTTCCGCCTTGCCCGCGGGGGGCGGGGCGTCCCAGATCACCGGGTCGATCGGCTTGCGCCGCTTGACCGCCTCGGTCGCCTTCTTGAAGTGCTCGTCCAGTTCGTACGGACGCAGCCCCTCCAGCTTGCGGTCCAGATACACCGCAAACACCTGCGCCTCGTCGTTCTCCCTCGCCCGCTCAGAGCGGAAGTACAGCACCTTGCCGTCCACCGACAGCCGGGGCGACGTGTCGTTGTCGGGGTGCCGCGTCAGGTTCACGCCCGGTGACACCTTGCCATCAGCCCCCGCCTGGGTATCCATCAGCCAGATGTCGCTGTTGAAGTCCTCATCCTCACGCTCGTAGACAATGTGCCGCGAGTCCGCCGCCCACTGCACGCCCGGCTCATTCCAGCCCTCCAGCACCACGCGGGCGGACTTGTTCACCAGATCGATCAGCACCAGGTCGCCCAGCCCGCGCGTCACCAGCAGCTTCTTGCCGTCCGGCGAAGGCTCCGGCGAGCGCAGTTCCATGCCCAGCACGCCGTCGTTCGGCCCGGCGGGGATGCTGATCCCCTCCAACTTGGTCACATTGTACCGGATCGACTCCTGCCACCGCTTGCCAAAGTCCGGTCCGGCCGGCCGCGAAGGCCGGGCCGCGCCCGCTGTCCCTCGGCCGCGGGCGCCCTCGCCGGGCTTGTCCTCGGCCGCCGGCTCCTCCTTGCCGCCCTCGGGCTTGGCCTCGGCCTTGGCCCCATCGTCGGCCTTGGCCTCTTCGGGCTTCTTCTCCTCGGCCTTCTTGTCCTCCGGCTTCTTGATGCCCAGGTCCTCGCGGGACATGGCCACCGTCGCGTAGTAGATCTCCGACCGCCCGCCCTCGTCAGAGGAGAACCACAGCACCCGTCCGTCCGGGCTCCACGCCAGACCCCGCTCCCGCCCCGGCGTGAAGGTCACCCGACGCGTGGGGTGACCCTCGTCGGTCGATCGCACGAACACCTCGCCCCGCGCCACCACCGCCAGCGTCTTGCCGTCCGGGCTCACCGCCGCCTCAGACACCTCGCGGGCCAGATTCAGCCGCTGTGTGTCCAGTTCCGTTCCGTCCCCGCTCGCCGCCGTCAGGTTGATCGCCCTCGGCTCGCCGCCCGGCAGGTCCAAGCGATACACCGTGTCCCACACCACAAAGACCGCGGCATTGCCCGAGGGGCTGACCGCCAGATCACGCACGCCATAGCCCACCGTCGGCCCGCCGCCGTTGCCGCTCGTTGCCGGCGGTGCAAACCGCGTCAGAGGCTTCGCCGAGCCGCCCTCAGCCAGATACACATTCGTCGCCCCGCCCCGCGAGGACAGGAACACCACCCGGCCCCCGCCGATCGGGAACGCGTCGCCATCCGGGTGCGGGTCGGAGGCGAGCCTCCCGAAAGCCTGCGTGCCGGTGTCAAACGTCCACACCTCGGCCGAACCGCTGCCCACGTAACGGGGCCGCGTCCAATCCGCACGCCCGCGTGTGAAGGTGATCAGTTTGCCGTCCGGGCTGATGCGGGGCTGCGAGCCCCACGCCTGGCCTACCGGGCCGTCGATCCGCTGGATCGGCGCAAACACGCCGTCTGAGGCCGGCAGCGACACCGTGAACATCCGCGTCCCGCGGTACACCGCCGGCTCCAGCCCCGCGCTGAACACCAGCCCCTTGCCGTCCGGTGTCCACCCGCTCAGCGACAAGGGCCGGTCCACCGCCGTCACCCGCCGCACCGGACCGGCCGTCAACTTGCCACCCTCGCGCCCCAACTGCACCACAAACAGGTTCCGCCCGCCGTCGCGATCGGACTCAAACGCCAGCATGCTGCCGTCCGGCGAGAACGCGCTCCGCCGCTCCTCCGCCGGGTGGCTGGTCAGCCGAACCGCCAGCGAGGTGTCGTCCACCGGGGCCGTCCACAGGTCGCCCAGCCATGAGAACACCATGGTCTTTCCGTCCGGGCTCAGGCTCGGGAACTGCACAAAGCCCACCCGGCCGGCCGTGGCGCCCGCCGTCACCGGGGCCGCGGCACCCCCGGTCTGTCCGCCGACATACGTCCCCGCCGCATGGCACCCCGTCGTTCCCGCAAGCACAGCCAGCAATCCACACACGCTCAGGCGACGCGCAATGACCAAGCCCATGGCAACTCCAGGCGAAAAGGACCCGATGCACTCCGTGCCCGCCCGCGAAGAACCGCGCAGGCACACCATTCTCCCACCGAATGTGGGAGCCCACTATACCGATCCCCAACCCGCCAGTTGCTGCCCTCGTCGCCAACCCGCCCGTTCCTCGGCCGCCGCCATCCGAGGCACCCCGACCCGGGCCCCGCATGGTCGCCCCGGGCGGTTCAGCCCCGCCAATCTCATCGATCAAACAGGTGCGCCGCATCCACCAGCCGCGCCCCGGCCTGATCGGCCACGGCAAACTTCGCCCCGTTATACATCGACGCACACCCCACCGCCCCATCTTTCCGCAACGCGTACAACTTCACGTCAAAGTTCGGCCGCCCCTTGGCGTCCAGGTTCCGCTTCTCCTTGGTCTTGTCAGCGATCCGCTTGATCACCTTCAAGCACGCCTCGGTCGGGGCCAGCCCCGCTTCCATCTCCCGCACGATGGCATGCGCCGCCAGGTTCACGATCGTCGATTCGCCCCGGCCGGTCGCGCCCGCAGCCCCAACGTCGTTGTCGCAGTAGTTGCCCGCCCCGATGATCGGCGAGTCACCCACCCGCCCGGGGATCTTCCACGACAGCCCGCTGGTCGTCGTGCAACTGCCGATGTCGCCATCGGCATCCACCGCGGCACAGTGGATCGTTCCGTAGTGGAACCGGGCATCGGCCATCGCCCGCCGCTCACCCGCCCGAATCACGTCCTTCGGATCGCTCTTCCACCGGTCAATCTGATCATCCCCCAGCCAGTCGTCCTCCCGGCTGAGGTTCTCCTTCCACTTCAGCCACTCCTGCCGGGCCTTCTCCGTCAGCAGGTTCTCTTCCACAAACCCGTGCTGCAGCGCAAACCGCTTGGCCCCCTCGCCCACCAGCAGGCAGTGGTCCGTCCGCCGCAGCACGATCAGCGCCACCGCCGCCGGGTTCTTGATCCCCTGCAGCCCTGCCACCGCCCCGCTCTTGTGTGTCGGGCCGTGCATCACGCACGCATCCAGTTCCACCACCCCGTGCTCGTTCGGCAGCCCGCCATACCCCACCGAGTCATCATTCGGATCGTCCTCGACGATCTTCACGCCCCCCACCACCGCCTCTGCACAGTCGCGCCCGGCACGAATCAGTTCCACCGCCCTCGCCACCGCCGCCAGCCCGTTGGCCGAGGCAATCGCCACCGGCCGGCCGGCCGAACTCGACGCACCAGCAGTCGCCATGCCCGACGCGGTCGCCCGCTCCGCCGCACACCCCAGGTTCACCAGCCCGCCGGCCAGTGCCGCGCCAAGCCCGGCAACCCCGGCGTCGGTCAGAAATCGCCGCCTGGAGGCCCCACCGGTCACACACGCCGGCCCGGTTGATTCCTTCATCGCTTCGCACTCCGTGTGATGCCCCGCCGCCCGCTGCGTTCTGCCCGGGCCGCTTACACGCCCAGCGCCGCCAGTTTGGCCTTCAGCCCCTCCACCTCCGCCTCCAACTTCGCGACCCGCTCGCTCAGCACCCGCACCTCCGCCGAGTCCTCCCCGCTCGCCGGCCGCTGCCCCCGATCCTCTCCGCCCCCGCCCGCGTCCGACTGCTCATCATGCCCACCCGCACCGACCGTCGGCACCGGGTGCAGCCCGGGGTTGAGCAACTGCTGATACAGCCTCGCTCGCGAGCCCGGCGGGGCCGGAAGTTCCTTGACCAGCGATCCCAACTGCCACACCGCACCGGCGGCGCCCGCTTGCGCATCCGGCCCCGGCGGCTGGTGGTTGATCAGGCTCTCCAGCAACGCCTGCACCGTCTCAATCGACTCCAACGCCACCATCCGCGACGCGTTCCCGCGAATCGCCCCCACCGTCTGCGGCCCCCGCAACAGCAACTCCGCCAGCACGCACACCTGTTCGGTGGTCAGCCCAAGCGTCTCCCGGGCCGTGTGCCGGTACTTGGCCACCCGATCCGTCGACAACCGCACCTCCCGCACGATGCCCTTGGCCCGCAGCGTGTCCACCGCCTGCTGCACCCGCTCCTCGGGCCACGTCACCACCGGGTCCCGGTTGTTCTTCTGGTTGCACCCGTTCACCAGCGCGTTCAGCGTCATCGGGTAACTCGCCGGCACCGTCTGCGCTTTTTCAATCAAAACGCCCAGCACGCGGCACTCGGTCGGATTCAACGGCAGCGGTGATGCAGCAACGCCAGCAGTCATGCCCACAGCATACCCGCCCGCCGTCCGTATCGCCGCAACGGTCCGGCCGACACAAACAAACACCCCGTCCGAAGGTCGGCCAGCGCTCGCCTGCAAAACAAACGCGCCGCCCCGGACGGGGTGTTGCTCACTTCACACTCTGTCTGCCTCCGGCCCTAAACCCGCCGACGCATCGCCACCCCGGTCGCCGTCTCCGGCCACCTCAGGAGCGATCCCAACCTGGTTCAAGCCGTGCACGGTCCCGGAAACCTCCACCCCCCGCAGCAGCGCATCGGCTCCACCGGGGATGGCCATCCGGCCGACTGTTCATCTCCGACGCCGCCCGGGCCTCTCAGCCCGCCGCCGCATTCCACCGCCGCGGAGCGTCGCCATAGTGATCGCCGCCCGCGGCCTGCCGGATTCACCCATCAGCACCAGAATCTCACTGCCCGCACCGCGTCCGTCACCGGGTTACAAGCCGCTCCGCTGCTTGGCCCGGCCCGACCGGCTTACAGACCCAGCGTGTTGATGCCGCAGTCGACGTAGATCGTCTCCCCGGTCACGCCGCTGGACAGGTCGCTGGCCAGGTAGACCGCCGTCTTGCCCACGTCCGGGCCTTCCACGTTCCGCCGCAGCGGGCTGTGCTGCTCCACGTGCTTGGTGATCTCATCGGCCCCGCCCACGGCGCTGCTGGCCAGCGTCCGCAGGTAGCCGCCACTGATGATGTTCACGCGGATCTTCTCAGGGCCCAGTTCCCACGCCAGATAGCGGGCCGAGCACTCCAGCGCCGCCTTGGCGACGCCCATGACGTTGTACCCCGGCACCACCTTCTCCCCGCCGTAGTACGACATCGCCATGATGCTCCCGCCCCCGCTCTTGGCCATCAGCGGACGGGCCCGCCGGGCCATCGCCACCAGCGTGTACGCGCTCACGTCCACCGCGCCCAGATACGCCGCCCGGGGCGTGTCGGTGAACTTGCCCGGCTGCAGCCACTCGCGATCGGCAAACGCGATCGAGTGCACCAGGATGTCCAGCCGGTCAAACTTCTCGGCATACTTGGTGAACGCCGCATCGATCTGCTCATCGTTCGACGCATCCATCGGCGTCATCCACGCCCCCTTCAGGCCCAGGGCCTCCACCGCCCGGTTGGTCCGGTGCGCGTTCTTGTCACCCGGCAGATGCGTGAACGCCAGCGTCGCCCCCTGCTCCGCCAGGCTCTGCGCAATGTACCACGCGTACGAACGCTCGTTGGCGATCCCCACCACCAGTGCCGTCTTGCCCGTCAGGAAGCCCATGATCCAGTCTCCAATATTCACACTTCATGCACGCCGCCGACTCACCCTCCCCCACCGCGGCGGGCGTCCCGGGATGAATCCCGAACGCCCGGCAGGATAGCGGCAGCCCGCCGCCCGTCCAGCTTTGCCCCCGCCCCCGGCTGAAGCCGCCCAGCGGTTATTCCGACCAACCCCGTCATAGCATTGTCCGCCCGATGCGGGGGCACGAACTCCCGCATTCAGGGCACCCGGCCAACCGGTCGGGCCACTCACCACGGGGGCGTTGGTTCGCCTGAGCCTCCGACCGTGCACCGCCGGTGCCCGATCGGAAGTTCAGCAGCCCGCAGCCGAAGACCAGCCAGGTCGTGTCCTGCTGGCTCCGGCGCGACGTGGGCCTCCCAGGCCCCGCACCAACCAAGGAGCGGATGATGCACAGGCAACTGCGTGATTCAGGCGTCAAGCCTTCGGCTGTTCGCCCGACCTTGGCCGGTCTCTGGCTCGCGGCGGTCTTGCTGGCCGTGCTCAGCCTGCTGCCCCTCACCGCGGCCTTCGCCCAAGCGCCAACGCCGACCGGCAACGCCTTCAGCCGCCTGGTTGCCGACACCCGCGTCAGCGACGTGAAGCGGAGCCCGCAGGGCCAGGTCCAGGTGCCCTTCATCACCTGGGGCGGCGACGTCGCCACCATGCTCGCCAACGGCGGGCTGGCCACCCAGCCGGGCTCGATGTTCCAGAGCCTGAACCTCAACGTCAACCTGGTCAACGGCGACGACTTCGTCGGCCAGGTCCGCCGCTACCTCTCCGGCGAGAGCCCCTTCCTCCGGGGTGAACTGCGCATGCTCGCCCTGGCCTCTGAAGTCATCGGCTCAGACCCGCGCACCAAGCCCGTGGTCTTCCTCCAGCTCACCTGGTCCGCCGGCGACCACATGGTCGCCCGCCCCACCGTCAAGACCCTCAACGACCTCAAGGGCAAGCGCATCGCCCTGCAGCGCAACGGGCCCCACGTCGGCATGCTTGATGACGTGCTCCGCACCCTCAAACTCACCTGGTCCGATGTCACAGTCGTCTGGACAGACAAGCTCACCGGTCCCGGAGGACCCGCCGAGGCCTTCCGCAACGATCCCAAGCTTGATGCCTGCTTTGTCATCTCGCCCGACATGATCGGCCTGACCGGTGGGCTGGAAGGCACCGGCAGCGGCGCCGAGGGCACCGTCAAGGACGCCCGCGTGGTGGTCTCCACCGCCCAGATGAGCCGCGCCATCGCCGA
The DNA here is from genome assembly GCA_021294835.1 of Planctomycetaceae bacterium. Classification (GTDB taxonomy): domain Bacteria; phylum Planctomycetota; class Phycisphaerae; order Phycisphaerales; family UBA1924; genus CAILKP01. The sequence goes on from JAJTDF010000043.1 coordinate 21,201, forward strand.
CGTCTACGCCGTCCGCTCCGACTTCTACGCCGCCAACCGCGACTTCGTTGAGCGGTTCACCGCCGGCTACCTCAAGGCCACCGAGCGGCTGGTCGCCCTCCGCACCGACTTCTCCAAGCCCAACGCCACCCTCAGCCCCGACTACCGCCAACTGCTCACCCTCGCCCAGACCATCCTCGGCAAAGACGTTCTCCCCACGCTCGAGGTCGACGCCCACGGCCTGCTCGCCGACGCCATCTTCGTCGGCCTCCCCGGCAACCGGGGCTTCTTCACCGACAAGACCGCCCCCGACGGCTTTGAGCAAAAGGGCAAGTCCGCCATCGATCTGGCCGTCGGTCAGGGCTACGCCGCCATCCGCGCCGGCCTCATGCCCCACGATCTGGACTACCAGAAGATCGCCTCCCTCGGCGGGCTGACCATCACCCAGGCCGCCACCGGCGCCGCTGGCCGCTTCCAGGCCGAGTCCGTCGAGACCTTCCCCACCGACGCCCTGGACGACAAGACCATCCTCAGTTTCACCATCGGCTTTGACGTCAACCAGTCCACCTTCAGTCAGGACGTCTACGGCCCCGAGTTCCTCCGCGCCGTCCGCACCGCCTCCACCTTCGGCTCGGCCGTCGTCGCCGTCCGCGGGCACGCCGACACCACCAAACTCATCACCGACATCCTCAAGGCCGGCATGGAGAAGAAGGTCATCACCCGCACCGGCACACCAGGCAACTTCCGCTACTTCTCAAGCGGCCGCCCGCTGGATCTGGCCAACATCGGCGAACTGCTCAAGCTCGTCGAAGCCGGCGGGCTGGAAGGCGGCGAGGTCAGCCCGCGCGACACCTATCAGGCTGCCCTGAACCTCTCCCGCCAGCGGGCCGAAGCCGTCCGCGACGCCATCGTTGAGTTCGCCAAGAACAACGGCCTCCGCCTGGACCGTTCCCAGATCCAGGCCGTCGGCGTCGGCGTTGCCGAGCCGGTCGTGCCCACCCCCCGCTCCGCCGACGACGCCAAGCAGAACCGCCGCGTCGAGTTCCGCATCGTGCGGGTGCCCGCCGAGTCGGTCAAGCCGCAGGACTTCGACTATTGAGCCCTGACCGCCGCGGGCCCGACCCGTTGCGTGACACCCATCCGCCCGACCGCAGCCCGTGCGCAGCGCAGGGCCCGGCCCGCGGCCCATCCGCACCCGCCCGAGTTCTGACCGCCCACACCCCGTCCGCCCACGCCCTGTCCGCCCGCCGGACACCCCTGGAGGCCAAGCCCATGTCACGCTTCGCCCTCACCCGCATCGCGCTGTGTCTCCTGGCCGTCGCGCCGCTGAGCACTGCTGCGATCGGTCTGCAGCCCGCCGATCCTCCGGCCACCAAGCCCGTCAACGCCATCAGCCCCACGCTGGACAACGTCGTCGTCGTGCTCGACGCCAGCGGCTCGATGCGTGAATCCCTCCGGGGCCGCGACGGCCAGCGTCGCAGCCGCATGGAGGCCGCCCAGGACGCCATCATCACCGTGCTGCGCAACCTCCCGCCCCGCACCAACGTCGGCGTGCTCGTCTTCAGCGGCAGCAACGTCGAGGGCGAGGCCGTCTCCGCCAGCAGCAACCGCCGGGGCTCACTCTCCGCCCGCTGGCTGCAGCCCCTCGGGCCGCTGAATCTGGCCGAGCTCGAGCCCCGCCTCCGCCGCATCCGGCCCTCCGGCGGCACGCCCCTGGGCATGGCCATGGCCGAGGGGGCCGACGCCCTGCTCGCCCAGCGCAAGGGCCAGTTCGGCTACGGCACCTTCCGCCTGCTCATCGTCACCGATGGCGAGGCCAACGACGCCCGCCTGCTGGAACGCAACCTCCCGGACGTGATGTCCCGCGGCTTTCGCGTGGACGCCATCGGCGTGGGCATGAAGACCACCCACTCGCTGGCCCGCAAGGTCAGCAGCTACCGAAGTGCTGATGACGAGCAGGCCCTCACCCGCGCCGTCCAGGAGGTCCTCGGCGAAGTCGGCAGCGCCGCCGCGGGACAAGACGCCTCCGGCGACGAGACCTTCGCCGCCATCGCCTCGCTCCCCAACGAGGTCTCCATGGCGTTCATCAACGCTCTGCGTCCCGGTGGCGATCAGCCCATCGGGCAGCCCGCCGATGCCGCAAGCCCGGACGCGCCCCCGCAGCCCGCATCTCCCGCCCAGGCAGCGTCCGCCAGCCCGCCCCCGCAGCCCCCGCCCTCTCCGCCGCCCGCCCAAACGCCCCCGCCCGGCGGCTCCCCCGGCATGTCCGTCGGCACAGTCGCGCTCATCGCCGCCTCCATCGGCCTCTTCATCATGATCAAGCTCAGTCGCCTGCTCAATCGGGTCTCCCCTTCGGGCCCTGGCCGGGGACACCGTTACGGCAACCGCTGGTAACCTTCCCACTCGCCTGACCTCGATCCCCACCAGTCCGCTCACCCGCTCACCCACTCACCCATTCATCCGCCCATGCGACCGCTCGCCGTTCTGACCCTCTGGCTTACGCTCTTCGGCCTCGCTGCCGGCGGCTATCTGCTGCTGGTCCGGCCCTACACCGACCGCCTGCGCGTCACCGAGCAACTGCGAAGCGAGCACCGCGAACTCTCCAACTCGATCTACCACGCCCGCGACGGCTGGCCCATGAGCACCCCCGACTTCGTACCCGGCACCGTCGCGGACATGCAGGCCCAAGTGCAGTTGCTCCGCGATGTGCTCGCCGGCACCGCTGTTCTGCCCACCCACACCCGCATCCCGGTTCGCCTCGGTCTGGACTCCTACTCCGGCTACGCCGTGCTGCGGACCCCCGCCACCGCCCAGACGCTCGCCACCGCCGGCTTCAACCTGGAACTGGTCGACGACCAGTCCCGCTACGCCGAACGCTACGAGGCACTGGTCAACGGCACGCTGCAGGCCGCCGTCTTTCCGCTCGACTCTTGGCTGCTCCTTGCCGCCCAGTCAGCCAAGGGCGGATCCGCCCGGGTCGCCGGCGCCGCCATGCCGCCGCCGCCCATCGCCATGCTCATCAGCCGATCGCAAGGCGCCGACGGCATCGTCGCCTGGGCTGACGCCGTGCCCTCGCTCGATGCCCTCAACCACCCCGACGCCCGCTTCGTGGCCGTCCCCGATTCGCCCAGCCAGACCCTCGCCCGCATCACCCTCACCCAGTTCGATCTCGTCCAGTTGCCCCTGAACGGCTTCATCGACGCGACCGGCGGCGACGACGTCCTCAAGCGGCTGGTCGCCGCGCGGGGCTCGGCCTCGCGTCACGGCTTTGTGCTCTGGGAGCCCGAACTCAGCCGCGCGCTGGCCATCCCCGGAGTCCACCTCCTGGTGGACTCCTCAGCCTTCGGCGGGCTGATCACCGACGTGCTGGTCCTGTCCCGCGCCTGGATGGCCGCGCAGCCCAAGGCCCCCGAGCACCTCGTCCGCGCCCTGCTGCGGGCCCAGCACGCCGCCACCACCTCCCCCGGCGGCCTGACCGCCGTCGTTCGTGCCGACGCGCAAGCCGCCAACACCCCGCTCACCGACCCGCAACTCGCCCGCCTTGCCGCCGGCATCCATTGGGCCAGCACCGGCGAGAACTACGCCGCCCTTGGCCTGCTGCCCCGAGCCCAGACCGCCGCCGAACCGCTCAAGCCCACCCTGGCGCGTCTGGCCCGCGCCCTTTCGCTGGCGGTGCCGGAACTGCAGAGCCAGCTGCAGGCCGTCGCTGCTCAGAGTGACATCTTCGCCGAAGCCCCCCTCCGCCGCCTGCTCGAGGCCAACTTCCACCCCGGCGGTGCCGAAGCCGCCCGCGCCGCCATCGATCAGGACCTCCGCCCCCCGCCCCCGCCCCGCCCGCTCACCGACCGGCAGTGGGCCGCCCTTCAGCCGCTGGGCACCCTCCGCGTGGGCCGACTGGTCTTCGCCCGGGGCACAGCCACGCTCATTGACGCCAGCCGCCCGCCCCTGGCCGAACTGGCCGAGACCATGCGTGCCCTTCCCGGCTTCTATCTGCTGGTCCGCGGGCACGCCCGACCCGAGGGCGATCCAACTGCCAACCGTGCCCTGGCCCAGCAGCGGGCCGAGGCCGCCGTTGCCGAGTTGCGGGCCTTGGGCATCCAGCCCACCCGCCTGCGGGCGGTCGTCGGTGATCTGGCGGTCGCCCCCGGCGGAGCCGCCGGTGAAGCCCAGTCGGTGACCTTCGTGCTCGGCCGGCCGCCCGCCGCCGATCCACCCGCAGCGGGCAATCCTCCGTGATTTCTTCGACTCCGAGCCCCCACCCCTCGAACAATCGCCGGTCCGAATATCCGCACGTGTCTGGTCTGGAGACCACGCCCGCTTGGACCCCGCCGAACTGAGATCCCGAGTCTGGAAGCGGATCATCTTCTATCCGCCCACCGTCCTGCTCGGCGTGCTCGCCAGCTCCGGGGCGCTGGTCACCGCCGGCATGGCCCTCACCGGCCCCCTCTCCACTCCCTGGCCGCTGGTGGGCTTTGGCTCCCTCTGCGCCGCGCTGCTGGGCGCCGGCCTGTTCGGCACCCGGGCCCTCACCCAGACCGAGCGGCTCACCCATCAGACCATCCAGCAGATGGCCGACGAAGCCGCTCAGGCCCGCCAACGGAAACTCGATGACCTCGAGTCCCGCCTCGCCGCCGACCACGACCCGCTCGACGAAGCCCTGCTCCGCGACCTCCGCTCCATCTACGACCGCTTCAGCGACGATCTGGACGACCTCACCCGCCCCGGCGGCGACGCTGTCTGGCGGCAGCAGACCATCGAAGTGGCCTCCAAGTGCGACCAACTGTTCAACTCCTGCGTCACCAGCCTGGAACGCTCGCTGGAACTCGCCGCCGCCGCCCAGCGCATGAACACCCGCGAGATGCAGAAGCAGATGCTCACCGCCCGCAGCCGCCTGCTCGGCGAGGTGCAAGAGAGCGTCCGCCAACTCGCCAAGATCATCGACGGCGTGCACGCCCTGGGCCTGGTCCGCGACGACGAACGCGAGATGGCCCGCCTGCGGCAGGACCTCAACCAGAGCCTCGAGGTCGCCCGCCGCGTGGAAGAACGCATGCGAAACATCGACGCCGATCTGTCCAATGACTCGCTGGAGGCGGCCCGACCGGCCTGACCTCCGCACCGTTCGCCTCACCACCCCGGTTCGCAACCTCCGGGCCTCACCGGCCCGGCCCATGCAGGAAGGAAACCCACCGTGTTCAGCGCCATCGGCCGTTACCTCCGTGCTTTCGGTTACCTCATCACCGGCCGCATCGACGCGGCCCGCAAGGAGCTCTCCACCAACCCCTACGTGGTGCAGGCCACCTACGACAAGATTGTCCAGGAAAAGACCATCCGCATCGCCCAGTACAAGGACGCGGTGGCCGCCCTGATCGCCCAGGAGGAAAAGAAGAAGAACCGCATCCGCGAGCTGACCAGCGACGTCAACCGTCTGGAACAGCTCAAGCAGGGCGCCGCTGCCAAGGCCAAGGCCATGGTCGAGCAGCTCAAGGCCCGGGGCGTGTCCA
>JAJTDF010000120.1 GCA_021294835.1 Planctomycetaceae bacterium
CGGAAGATTCGTCGCTGCAGCCTCCCGTAGGAGTCCGAACAGTGTCTCAGTTTCGATGTGGCAGGCCGTGCTCTCACACCTGCTACCCGTCGTAGCCTTGGTGAGCCTTTACCTCACCAACTAGCTGATAGGAAGATTGCCGATCCCAAGGCGATAAATCTTTGCTCCGAAGAGATCATGGAGTATTACCCACAGTTTCCCATGGCTATCCTCCACCTCAGGGTACGTTCAATCTCATTACTCACCCTTCCGCCACTGGCCCTTGCGGGCCCGTTCGACTTGCATGCTTTAACCATGCCGCCAGCGTTCAGTCTGAGCCAGAATCAAACTCTTCACTTGAATTTCATTGACCCACCCGAGGGTGGGAGATCTTCAGATGAAGACTTGAAACCGGTTGATACCACGATTGCTCGTGGCCGGTCCGACGAGCCGAAGCTCGTCGCCCTGATGGCGGCTAAGCCACCAGGATACTTTACATCTCAAATTGCTTTATAAGGGTTCTTTCAAGCTTTCTGACCACGAGATGTACAGTACAGGTCGCTGTGAACGACCCGCCACTGTGGATCAGTCTGAACCGGCCCCGTGGAGGGCCACGACGTGGTGTCGTTGTCCAGACCGCACATTCTCGCGGACATCCCAACTGTTTACTTGTCAAGGTTTTAGCCAACCGGGATGGTTGGATCCCGCGTCCGCCGGTGGCGTGCGTGGGGCGGAGAGTGTAGACGGCGCAAAGGGCCAGTCAAGCACGCGGGTCAAAAAAGTGGCCAACTCCGTCCCCCTCCCCAGCCGACGCCCACCGCCAGCCGCTTGCCCCAGCTTTCCCGGCCGGTTCTCCACAGATACTCACAGTATAACCACAGCCTGGCCCCGCAGCTTCCAGGCCAACACCGCTATTCACCCGCCATCCATTCTCCCAACCCGCCCCCGCACCTCGGCCTGCCCCTCCGTTATCCTTTCAAAAACCAAACATGTTCCGCCCGCCCGCTCCCGTCGCTGTTCGGTTACACTCGACCGGTGCGCTCTCCCCGCGATCCCATTCCGCCCTCGCCACCCCCGCCCTCCGCTCCAATGCTCCCTGGCCCGTTTCGCTGGCCGCCTCGACCTCTGCCATCCCTCCAGACGCCCCCTTCCGCAAGCCGCCGCGGCCGGCCGACGCTCCCCCAACAGGCCCGCTCTGCCGCGTCCCCCCCCTCGCCCGTTGCCCCCGCCGAGACCTCCTGGTCCTCCTGCCCCTCCTCCTCCGGCCTTGGCCGACTGAGCCGCTGGTTCCGCGCCATGGAGGCCGCGTGGCTCGCCCCCGCCCGTTCATCCGCCGCCGACTGCCTCGCCCGGCTCCCCATAGACGATCCAACCGCCGTCTGCCCCCGCTGTGGTCTCACCCGAGGCCCTTTCGATGCCGACGGCGACGGTTGCTCCGCCTGCCGGGGCGAAGACCGCCCTTGGTCCCGTCTGGTCCGGCTCGGCGCCTATCGCCCGCCCCTGTCCGGGCTGGTCCGCCGCGTGAAGTTCAGTCGCGATGGCGTTCTGGGCCTTGGGTTGGGTCGCAGGCTGGGCGAGAGACTCGGACAGTCACTCCGACTTCGATTTCCCGGCGGCCCGCGCCCCCTGCCCATGCTCGTTCCGGTGCCCATGGGGCTCGTTCGTCGCTGGTCGCGAGGTGTGGATCATGCCGGCCTGCTCGCTCTCGGCGTTGCCGACAGCCTCCACGACCTTGGCGCTATCCGGCTTCGGCTGCTCTCACGACGGCACCGCCCCGCACAGGCGGCCCTGCCCCGCATGGCCCGCCTGACCAACCTGCGATCCTCCATGCGTCCCCGCGTCGGTTCCCTGCAGAGCATTCCTCTGCTTGGTGTCCGCTGGAAGCTCGTCCGCGCCCTCCGACGCGCCCACGCCGCGGGTCGACCCGCTGTCATCGTGCTTGTGGACGATGTGACCACCACCAACGCCACGCTGGCCGAAGCCGCTCGCGCCCTGCGAGACGGCCTTCGCCTCGCCCTGCAGCCTCTTCCCCGGCCGCAACGCCGGGCCCTGCTTGCCAATGTGCACATCTGGGCGGCGGTGGCGGCCGTCACCGACCCCAACGCGGCACGCCATGCCGACGACCACGATGTTGATCCACCACTTCGCTTCGACTCCGTCTGAACGTCCTCAAGCCGCGGCCCGAATCGCCAGAAGCGTCAGATCGTCAGCCCGATGCAGCGAGGCCGGCCGCTGCTGCAGATCGTTCCGCAGGCGATCCACATGGCCTTGCAGACACGTGTGAGGGCATGCGAACAACCTGGCCAGTTCGGCCTTGGCCGCCTCCGGGTTGGGCTTGGGGTGCTTGGCGTCCGGCGTGCCGAACATCTCGTCAAGCCCATCGGTGTAGGCTGTCAGCGTATCGCCGGGCTCAAGCCGAATGCTCGCCGAATCGAACGTCGCGTCAGAGAAGACACCCAGCACCGGCCCGGACACCTCCATCTCCACAAAGCCTTCCCGGCCTCCGCGAATCACCAGCGGGGCCTGATGGCCCGCCACCGCCACCCGCACGGTGCGTTCGCACGCGTCCACCGTTCCGCACACCGCCGACGCGAATCGTGCCCGCTCCCCCTGGCATCGCATCAGATCCGTATTGATGCGGGCGAGGGCTTCCGCCGGGTCCCACTGCCGCTTGGCGTCCTCGTCATCCAAGGGTGGCAGCAGCCCCTGCGCAATCACCACCGCGTGCATGGCTGCGCCCAGGCCATGCCCCATCGCGTCCACCAGCAGAAACGCCGCCCGCCCCGGCCCGAGGCTCACCACACGATACAGATCTCCGCTCACATGCCACAGCGGATTGAACAACGTCGCCAGTTGCATGCCCGGCAATTCCGGCATTCGGCCGGGCAGCAATTCCCGCTGCAGCCGACCGGCCACATGCAACTCCTCATCCAACTGCGCCAGCCAGCGGTCGGCGCTGCGTTTGGCCAGCCTCGCCAGTTCAAGTTCAGCTGACAGATCCTCAATCATCCCGCCCCGGCACAGCATCCCGCACACAAAGCTCGCCGTTGCCTCGTCAAGCCCGCCGTACCGTACCGAAAGCCCGGCCGACTGGCACTGGGCGGCAAGTTCGGCCCGGTCCGGCCGATTCGGATGAATCACCGCCACCCCGCCGGCAATCGCCGCCGAGCGGCCCGCCCACGCCGCTTCCACCAGCCACGCCCCGTCGCACCGCCCGTCGTCCACCACCACGCACGCCTCGCTCGGCGGCACCACCCCGCACCGGTCCGACCGCCCCACCAGTTCCGACAGCGACACCACGATCGCTGTCGTGAGCGTCTCCGGCGGGCACAAGCCCGTCGCCCCGGGGGACAAATCCAATTGCGGAGCCACACACCGGGGCCACCAGCGGGCGGCCTCCCCGGCGTCAGCCGCCAGCAGCACCACCCCCCGATGCTGCCCGGGCAGCACCACTCCACCGGGCGGAGCGGCTGCCAGCCTGCTCTGCTCAGCCTCCTCCGACGGTTTGATCTGGTTGGCCGCTGCGTTTTCCGCCATGCTCGCTCCCGAGACCGCATCGCCCGGTTGACCGCAGGCCGACCGCGCAGGCCGCTCCGAGTCCGGGCCATGTGGGGTCGGCCATTGCAGCCGCCCGCTGTGGTGCAGATCCGCACCCCGCACCGCCTTACCCCTGGTTGGCGGGTTATCGCACGGTACGATCGGCCCGCCTTGCCGCCCCTCCGCCCTGCGGGCGCCTGTTCGGTTCCGCCGGCAAGGCGCCCGTCCTCTCCGGATCCCCCCATATGACCAGCCCCCATGCCGCCCCGGCGTCCCCCGCATCCGGCCAGCCCGGCTCAACTCCGCCCAATCGCCGCATTCATGATCTGGTTGAATCACGACCGTTCAACCACGCGGCCCTGGCCGCCATCCTGCTCAGTTCCATCTGCATCGGGGTGGAGACCTACTTGCCGGGCTCACCGACACTGTTCTGGCTCGGCAAGTTCTTCGCCGTGGTCTTCCTGATCGAACTGATCCTCCGCTTCATGGGTCGCACCACCACCCGCGCCTATTTCTCCGACGGCTGGAACCTCTTTGACATCGTGGTGGTGGCCGCCGCCTTCATCCCCGCTGCCGCCTTCCCCGCAGGCACCGACGGCGGCGCACTGGTGCCGCTGCTGCGCATCCTGCGGGTGCTCCGCGTCATGCGCCTGGTGCGCTCGGTCCGCGAGCTCCGCGTCATTGTCGAGGTGCTGGGCCGCTCGATCATCAGCATGAAGTGGATCGGCCTGCTCGCCCTGCTGTGCTTCTACATCTTCGGCATCATCGGCGTGAAGCTCTTCGGCGATCAGCCGGAGTTCGCCACGCTGCACGAGGCGCTGTTCACCCTGTTCCGCTGCCTCACCGGTGATGACTGGACCCAGCTCCGCTACGAAGCTCTGGATCGGGGCGTGAACAACGCCGGCTTCATCACCGCGTTCTACGTCGCTTGGATCCTGCTCGGCACGTTCATCCTCATCAATCTCGTCGTCGGCGCCATCATCAACAACTATCAGGAGGTCCAGGAAGTCGAGCACGCCCGCACCATCGACCCGAATGACCTCGATGCCCAGATCGCCGCCAGGATGAACGAACTGCAGCAGCTCATGTCCCGCCGGCAGGCCCTCTCCAGACGATGACGACTCCGCCGCCCGCGGCGACCGGACGCCGAGACCGGACCACTCAGGCGGGCGCCGCCTCAGGCCGGCAGCTGCGCGTGCTTGCGAAGGTACTCCATCACCACCGTCACCACGGTGGCGTGGCTCCACGTCAGCGGCGCCACCGAGATCGGCGCTCCGCTCCGCGGATCCACCTGTTCAGCAAGCACCCCCGATGGCGCCGCCCGGGCGGCCGCCCATTTCAGCAGGTCCAGCGCCGGCAGCATCTGCTCCCGGTCTTTGGCCCGGGCGACGCAGTATTGAGCGTGCCAGAGCGTGCAGATCAGCCACGGATTGCCCGGCACGTTCTCCGGATCATCCTGCACCACCCGGTGGTAGTAGTCCCCCGCGTAGCGGGCGCACCCCCCCACTTCGGTCCTGCACCACAGCTTGTCCATCAGCGCCGCCATGTCAGCCGCCACCATCGGGTCGTCCGGGTCCATCGCGCCGAACGCGAAGGTCGCGAAGTTGGCGCTGTCCGGTGTCATGTCGCGTTCGTACCTCTCCACCTCGCCCGTCGGCGAGTACACCGGTCGAACCATTCTCGCAAAGCGACCCTCGGCCGCATCCCAGAACACCGCCCGCATGGCCCCCACCATCTCATCGGCCGCCTTGCGCCAGTACCTCGCCCGCCCCATGTCGCCGAAATCCTCGGCGAAATCCGCCGCCGCCCGCAACGCCCCGATGGTGGCCGCAGTGGTGAAGGCGTGCACCCCGCGTCGCTCCTCCCACAGATCCCAGCTCGGCTGCGGCAGCCCCAGCCGCCCGCCGGCCGTCCGATCGCGGTACTCGGCCATCCACTTGGCAGGCTTCACCACCAGAGTGTTGTACAGCGGCTTGATGAACTCCAGATCCCGCGAGATCTCAAAGTGCTTCCGCAGTGCCCACACCACCAGCGCCGTCTCATCCTGCTGGATCGGCAGCACGCCCCGCCCCTCGACCACCAGCGGGTGCCACGAGCTCGCCAGCCGACCGTCCGGTGTGTACTTGTGCAGAAAGTACCCGTCCGGATGCATCACCGACGCGCAAAACCGATAGAACGCGCGGCACAGCCCGCCCTGCCCGCACAAGGCCAGAGCGTGCGCCACCAGTGCGCCGTCGCGGGGCCAGCAGTAGCTGTAGTGATCGCCGGCGAAGTGCGTGATGTCCGTGTCGTTCGCCGCGATGATCGCCCCGCGGTTGTCCACCTGCGTCCGCAGCACCAGTTGCGACCGGACGAACAACTCGGCCACCTCGGCCGGCAGCGGAGACAGATCAATCTTCTCCTTGCTCGACCACAGTTGCCAGTACGACTCCGTACGGCTGATGAACCGCTCCGGCGTCCGCTTGATGATGTCGGCAGAAAGCGCACGCACGCCCTCCACGTCGGTCCCGCATGCCAGCCACAGCGTCGCATACGCCTGCCCGCCCGGCTCGATGGGCAGGTCGAAGCCCACCGTCGCGTCCACGCTCCCCTGGCTGATGGCGTTGCGGCCCAGCACGCCGTCCTCCGCGTCCCGCCATGTACCCTCCGCCCCGCCGATCCGCTTGGTGCCGATCGCCCAATGATCGATCCCGCACTTATGCGAATCGCACGAGGAGAGCAGGAAGCAGTACTTGCCCTTGTACAGCAGAAGCCCCATCGCACCCGGGTCATATAACGCGGTGTCCCCCACCGGGTTCTCCTGGATTGACAGGTCCACGTGCTGAAAAATCCGCACGTCCCGGGGCTTGCCCAGCAGATCCTCCACCACGATCCGCCGCAGCCACACCGTTTCCTCAAAGTCCACGCAGTCGGAGCAACGCACCAGCAGCCCCAGCCCTTCGTGCGTGAGCGTCACATCGGTCACCAGCGTGCCCGGACGATACCGCAGTGTCCGTTCCCACCCGTCCTCCTCCACCCACGCCATCCGCCCGTCCGCCCAGATGCCAAACCGCTGGACGTGCCCGGCGGTGTGGTTGTACTTCCCGATGAACGGGAAGTACAGATCCCGAGCCCGGTACCGCTCGTCGAACGTGACCAGCATGTCGCCGTTGCCGATGGGCAGATCCCGAGGCATGCATGCAGCATAGCCCCATCACCATCCCCCCCCCCCCCACCCCCGACAGCATCGCCTCGGCTATCGCCTCGGCATCCTTCTCAGGATCGCTCTGCTCGGACTTGCCCTGGCCCATCGCGATGATCCGCCGGCGGATGTCCCCGACGAAGCTCACCCGCACCCCGAAATTCTCCCCCACCTTCACCGCCCGCCCGACGCCGATCACTTTGTTGTTGACCAGCAGTTCCAGTTCCTCATCGGCCTGCTTGGGCAACTCGATGATCATGCCCGGCGCCAGGTTCATGACATCCTGCACCGACATCTGCCGCTGCCCCAGCAGCACGATCAGCGGGACTTCGAGTTTCAGGATGGCGCCAAGATTCGCCGGCATCGTTACCGGAAAATATCGGCCGCCGCACCCCACCGCCACAGCAACTGCCCGGGCGCTGGGGCCTCTGCCCCATGACCTGGCCTCGGGCCGCCGTCCGCCGCACTTCCCGGCTGAGGCAAACCCCCCGCAGGCCTCACTCGTACCGGCCGACGATCAGCGAGCAGTTGTGCCCGCCGAAACCGAAGGTGTTGTTCATCGCGTACTTGATCTTCCGCTCGCGGGCATGGTGCGGCACCAGATCCACGTCAAAGCCCTCGTCAGGCTTTTCGAGATTGATCGTCGGTGCGATGATTCCATCACGGACTGCGTGCATGCACGCCACCATTTCCACCGCACCCGAGGCCCCAAGGCAGTGGCCGTGCATGCTCTTGGTCGAGCTCATCATCGCCTTGCCGCCCGCCGAGCGGCGAATGTGGTCCCCGAAGATCGACAGCACCGCCTCCACCTCGGCCTTGTCGCCCAGCGGGGTGCTGGTGCCGTGCGCGTTGATGTAATCGATCTGGCTCGCGTTCAGCCCCGCGTCCCGCAGAGCCCACCGCATCGACCGCGCCGCCCCGCGACCCCGCTCGTCCGGGGCTGTGATGTGGTATGCGTCGCAACTGTTCGCGTACCCCACCATCTCACACAGAATGTTCGCTCCGCGCTTGCGGGCGTGCTCCTCGGTTTCCAACACGAACATCGCGGCGCCCTCGGCCAGCACAAAGCCGTCCCGCTCCGCGTCAAACGGCCGCGAGGCCCGCGTCGGGTCGCCGTTCCGGGTGCTCAGCGCCTTCATCGCCGCGAACGCCGCGACGCAGATCGGCCCGATGGCCGCTTCGGCGCCGCCCACCACCATCACGTCCGCCTCACCCCGGCGAAGCACATGCATCGCATCGCCGATGGCGTGCCCGGAGGACGCGCAAGCCGTCGCGTGCGTGCTCGCCGGGCCCTGCAGCCCGAACCTGATCGAGATGTTCCCCGCCGCCGCGTTGGCCATCAGCTTCGGGACTGTGAACGGGCTCACGCGATCGGGCCCCTTTTCACGCAGCAGGTTCTCGCCGACCTCGATGGTCTCGATGCCACCGATCCCCGAACCCACGATCACGCCGCACCGCTCCGGATCCTCCTTCGAGAAGTCGATCCCGGAGTGGCCCACCGCCTCGATCGCCGCCGCCAGCCCGAACTGGCTGAAGCGGTCCATCCGCTTGCTCTCGCGGAAGTCGATGAACTTGCCGACCTCAAAGTTCTTGATCTGGCCGCCGATCTCCACGCCCCACCGTCCGGGGAATGTGGAGAACTCCTGGCCCTCGATGGCCGAGATGCCGCTGCGGCCCGCCCGCATCGCCTCCCACGTCGACGCCGCCGTCAGACCGAGGTTGGTGATCGCGCCGGCGCCGGTGATGACCAGCCGAGGATGGGTGCTGTGGCTCATGTCGATGATCGATGGGTTGCGAGGATTCAACTCTTCCGGCGACACCGCCCGCGCAGCCAAGCCAAACGCCCGGCCACGCCCCCCGCCCCACCGCGGCCGCGCCGGCACCTGCCGACGCCGCCGCCCCGGCGACCCGCACCAGGATTACTTGGCCGCGGCGCCCTTGATGTAGTCGATCGCCTGACCCACAGTCAGGATCTTCTCCGCCTCCGCATCCGGAATCGGCGTGCCGAACTCGTCCTCGAAGTGCATCAGCAACTCAACGGTGTCCAGGCTGTCAGCGTTCAGGTCGGTGGTGAAGCTGGTCTCACGCTTGATCACGGCCTTGTCGGCGCCCAACTGCTTGGCCACGATGTCGATGACTTTCGCTTCAATTTCCTGCTCGGTCACGTGCTATCTCCGCTTTCAAAGTTCGGGGAGGAAACCACTCTTTGCCAACTGACCGCCATGACGCATCTGCGTCCGGCACACTCCGCTGGCCCTCGCCGGAGCCGTATCCAAACAGCCGCCTCCCAAACGGGCGACGGCCGCCGGCCGGTTCGGCGAACTATACCACTTTGCGGGGGCCGGATCGAGGCCCCGATTGCTTGCACTCGCCGGCCTGCCCTCTCCCGCCTCAGGCCCGCCTGCCCGCAACTCCCGCTGCAAACAGGCCCGGCCTCCGACGCAGCACATGCCGCCCCCGGAGATTGCCCATTCTTCCACACCAACTGACAGCCGCCCCGCTTCCCTCCACCCCCGCCGCCCCGCCGCCCCGCCGCCCCTCGCCTGACGCCTCAGGCCGGCTCCGTCGCCCCGCCCGGCTCCGAATCGCTGTCAACCGCTTCAGCCGACGGTCGCCGCTCCGACTTCACCAGCCGCGGGCGCGGGATCCCGTACTTGTCCATCCGAGAAAGCAGCGTCCGAGGGTTGATCTCCAACCGCTCCGCAGCCCCGTCCGGCCCGAACACGCGGTACCCGCACTGCTCCAGTGCATGAACAATCTGCAGCCGCTGCAACTGCTCCAGCGTCAGGTCCAGCAAAATCTCCGACGCGCTCCCGCCGCCCTCGCTCCGCCCCCCGGCCCCCTCCCACCCCCCGCCGCGCACCGGCCCCTCCGGCAGTTCAATCTCCAGCTCATCCCCCGTCGCCAGCAGCGTTGCCCGCTCCACCGCGTTGGCCAGTTCGCGCACGTTGCCCGGCCATTGATACGCCATGATCCGCCGCACGCTCCGTGCGGAGATCGGCAGCACCGGCCGGGCCAGCCGTCTGGCCGCCTTCTCGTGCAGGTGCTCAGTCAGGGGCAGCAGATCCTCCTTCCGCGCCCGCAGCGGCGGCACCTCGATGCGGAACACATTCAGCCGGTAGTACAGGTCTTCGCGGAACCGGCCCCGCTCCACCTGGCGGGCCAGATCGCGGTGCGTCGCCGCCACCACCCGCACATCCACCCGCACCGTCTCCACGCCGCCCACCCGCTCCAGCGTGCCCTCCTGCAACACCCGCAGCAGTTTGGACTGCGCCGAAAGCGGCAACTCGCCGATCTCATCCAGAAACAGGGTGCCGCCGTCGGCGATCTCAAACTTGCCCAGCTTGCGCTTCTCGGCCCCGGTGAATGCCCCCCGCTCATAGCCAAACAGTTCCGACTCAATCAGCGTCTCCGGCAACGCCCCGCAGTTCACCGCCACAAACGCCTGTCCCGCCCGTCTGGACTGCCCATGCAGCGACCTGGCCACCAGCTCCTTGCCCACGCCCGTCTCGCCATAGATCAGCACCGTCGTGTCGCTCCCCGCCACCCGCGAGATTTGATCCCGCACCCGCACCAGTCCCGGAGACTGCCCGATCATCCCCTGCCCCGTCTCCGTCTCCACCATCTCCTCGCGCAGACGATCCAGCTTCGCCCTCGCCCGCTCACTCTCAGCAAGCCGCGCCTTCAACCGCACCACCTCCGCCTCACTCGCCTCCCGCGCCGTCACATCCAGCAACGCCACCATCGACCACGCCTCCCCACCCGGACCCATCCGCCGCTCAGAGTACAAGTCCACCCGCACCCCGCGTCCCTCCGCTTCTCCTTCGCTCCCCGCGCCAATCCCGCCGCCCCCTTCCGCCGCCCCCTCCCCGGCCAGGTTCGGCCCCTGCTGGACCCCCGACAAACCCCGCGGCCAATCGGATCACCTCCCCGGTCCGCCGCTGCCCCATCACCCGCACCAACCCCGGCGCTAGTTCTGCGCCATCCGCCACCGCCAGCACCTGTCCGTCGCGTCCAGCTGCCACCACGCACACACCCGGCACCTCCACAACCCCCGGCGATGCCAGCACGGCAAGATCTGCGCGATGGTCCATACAAATGATGATATATCATCTTTTAGACAGAAACTACGAAAAATCATCATTTAAATGGCGGCATTTCGTAGTTTTTGAAGAGGCAACCTGAAAAATCTGCCGATTGTGCCGAATCTGCGGCCTTCAGCGTCTGGCACGCCGATTGCCCTTGTCTTCTTGTCCGAACGGACCCAGCCGAGCTGCCATCGGCCTCCCGACCGGACGGGTTCATGAACCACGGGAGGAGGGAGAGGAGCGGGCTTGCCGGCCACCACTGGCTCACCGCTTTCACCGCCGGTCGGATCGCCGACCATGCAGGCTTGCCTGCAGACAAACAACCAAGACGAAACACGGCCGCTGTGTCGGCGGCCGAAAAGCGAGGGTCGGTCCGGACGATGTGGGCTCGTCCAGACCGCCCTTGTTCTTTGGCGACGCCCAGCCCGAACGCTGACCGCCGGCAGCGCTGCCCCGCTGCGTGCCGGAACGCCATGCCGCGCTGTTTCGGACCCTCCGGCAACCCAACGTCCGCTCACGTTTCGTCCGCGAACACCACCGCCGCCGGCGACTGTTCCGATTGCTCCGCGCATAGTTCAACCGCTTACAACCTTCCTGTTTGCAGAGCCGCATGGCCGCCTCGTGCGAACCGACTTTCCGAGAGACTCGGTGGCCCCGCGACCCATCACGCGCTGCCCCCGGAAAGGACATGCCGGTCGTACCCCGGCACAAACAGGAGTGTTCGAGATGTCCAGCATGCCCCCGGAGCCGGAAGCGTTCGCTGAGCAGGTCGCGGTGATGCTCCGTCGTCTGCAGCCGGATTCAACCATCGAACTGACCGGCCCCCGCGAGATGATCGTCAACGGGCGCCGCCTGGACCTCGAGAACCTCTTCCGGCTGGTCAACCATGACCCCGACCGGGGCGAGGAGATCGTCGAGCACTATCTCGAGCAGTTGTTCTCAGGCGAAGCGGCCGCCCTCTCCAGTTCCGGATTTGATCTGGTGCGGACCCGCATCATGCCTCGCATTCAGCCGGAGTCCATCTTCAACCATCTCGCACGCGAGCAGGTGGCCCACGTGCCCTTTGTCAACGGCACCGTCATCGTCTTTGTGATCGATCTGCCCCAGATGACCGTGTCGGTCACCACCGAGCAGCTCGTCCGCTGGAACGTCACCCCCGAGGATCTGGACGAACTGGCCCGAGAAAACCTGCTGCGGGCCAGCGAAGACGTGGAACTGCAGATGGTCACCAGCAAGGAAGGCGGTCGGGCGGTCATCATCGCCCAGCAGGACGGCTACGACGCCGCCCGCCTGCTGCTGGGCGATCTGCACCGGCGGCTCGCTTCCCGCCTGGGGCCGCACTTCTACGTCGCCACCCCGGCCCGCGACATGTTCGTCGCCATGTCCACCGGACCCGAGCCCTTCGTCCGCCGCCTCGCCGGCCGCGTCGCCGAGGACTTTGCCCGCCTGCCCTACCCCATCTCCCCCAGCTTCTTCCTGGTCACCCGCGACGGCGTTGCCGGCACCGAAGCCCCCGGCACCCGCAGCGAGGCCGCCTGAGGCGATCGGCAACCCGCCGCCCCGCCCCGACCCGGGCAGATTCCATACACTCCGTCCCTCCCGACGCGGTTCCGCCTCCGGAACCGCGTCGTTGTTTCTGCGTTTCGGAGTTGATCCATGACCTCTGCCGCCCCCGCCGCCAGCACCATCGCCAAGGGCATCCTCAAAGATGTCGTCGCCCCCACGGCCCTTCAGCCCGGGTACATCGTCTTCACGCTCCCCGGCACATCCTATCAAATCCACCTCCGGCCCCAGGGCGACATCCGCTCCGCCCCCGGCCAGCGCATCAAGGGCTCCATTCGCTGCCAGGCCCGCCGTGTGGATCGCTCCGGCACCGGCGGCCGCTTCGTCGAGCCGGTCTTCGGCCGGCCCCGCCGCCTGCAGGGCACCGTCATCGGGCACGACACCTCCGCCAACGCCATCATCATCGACGCCGGCGGCTCCACCGTCCCCGGCTTCGACGGCGGCCTGCCGATCACCTGCGTGCTCAGTGACGCCCGCCAGAAGCCCGGCGACTTCCAGGTCGGCGACCTCGTCGGCTTCGACGTCTTCGAAGGCGCCACCTTCACCCAGGCCTGAGCCGCCCCAACCCCGCCCTCTGACAAGCCAAGCATGCCGCCCGACAGCTCCAGCCCGAGCACCCCGCCGGAGCGTCACAGGCGGGCCGGCCTGATCCGCCTGCTCCGCGTCGCCGGCATCGGCCTCGCCCTGGTCGCACTGCCCCTGCTCATCGCCTGGGCCGTGCTGGCCATCTGGTTCTCCAACCTGCCCTGGGCCTGGGCGCGAGGACTCGTCGCGCTCGTGTGGCTCGGCGGGGTCGCCGTTGTGCTCTGGCAGGTGCGGCCCTGGCCCAAGACCATCGCCGCGTTCGCCGCCTGCTGGGCCGCCGTGCTCACCTGGTATCTGCTCATCCCCCCCAGCAACGACCGCCAATGGCGGCCCGAAGTCGCCCGCGCCGCTCGCCCCAGCATCTCCGGCGACCTGCTCACCGTCAACAACCTCCGCAACTTCTCCTACCGCAGCGAAACCGACTTCGACGCCCGCTGGGAAACCCGCACCTACGACCTCCGCCGCCTCCGCTCCATGGACATCATGTTCGTCTACTGGGGCAGCCCGGCCATCGCCCACGTCATGGTGTCCTTCGTGTTCGACGCGCCCTCCCCCGACGCCGCGCCCGACCGCCTCTGCGTCAGCATCGAGGTCCGCAAGGAAATCAGCGAGGACTACGACGCCCTCAAGGGCTTCTTCCGCCAGTTCGAACTCGCCTACATCTTCGCTGACGAACGCGACCTGGTCGGCCTTCGCACCCACCACCGCAACGAGCAGGTCTACCTCTACCAGACCCGCGCCGCCCTCCCCTTCGTGCGGGCACTGCTGCAGAACTACGTCGCCACCGCCGCACAACTGGCGGACAAGCCCGCCTGGTACAACGCCCTCACCAGCAACTGCTTCACCAACGTCATCGAACTCTCCCGCATCTCCGTCCTCGCCCCCGCCAGCATCCTGCAATACCTCGACTACCGCATCGTCCTGGCCGGATACGGCGACCGCCTGCTGTACGCCAAGCGCAGCCTCGACCCCTCCATCCCGTTCGATGATCTCCGCACCCGCAGCCTCATCAACCCCCGCGCCACCGCCTCGCCCATCGACGAAGGCTTCTCCGACCGCATCCGCCAGGGCCTCCCGAGGCCGCCCCAGCGGGCCAAGCCCGGCGATCCCTGATCCTCACCCCGGCGATCAACCCGCTGCCGGCCCCTCGCCCCCGGCTCCGCCGGCCGCCCCGCCCACCACCATCCGCCAGCACCGGTGGATCCGCTTGTTGCGGAAGTCCGCCGGCACCGTCCGGTGGCTGATCTCCTGCGCCCGCAGCCCCAACTCGGCCACCACCGCCTCATCCAGCTTGAACCGCCGGTAGTTGTTGCTGAACCACACCACCGCCCCGTCGCTCAGCAAGGGCCGCAGCAGCCGCAGCAACTTCACGTGCCCCGCCGCCACCTCCCAGTCCTCCTCGGTGCTCTTGCTGTTGGAGAACGTCGGAGGGTCCACCACCACCAGGTCATAACTGCCGCCCGGCACCCGCTCGTGCTCGGCCAGATACGCCATCACGTCCCCCCGCACCAGCGTCTGCCGGTCCGACCACAGCTTGTTCAGCGTGAAGTTCCGCTCCGCCCAGTCCAGGTACGTGTTCGACAGGTCCACGCTCGTCGTGCTCTTGGCACCGCCGGCCGCGGCATACACCGAAAAGCTCCCGGTGTAGCAGAACAGGTTCAGCATCCGCTTGCCCGCCGCCAACGCCCGCACCATCTCCCGCGTCTGCCGGTGGTCCAGGAACAGCCCGGTGTCCACGTAGTCCGTCAGGTTCACCTCGAACTTCAGCCCGCCCTCGTGCGCGATGATCGTCTCCCCCCGCTCGCTCAGCCGCTCGTGCTGGCTCAGGCCCCGCTGCCGCCGCTTGGGCTTGAGGTACACGTGCTCAGCGGGGATCCCCAGCACCTCCGCGATGGCCCGCCCGGCCGCCTCCAGGAAGTCCGTGTGCTGCGCGAACGTCCGCTCGTGGGGCCGCTCGTACTCCACCGCGTGCACCCGGTCCTCATAACGGTCGATGATCAGCGGCACGTCGGCCACGTCGCGGTCGTAGATCCGGTAGCAGGTGATGCCCCGCGACGGCCACTTGCGAAGGTGCCGGGCGTTGTTGGCCAGGCACTTGGCGAACTGGTCCAAGTGCCCGCGGTCCCGCTCGCTCAGCCCGCCGAAGGCCGCCGGAGCGACAGCCGGAGCACCAGCCGGCGTTGCACCCACCGCCGGAACTTCAGCGGATGCGAAAGCCCCGCCGGCCTCCGCTGCGCTCGCTGCCTCGGCCCCCGTCGCGTCCACCGCCGTTCCCGCGTCCGTCACCGCTTCATCGCCCCCCTCGCCCGCCTCGGCAACGCCGGCCCCCACTGCCACCGCAACGCCCTCCCTTGGCGGCCTAGGCCCGAAGAAACTGAAGTACGTGCACTGAATCTGCGCGTTGTACAGCTTCCGCCGCCGGCTGGCCTCCTGGCCGAACAGCCGCTCCAGATCCAGCCGCCCGGTGATGATGTGGAACGACCACGTCGGCAGCCGACGCAGCACCAGCGGCATCTGCCGATACAGCCCATCCAGTTCCGCCGCATCCTGCCCGCCCAGCCGCACGCCATACGGCGGGTTGGTCACCACGCTGCCATACTGCCCGGATTCCTCGGTCTTCTCAAACGGCCGGTTGATCAGCCGCACATCCGCCCCCGGCACCAGCCCCGCCCGCTTGATCGCATCGTGCGCCAGCCCCAGCGAGGCCACATCGATGTCCGCCCCCACCAGCGCCACCGCCGGGCTCGGCTTGATCACATCCTGCGCCGCCTGCCGCGCTTCCCGCCACACCCGCTCATCAATCGCCGGCCACTGCTCGGCCGCGAACAACCGCCCCAGCCCCGGCGCCATGTTCCGCGCCCACAGCGCCGCCTCCACCGCAATGGTCCCCGTCCCGCAGAACGGGTCCAGAAACGGCCTCCCCGCCTTCCACCCCGACAGCAGCACCAGCGCCGCCGCCAGCGTCTCCTTCATCGCCGCCGGCCCCACTTCCGGCCGATACCCCCGCTTGTGCAGCCCCACGCCCGAGGTGTCCACCGTCAGGCTGGCCCGGTTCTCCAGCAGTGAGATCTCCACCGCCACCTCCGGCCCGCTCTCCGGCAACGCCCGCGTGTGGTGCGCCCGCAGCAGCCGCTGCACGATCGCCTTCTTCACCGTCCGCTGCACCGCCGGCACGCTGGTCAGTTGCGACTTCACGCTCCGGCCCGACACCGGAAAGGCGAACTCCCGCGGGATCCACCGCTCCCACGGCAACTCCATCGTCCGCTCGTACAACGCGTCAAAGTCCGGCGCATCAAACCCGCCCACCCGCACCAGCACCCGGTCGGCGCTCCGCAGCCACAAGTTGGCCTTCGCCACCGCCGCCTGATCCCCGGCGAACACCACCCGCCCGGTGCTCTCGGCCTTGGCCTGGAAGCCCAGGTCGGTCAGTTCCCGCGCCGCCACCGCCTCCACGCCGAAGGCGGTCGCCGCGATCAGTTCCAGTTTCTCGTCAGCAGACATGTGGCGGGCACGGTATGCGCGCATGCCGCAACGTCCGCCCGCTCTCGCCGGTCCAAAAAAGCACCGACCCCGGGCCGCAGGACCCGGGGTCGGAGATGGTGCTCACTCA
>JAJTDF010000044.1 GCA_021294835.1 Planctomycetaceae bacterium
CGGGGGTGGGCGGATGGTGGGGGGACGCGGGGTGGGCGGACGGGGGGGGGTGGGTGGACGGGGGGGTGGGAACGCCGTTCGGACCGTGGACGGGAAAGGCGAGGGTGGTGGTTCTATCCTCATCTTCAATGCATTACGACGCCCATCAACCCGTGATCGCCGACTTTGAGGCGCGGATTTTGACGATCCGCGACTCTCTTTAACTGGCCCGCCAAGGCCGCCCTTCGCAATGAGCTGAAGGCCAAGATGGAGGCGGGGGACTTCTGGACCAATCAGACTGCCGCCAACAAGGTGGTGTCCGACCTGAAGGTGCTGGCCAACCAGATGGAACCCATCGAGAAGTTCACCGCCCAGTTGGAGGAGGCGCGGGCGGCGTTCGACATGGCCAAGGAGGCCGGCCCGCCGGGCATGCCCGACAAGGAACTGCTGGGCGAGTGCGACGAGATCCTCTACAAGCTGGCCCAGCAGATCGACCGCATCGAACTGCGCAGCCTGATGAGCGGCAAGCACGATCCGCGGAACTGCTTTGTGACCATCTCCGCCGGCGACGGCGGCACCGAGGCCAACGACTGGGCCGAGATGCTCTTCCGGATGTACCTGAATTATCTGGAGAAGGCCGGCTTTGAGATCGAAGAGGTCGAACGCGGCTTCGGCGCCGAGGTGGGCATCGACTCGGTGACGCTGCACGTCAAGGGTCCGTACGCATTCGGGTACCTCAAGTGCGAGCGTGGCACGCACCGGCTGGCGCGGGTCTCGCCGTTCAACGCGCAGGGCAAGCGGCAGACCAGCTTCGCCAGCGTGGAAGTGACGCCCGAGTTTGAAGACGTGAAGGTCGAGATTCCCGACCGCGACCTGGACGTGCAGCCGTTCGTGCGGGCCAGCGGCCCCGGCGGGCAGAACGTCAACAAGGTGGCGACGGCCATCCGCATGACCCACAAGCCCACGGGCATCACCGTGGTGGCCAACACCTACCGCGACCAGCCGCAGAACCGGGCCCAGTGCCTTCGCATCATCCAGGCCAAGCTCGAGCAGATGGCCGAAGAGAAGCGCGAGCGCGAGATCCACGCGGCCAAGGGCGGCGCCCTTGAGCAGGGCTGGGGCACCCAGATCCGCTCGTATGTGGTGTATGACAGCCGCGTGAAGGACCACCGCACCGGGCACGAAGACGGCGACGTGGACCGCGTGCTGGCGGGCAACATCCAGCCGTTCATCGACGCGGAACTCAAGCGGCGGCGCAAGGAACTGGCCGGCGGCTCGGCCAAGTCGTAACCAGTTGGTAGCCGGGTCGTCACCCGAGGCGATCAGGCAGACTTCGGCGGACCGATCCAGTAGTCGTACTGGTTCGGCAGCCGCACCGCGCCCGGCACGCCTAGGGCCGCGGCTGCGTGCACCGGCCAGAAGGGGTCGCGAAGCATCTCGCGGGCCAGCAGCGTCACGTCGGCCTTGCCCTCGGCGATGATGGCCTGCGCCTGGGCCGGCTGGGTGATGCCGCCGACGGCGGCGGTGGCGATGCCCGCTTCGGCCCGCACCCGCGCGGCGTAGGGCACCTGATATCCCGGCTCGCGCGGGGTGCGGACAGTGCCGTTCTGCATCGAGATGCCGCCGGATGAGCAGTCGACCAGATCCACGCCGTCGGCCTTCAGCCAGCGGGCCAGTTGCACCGAGTCCTCCAGCGACCAGCCGCCTTCGACGTCATCGACCGCGCTGATGCGCACGGCGATGGGGCGGTCCTGCGGCCAGGGCGAGCCGGGGGTGCGCAGCCGCTGAACGACCGAGCGCAGCAGCCGCACGCGGTTCTCAAGTGCGCCGCCGTACTGATCGGTGCGGCGGTTGGAAATGGGCGAGTGGAAGCTGTGCAGCAGATAGCCGTGCGCCGCGTGCAGTTCGATCATGCCGAAGCCGGCCTGCGCTGCCCGGCCGGCGGCGGCGATGAAGTCCTCGGCGAGTTCGGCGATCTGCGAAACGGTCAGCTCCGTCGGGGTGGCGAAGTTCGGGGCGTCAAACGGCACCGCCGACGGGCCCACCGGCTGCCAGCCCCGCCGGTCCGGCGGCAGCGTGCCCCGGGGGCCGGTGGCCCACGGCTCGGGCGTGGCGGCCTTGCGGCCCGCGTGCGCCAGTTGCAGCGTCGGCACGGCGCCATGGCGAGAGATGAACTCGGTGACGCGTGCCCACGGGGCGATGTGCTCGTCGCTCCAGATGCCGGCGCACGACGGGGTGATGCGTCCGACGGCCTGCACGGCGGTGGCCTCGGCGATCACCAGGCCGGCGCCGCCGGTGGCGAATCGGCCCAGGTGCACCAGGTGCCAGTCGTTCACCAGTCCGTCGGTGGCGCTGTACATGCACATCGGCGAGACCCCGATGCGGTTGCGGAGCATCAGGGAGCGGAGGGGCAACGGATCGAACAGCGTGGTCATGGTGCGGGGCCTTGCTGGCAGAACTGGTCGTGAACGCAGGTCGGCAAGTGTTGCGCCCCTGCGCCCGCGCAAACGGTGTCGCCCGCACGCCCGGACCGCCCTGCGATGCCCGGGTGCCCGGGGGCCCCAAGTGCCCGGCGGAGCCCGCCGATCCGCACAGAAGACGGTGATCGGACGTCGGGCGTCCGCCGCCAATCCGGGTCGCTCCATGAACCAGCCGGTAGAGAACACGAACGCCTTTGCCCGCGTGATGACCGCGGTGGTGCAGGCACAGGCCAGCGAGACGTTGGGCCGGGTCGTGGACGAGTCGGTCAAGGCGTCGGCCAAGGCCCGCGAGGAACGCGAAAAACGCGAGGCAGAACGGGCGGCGGAGGAGGCCCGGCGGCAGCGACGCGAGGAGGAGGAGCGGCGGGAGGCGGAGTCCGCAGCGGTGCTGCGGGAGCAGGCCCGGCTGTTCGCCATGACCGCGCAGGAGAAGGCCGCGCAGCGGCGGGCGGAGCAGGAGGCCTTGGTGGCGCGGCATGCGGCCCGCGCCGCCCAGCAGCAGTGGGTAGGGTGAGCGGGTCTGGGAGGTCGGGGGGTGGACGGTCGGGGGTAGGGGGTAGGGGGTAGGGGGGGTGGGGCCGGTGGCTGACGCAAGGTGTGGTTAAACTCCGGCGGTTGCCGCGCGACGGAGCCGTTGCTCGGGTCAACCGTGGAGTGCACCGATGGCCAGCGTGGAGATCCGGCGGACAAGCGTCGGCGAGGGGGAACTGATCAGCCCGCGGGGCAGCATTGACCTGTCCTGCGCCAACGAACTGGACCGCGAACTGAGCGGCGTGCTGGATGGTCAGCCGTTGCCCGGCTTTGTGGTGCTGGACTTTGAGCACGTGAGCTTCATTTCCAGCATCGGCATCGCGGTGCTGCTGGCCTTCAGGCAGCGGGCCGAGGCGAACAGTGTTTCGGTGACGGTGGCGAGGCTGGGCGACCAGGCGACGATGGCTTTGCGTGCGATGAAGATGGACCGGCACTTGATGATGTACCCGACGGTGGCCGAGGCGGTGGAGGCGGCCAGAGCGACGCGCGTGGCTGACGATGAGATGGGCGGTAACGCGTGAGGCGGCGGCGTGCGACAGCGGTGACCATCGGCCTGCTGGCGGCGACGGCGGGCTGGCTGGCCGGGCAGGCCGGGCGTGACATGTCCGGCGTCCCCGCGGCCTTGGCGCAGCAGCCGGGGGCGGCGGGCGTGCTGGCGATCGTCGACAGCACCCAGGTCACCCTTGAGGACCTCCGCCCGGCGATGCTGGAACTGGCCGGGGGCGAGGCTCTGGCGGATCTGGTGCTGGATGTGCGGCTGGCCGATGCGCTCAAGCAGCAAGGCCTGAGCGTAAGTGAGGCTGATGTGGCGGCGGAGAGGGCGTTGCTGGAGGAATCGGTGGCCCGCGTGGGGGGCGGAGAGAACGCCGTCGAGCGACTGCGGTCGCAACGCGGACTGGGCGAGCAGCGGTTCGCCTCTTTGCTTCGCCGCAACGCGGCGTTGCGCAAACTGGTGACGGCCCGGGGGCAGGTGGTGGTGGAGCAGGCGATGGTGGACATGGCCTATGCGGTGCGTCACGGCGAACGGCTGCGGCTGCGGCTGATCACCACCGACACAGCGCAGGAAGCAGCCAGGCTGCGTGCGGAATTGGAGAAGGCCGAGCCGGCGGTTCGGCGGTGGCGGTTCGCCGAGTTGGCGCTGGAGCGGTCGACTGATGCGTCAGGAGCGGCCGGCGGGCTGATTGAATCGCTCAGCCCGGCCGACAGCGCGTACCCCGCAGCCCTTCGCGAGGCGGTGGCGGGGCTGAGCGAGGGGCAACTCAGCGCGGTGATTCGCCTGCCGGGCACAGCGGGCGCCGCCGACAGTTCCGCACTGGCCCTGCTGGAGGCGAGGATGCCCGCCGACGGCGTGGCACGCAGTCAGGTGGACGGCGAACTTCGCCGGCTGGTGCAGCGTCGGCAGGAGCGGTTGGCGATGGATGCGCTGGCGGTGAGCTTGCGGAGCCGCCCGGGCGTGTCGGTGATGGACCGGTCGCTGGGGTGGAGCTATCGACGAATCTCCGAAGACGCCGCCGGGCGGTGAGCCTGCGTTCCACGCACACGCTGCGGCGGCCCCTGGGATGTTGCCGCGCAGATGCGGGGTGAAATGGCCGGGCGCTAGAAGTTCGGCGGCGGGGCCGGTCAGCGGGCGATCTCGACCGCGCGGGTCTCGCGCAGCACCGTCACGCGGATTTCGCCCGGAAAGGTCATCTCATCGGAGACCTTTCGGGCGATGCTCTGCGCGATGACCAGGGCCTCGTCGTCAGAGACCTTGCGGGCGTCGACCATGACACGGACCTCGCGGCCGGCCTGAATGGCGTACGCCTCGGTCACGCCCTGCTGGCCGAGAGCGATGTCCTGCAGTTGCTCCAGCCGCTGGATGTACTTCTCCAGGCTTTCGCGACGGGCGCCGGGCCGGGCGGAGGAGACCGCGTCGGCCGCCATGACGATGGGCGTGTAGAAGCTGGTGGACGGGATATCGCCGTGGTGCCCGCCGATGGCGTTGAGTACCGGCTCACGCTCGCCGTACTGCCGGGCGAAGTCCATGCCGATGCGGGGGTGCGTGCCCTCCTGCTCCTGGTCCATGGCCTTGCCGATGTCGTGCAGGAAGCCGCAGCGACGCGCCAGCGTGCCGTCCAGACCGAGCTGGTCGGCGATGAGCTGGCAGATGAAGGCCACCTCGACGGAGTGCCGCAGCACGTTCTGACCGTAGCTGGTGCGGTAGAACAGCTTGCCCATCGCTTCAGAGACCTTCGGGTGCACGCCCCGCAGGTTCACCTCCAGCACCGCGTCCTTGCCGTACTTGATGATCCGCTCGCCGATCTCCGAGCGGGTCTTCTCCACCACCTCCTCGATCCGCGAGGGGTGCATCCGGCCGTCGGCGATCAGCCGCTGCAGCGACTCTACCGCCACCGCCTGGCGAACCTTGTCAAAGCACGAGACCACGATCACACCCGGCGTGTCGTCGACGATGATGTCCACCCCGGTGGCCTTCTCGATGGCGCGGATGTTCCGGCCCTCGCGACCGATGATGCGGCCCTTCATGTCATCCGAGGGGATCGGCACCGCCCGCACCGTGCTCTCGGCGGTGTGCTCGGTGGCATACCGCTGAATGGCCATCAGCGTGATCTCGCGGGCCTTCTCCTTGGCGTGCGACTCGGCCTCGTCGACCACCTTGCGGACCACCTTGGCCATGTCGTGCCGGGACTCCTCCTCCACCCGCTGCAGCAGCAGCGCCCGCGCGTCCTCCAGCGACATGCCGGTGAGGTTCAAAAGCCGCTGCTTCTGCTCCGCCAGCGTCTGCTCCAGTTCGGTCTGCGTGCGGGCTACCGCCGCCTCGCGGGTCTTGAGCGACTCGCTCTGCTTGACCAGCGACTCCTCCTTGCTGGTCACCGACTCAAGCTTGCGGTCCAGCAGTTCCTCACGCTTGCTCAGCCGCTGCTCGTCGGCCCGCATCTTCTCGCGCTGCTGGTTCAGGTCGGCCTCGAACTTCTCCCGGCGTTCCAGCAGTTTCCTTTCCGAGTCCAGTTCGGCCCGCTGGGTGGCCGCCCCGGCCTGCTGTTTGGCCTGATCCACCAGCCGCTGGGCCTCGGCCTTGGCCGAAGCGATGGTCTGTCCACGCACGGTCTTGAGCCCGAGCAGCACCAGGGGCACCGTGATCACCACCCCCGCCGCCAGGCCGAGGGCGCCGGAGAGCAGGTCAATCTGGGCAAGCAGGAGGGTGGGCATGGCGCGGCTCCGGGGCAAAGGGCGTCTATCGCCCGGTGGGCCCGGCGGCCGTCCGTTCCGCTTCCGCGCAACGCTCACCCGCTGCTGGGGTGACGATGCACGGGCGGCAACGGCGTGCTCTTGACACGCGCATGCACGATCGATCGAATCAGGTCAGGTCGAACGGAGGAACACCTTCGCCCGGACCGTTGTGGGCGGTCGGGGTTGCCGGGCGGCTCGGGGGCCGGCGCCCCATCCCGTTGTCAGCACAGCGTCGCCGGGAAACCGAGTCGCCAACGCGGGCGGACGACGGTGCCGGAAACCCTCGACGGGAGAAGCGCAAGCTTGGAATCTGCAACAGCATCAGGACAAGAGCACGCAGAGCAAGAAAGGCGGTCCAAAGTTCCGTTCGATCTATCAGTCGATTCGCAACGCTTGCGCGTCATGCATCGACCGGCGGGTGAGTGGTCGGCGTCCGCAAGGACCCGTCCTTCACCCGACCTGAAACGATCGGTCGGCCTGAGCGTGCCGCGAAGGGCGGCGGCCGGGCTGACCGGTCGGGATGAACCGGCAGGTTCGTCGATCGCTCGGGAACCTGCCGGGGAAGTCGTATTGAACGCCCACGGGCGGTCGGCCGTCAAGGCGGGGGCCGAAGTTGGCAACAAATCGGTTGGTGGGCGTGCGGGGGGCGTGGTTGGGGATTGGCCGGTGGGAGCCGGCAGTGGACGCGCCGCAGTCGGTCGGCAGGCTGACCACCGCCGGAGCCGCCGGCTCACAGCAGACCGGCGGGCCGGGTGGCCAGCTCGATCATGTAGCCGCTGGGGTCCAGGAACATCACCGCCCCGGTTTCGGGGGTGACGGTCGGAACCGCGGCAGGGTTTGGCAGCCAGCGGACCTGCGTGCCCAGCCGGGCCACCATGCCCGGCAGGTCGTCGACCTTCAGGCTGATGCGGAGCAAACCTCCGGGCTGGCTGCCGCCGACCCGCTTGCCGAACCCGGCCCGCAGGTGCAGACCGAGCGACGGGAACCACGGCGAGGTGAGCAGGCGCGACTCCATCCGCAGGCCGGGCCGCTCGCACGCCACCGCGGCGAAGCCGAGGGCCTGGTAGAACCGGCACGAGGCATCCAGATCCACAACATCCAGCGCAATGCTCGCAGCGGGTATGGCCGGGCAGTTGGCCAGAGTCGGCAGGTGTGCCGGAGAAGCGGAGGCGGCGGGGGCGGCGGTGCTGGACATGTGTGGGAAGAGCGTACGGGGCAGACTGGCGATGGGGGAGGCCGGCGAAGTGGGCCGGGAGGTCAGGCGGATGGCGGCGGGGCGTAGCCCAGACCCACCTCAATGCCCTCGACCACGGTGTGCAGGATGAGCATGTGCAGCTCTTGAATGCGGTCGGCGGTGGCCCCCGGTACCACCACCTCCACGGTGCAGCGGCCTGCCAGTTGGCCGCCGGATTTGCCCAGCAGCGCTGCGGTCTTCATTCCCTTGGCGTGCGCCGCCTCAACCGCCCGAACCACGTTGGGCGAGTTGCCGCTGGTGGAGAGCACGATCAGCAGGTCCCCCGGGCGACCCAGAGCGGTGACCCACCGCGAGAAGACCTCCTCAAAGCCGTAGTCGTTGGCGGTGCAGGTGATGTGCCCCACGTCGCTGCAGGCCAGGGCGGGGATGGGCGGGCGGTCGCCCCGGAAGCGGCCGGTGAGCTCTTCGACAAAGTGCATCGCATCGCAAGCCGAGCCGCCGTTGCCGCAGCACAGCAGCGTGCCCCCGGCCCGCAGGGTGGCCGTCGCGGTGGTGATCAGGTGGTCTACACCGGCAACGACCGCGGGCCCGCTCAGCAGTTCGTCGAGCGCCCGGCGGGCCTGCAGAAGCGAGTTCCGCGCTGAGAAGGCCGGCCCGAGCTTCACCGGGCCGGCGGCGGCAGCGGAAACAGTCTGGGAGGAGGAGGCCATGGCAGTGGGGAGGTTACCCGCCTCTGGAGCCAGGAGGCGTTTGTTTGGAGCCTCCGGGCGGAGCAGGGTCTTATATGTTTGGATAAAGTTTGGACTTGAAGACCACGCCGACTCAACAGGCGAGCCGGAACGCCCGCTATACTCCTGTCCCAGCGGAGCGGTCCGTTTTCCGCCGGGGTGGATCGGTCGTGTCGGGCCCTGTGGCCCGGTGTCCCCGGTCAACTTTTTTCTGATGATCGGCCCCCTTCCGCGTGACGCACGACGCGTCCGACGGTCGGCCCGCTCATCCCACCGAAGCGCCCCAAGGGGCCAGGACGGAGCCTTCGCCTGATGGCGGACGGCTCTGAACGGATCTCCGGCCCGGAGTCGCTGACAGCGAGGTTCACATGGCAAGCCAACTGGTCCACGATCTCATCGAAGCCGGCATCCACTTCGGCCAGCGTGCCGCGGGTTGGAACCCGAAGATGGCCCCGTACATCTTCGGCAAGCGCAACGGCATCCACATCATCGACATCAAGGAGACCATCAAGGGTCTCTTGCTGGCCAAGAAGTTCATCACCCGCGTGGTGGCCGACGGCAAGGACGTCTGCTTCGTGGGCACCAAGCGTCAGGCCCGGGGCGTGCTGCAGCAGCGCGTGGGCGACGTGAAGCAGCACTACGTGATCGAGCGGTGGCTGGGTGGCACGTTCACCAACTTCCGCACCATCCGCAGCCGGCTGAAGCGCATGGAAGAGCTCGAGAGCATCGAGAACTCCGGCGGCTTCGCCTCCTACTCCAAGAAGATGGAGAGCCAGTTGCGTCGCGAGCTCAAGAAGATCAAGCGGAACCTGGAAGGCATCCGCAACATGGACAAGCTGCCCGGCGTGCTGGTCGTCATCGACGTCCGCCGCGAGCTCAACGCCCTCAAGGAGGCGAAGAAGCTGGGTATCCCGACGGTCTGCCTGGTCGACACCGACGGCGACCCGGACCTGGCCGACATCGCCATCCCCGGCAACGACGACTCCATGCGGTCGATCGACGTGGTGATCCGCGAGTTGTGCCTGGCCGTGACCGACGGCAAGCAGATGCGGGCGACCAAGGAAGCCGCGGCTTCCGGCCCGGCCGGCGGCGAGGGCGGGGACCGTCCGCGTCGTTCCAGCCGTTCGCAGTTCCGTGCTGACGACGCTCCGGCCGCTGAGGGCGGCGATGTCGCGGCCCAGATGCTGGCCAGCGCCCCCAAGGCCTGATCGGCGTCGCCTCCGCAAGGCGACCAGATGGGGGTGGCAGGGGCGGGGCGTTCCCCGGTGGGCTCGCGCGTGCGGGCCGGGCCGGGGGCCGGGGCTGTCGGTGCCAGCGTGCCGGTGCCCCGGTGTGGCGATGAACAACAGAACCAGTACGGCGCGTCCTCCGGGCGTGCCCGCAGGAGATCAGGCGTGGAAATCAAGGCCGATGTGGTGATGAAGCTCCGCAACAAGACGGGGCTGTCGATGATGGAGTGCAAGAAGGCGCTGGTCGAGGCCGGCGGCGACTTTGACAAGGCGGAGAACATTCTCCGCAAGGCCATGAAGGGCAAGCTGGACTCCAAGTCCGACCGCCCCGCCGGCGAGGGCCGCGTCGAGGTGAAGATCGGCCCGTCCTCGGCCGTGATCACTGAGCACCGCGCCAACACCGACTTCACCGCCAAGAACGACGAGTTCATTGCCATGTGCCGCAAGGTCACCGAGATGGGCCTCAAGCAGCCCGCCGGCGCCTTCACGGCCAATGCGGAGCAGCAGGCGCTGATCGACGACCTGCGGATCAAGACCGGCGAGACCATCTCGCTGGCCCGCGCCGCCCACGTCGCCGGCGGGCCCGGCACCGTCTTCGGCAGCTACGTGCACCACGACGGCAAGACCGGCGTGCTCATCCAGGCCGAGGGCGGCATCTCGCAGGACCTCCTCCGCGACATCGGCATGCACATCGTCGCCAAGGTTCCCACGCCCAAGGGCGTGTCGGCCAACGACATCCCCGCCGAGATCGTGCAGAAGGAGCGCACCTTCCGCATCGAGCAGGCCATGGACAGCGGCAAGCCCAAGGAGATCGCCGAGAAGATGGTCGAGGGCGGCATGCGCAAGTTCTTCGAGGAAGTGGCCCTGCTCGAGCAGCCCTTCATCAAGGACGAGACCAAGAAGGTCAAGGACGTGATCGGCTCCTCCGGCACGGTCAAGGCCTTCTGGCGGTGGGCCGTCGGCGAGACCAACTGAGTCTGCCGCGTGCCCGTCGTGCGGTGACGGGCATCGATACAGGTTGCAGAATCACCCAGGCCCCTCGGCAACTTGCCGCGGGGCCTGTTTGTTTTTGGAGGCGTGAAGGAGCGGAGCGATTAGGGCCTGCCTGCGCGGAGCGATTAGGGCTTGACCGCCGGCGGCTGGCCGGCGGTGCCGGTCGCATCCGGGCCGCCGTCGGCGGGCGGGGCCGGCTTGTTCTTGCTCCGGGCGTGCAGCACCCAGCCGGCCGGGAACGACAGCAGGTACAGCGTCGCCAGCGCCGAGAGCGTCAGCCAGCCGTCACGCACCAGGCCGATGGTCAGCACGCCGGCAAAGAGCATCAGCGGCACCACCAGTTTGCGGCTGATCCGCATGCCCTTGACCGAGATCATCGGCAACCGGCTGACCATGAAGGCCGCGAGCATGAGCGTATAGATTGCGGTGAGATAGGCGGGCGTTTTCCAGGCGACGGTCTCGGAGAGGGCGAGCATGGGCGGCACCAGCGCTGCCCCGGCCGCCGCCGGAGCGGGCAGGCCCTGGAAGAACTTGCCCGGGGGGCCGCCGAGCTTCTGCTTGCGGGCCTGCACGGTGAAGCGGGCCAGCCGGATGGCGGCGCACAGGGCGTACAACGCCACCGCCAGCAGGCCCAGCACGCCGGCGTCCTTCTGCAACTGCCACTGGTACAGCAGGAAGGCTGGGGCGACGCCGAAGGCCGTGAAGTCCGAGATCGAGTCGATCACCTCGCCGAACCGGCTGGTGACGCGAAGGAAGCGGGCGGCACGCCCGTCCAGGCCGTCAAGCACGAAACTCGCGGCGATGCACCCCATGGCCTTGTCGAACTGCCCGGTGATTGAGAAGTGGAAGCTGGCGATGCCGGCGCAGAGCGCCCCGGCGGTCATCAGGTTGGGGATGAGCTTGCGGAACGGGATGGACTCGGCATCAATCCTGCGTCGGGCCATGGGCTCCCCTTGGCGATGCGGCAATGACTCAGCGCGCCGGCGGCAGCGTGCCCAGCGTGCTCACCCCCGCCACCGTGATGTCCCCCGGCTTGACGCTGATCTGGCTGCCGGGCGGGAAGTAGATCTCCGCCCGCGAGCCGAAGCGGATCAGCCCGAAACGCTCGGCCCGCTGCACGCTCTGGCCTTCGCGAAGGTGGTTGACGATGCGGCGGGCCACCAGCCCGGCGATCTGCGAGAAGGCCACCTTGCGGCCGGCCGGATCGCTCATCAGCACCGCGGAGCGTTCGTTGAACTCGCTGGCTTTGTCCAGCGAGGCGTTGAAGAACTTGCCGGGGGTGTAGACGATCTTCTCGATCTTGCCGGCCACCGGCGTGCGGTTGACGTGCACGTTGAGCAGGTTCAGGAAGATGCTCACGCGGGGCAGGGGCTGGTTGTCGGCGTCGCCGGTCCGCAGTTCCTTGGGCAGCGGGGCCATGTCCACCTTGAGGACCTTGCCGTCCGCCGGGCTGATCACCACGTCCGGGCCGGTGCCGGCGGGCGGCTCGCGGTGCGGGTCGCGGAAGAACCACAACGCCCAGAAGATCAGCAGCAGGGCCGGCAGCCCCAGCACCCCCGCCAGCCAGGGCGAAACAAGCCCGGCCAGGCCCGGCAGAACCAGGCACACCAGGGCGAACGGCACGATCACAACCCAGCCTTCCGGAGCGATTCTCACAGCGGCAAACCTCGCATGCTCACACGCACAGGCCCGTGCCGCCTCAGGGCGGAACGCTCACCTGCACAGACGGGGTCATGTTAGGTATCCGCTGGAGAGCCGGCCCACCGGCAGCGGTCCCCGATTCCGGGCCGTCCACTGGACATGCTCAGGCCCGCGATTCCCGCAGATCAGGCGGGCGGTCCTCGCTGCCCGCCGGCTTCAGTGACGCCATCACCCCGCGACCGAACGCGGCCAGTTCCGCCATGGATCGGGCGATGGCCACATCGGGCAACTGCGCCGGCGGGATGCCCGACGCGGCACGACCGCCAATGACCAGATGCCCGCCTTGTTCCTTCAGACATGTGGCCAGATTGTTCAGGTCGTTGATCAGCCGCCGCTCGTCGGGCGCCGTGCTGACCGAGATCCACACCAGTTTGGCCTTGTAGTGCCGCGCCGCATTGAGCAGCACCGCCGGGGGCGTGATCGAGCCGAGGTTCACATCCACAAAGCCGCAGTCGCCAAGCACCGCCGCCGCCATCAGCGAGGGGAGCAGATAGGGATCATGCTCGGCGGCCGAGCCCACCGCCACCGGCGCTGCGGTGTCGCGTGCCGGGGAGAGCAGCCTGAGTTGGTTGACGGCCTGGATGCAGATATCGGTGGCGCGGTGCTCAACGACGATGCCCCACTCGGCGTGCAGATACAGCGTGCCGATCTCCACCATGGCCTCGCGCATCGGTCCGTCGAAGATGCTGGCCGGGGCCCATCCGCCCAGATACAGCGACTGCACCATGGCCCGGACTTCCTGGGCCCGGCCGTTCTCCAGTGCGTCATGGAAGGCCTTGCGAACGTCGTCGGGGCTGACCCGCGTCGGCCAGTCAGGCGGCAGGGCGACCAGATCGGTCAGACCGAGCAGGTCCGGACGGACCACGGTCGCGCCGATCGAACGGATGAACCGAATGGCCTCGGCAAGCGCGATTCGCCGGTGTCCGCCCACGGTTCGCTGCGCCGACAGCCGGCCCTCGTCCGACCACCGCTTGAGCGAGGATTCGCTCACGCCGATGGCGCGGGCGAGCATCTTGGGAGTGATCGGGCGGGCCATGGTGCACCAGCAGTGGAAGGGGTGTCGAACGCGGGAAGGTTGGCGGATGCGGACAAACGCAAAGCACAGCCAACCGGTGTCAAGGTCACTGGGAGCTAAGCCGAGGCCGCGGCGGTCAGCCGGCAGGGGCCTGAGCGTTGGCGACCAGCCTCCGCAGTCGCCCAGCAGCAACATCGGCGGGCTTCGGCCCAGCCGCTGCAGCCCTCAGCCGTCGGCATCGGCGGAGGCTGAGCTGCGGTCGCGCTGCAGACCGGCTGCCGAGCAAGGGGCGCGGCATCGGCCGATCCCATCCTGAACGGAGTGTATCCGAAATCCGGTGAACGAATTTGTCATTTTGGACGTTTCTGGAAGCTGTGCTTTCCACTAGATGTCTGGCAACTGCCAGAAAGAATCGGATTTTCGACCTGATTTCGCGAACCTCTATGCGATACTGTTCGTCAGACGGAGACACCGAGTGAACGTTTTGCACGTTTTTCGGGGTTCTCCCAGTTCCAGACCAAGGGTTCCTGCCATGATCGCTCGCCCGGATTCCTGCTCGCCGTGCTGTGCTGTTCAGGGTCAACCTGCGGTCTCCGCCGCTGCGGAGGCGGCATGGATCGCTGAGCCGGCGTCCGCCTCCTCCCGGTTCGGTCCGGATCGTCCCGCCTTTGATTCTCCCCGGATTGAGCGGGCTGTTCGTGAGATCCTTCTGGCCATTGGTGAGGATCCAGACCGCGAAGGGCTGGCCGATACCCCCCGTCGGGTCGCCAAGGCCTATTCACAGATCTTCGGCGGCTTGCGTGAGGATGCCAGCCAGCATCTCGGGCGGGTGTTCCGCGAGGAGACCGACGACCTGGTGATGTGCAGGAACATCGAGTTCTACACCGTCTGCGAGCACCATCTGCTTCCGTTTTACGGCAAGGCGCACATTGCCTATCGGCCGGATGGTCAGCAGGTGGTGGGGCTGAGCAAACTGGCCCGCACCGTCGATGTGTTCGCCCGCCGCCCGCAGGTGCAGGAGCGGCTGACCAATCAGATTGCCGACGCCATCATGCAGCATCTGGGGCCGCAGGGAGTGATGGTGATCGTCGAGGCCGAGCACCTGTGTATGAAGATGCGGGGAGTGGGCAAGCAAGGTTCGTCGATGATGACGACGGCCGTGCGTGGATGTTTCCGCGAAGAGAGCCTGATGCGGTCAGAGGTGGTGGGGATGCTGACCGCCGCGAGGCCCTGATGCGGAAGAAGGTTGAGGCGGCTTGGGCCCTGCGGCGTGCGGGACGCACAGGGTTGGGCTCATTCCGAGGTGGGAAGCCATTCAGGCCGTCTCAGCACCGGGCCGGGCGCACAAGCGAGCCGGCCCGGTGGTGTTTTTGTGGCGGCCCAGCTCGGCCGCCGGGAGCATGAGCCATGGCTGATCGCGGATTGGTGTGGTTTCGCAACGACCTGCGGGTGCATGACAATCCGGCGCTGTTCCGTGCCGCTCAGGCCCATCTGCGAACCGGTGTGGTCGGATTGTTTGTGGTGTCACCCGGCGAGTGGCAGGCGCACGACGCCGCACCGGCCAAGGTGCTTTTCGCTCTGGCCGCCGTGCGGGAACTCTCCGCCGCTCTGGCCAAGCTGAATATTCCGCTGCTGGTGCGGCACGCCGCAACCGCCGCCGAGGTGCCCGAAGCGGTGCTCAAGGCCGCCCGCGACGCCGGCGCCTCCTCGGTGCATTTCTGCCGCGAGTACGAGGTCAACGAGCAACGTCGTGACGAGCGGCTGACGACCCTGGCGCAGGCGGCGGGGCTGAGCGTCGTGGCCCATCACGGGGCGGTGATGCTGCCGCCGGGGGAGGTGATGACGCAGGCGGGCAAGCCCTACACGGTGTTCACGCCCTTCAAGCGTGCCTGGCTGGCGCAGTGGGGTGCGCGTCAGGCCGAGCTTGCGCCGCTCCCGGCGCCGGCCCGTCAGAAGCCGCTGCCCGTCACGTCCGAGCCGCCGCCCGAGCGGATCAAGGGCTTCAGCACGGACATTGATATGGGTCTGTGGCCGGCGGGCGAGGCGGCGGCGCTCAAGCGGCTGGAGGCGTTCTGCGCCAAGGGCCTGATGGACTACAAGGCCCGTCGCGACCTTCCGGCGGTCTCGGGCACCAGCGCGCTCTCGCCGTATCTCACCGTCGGCTCGCTCTCCCCGCGCACGGCGATGGCCATGGCCCAGCATGCCAACGGCGGATCGGCCGACGGCGGACAACAGGGCGCCGCCACGTGGATGAGCGAGTTGATCTGGCGGGAGTTCTACAAGCACGTGCTGGCCCACTTCCCGCGTGTGTGCATGCACCGTCCGTTCAAGCCCGAAACCGCGAGGCTCAAGTGGGAGGACAACCCCGCCCACCTCAAGGCCTGGCAGGAGGGCCGCACCGGCTTTCCGATCGTGGACGCCGCTCAGCGGCAGTTGCTGGCCACCGGCTGGATGCACAACCGCCTGCGGATGATCACCGCGATGTTCTTCACCAAGGACCTGCTGCTGGACTGGCGGCTTGGCGAGCGTCATTTCATGCGCTGCCTGATCGACGGTGATCTGAGCGCCAACAACGGCGGATGGCAGTGGTCCGCCGGCACCGGAACCGACGCGGCGCCCTACTTCCGGATCTTCAACCCCACCACCCAGAGCGAGAAGTTCGATCCCGACGGCGAGTTCATCCGCACGTGGGTGCCGGAACTGGCCAAGGTGTCGAGCAAGGACATCCACGATCCGCCGCCGCTGCTGCGGGCCAGGCTCGGCTATCCGCCGCCCATCGTCGACCACGCCCGGGCCCGCGATCGCACGCTCAAGGCGTGGAAGGCCCTCAAGGCCTGACCGGCCCGCCCGCGACGGTCCGCCCGCAGGGTGTTTCATCCGGACGCCGGATTGAACTGTGACAGTCGGGCGGCGTGTACGGGTGATCTCGCGCAGGCTCTGCGCGATCGACTGACTCGATCCGGGGGTGAATCGGTGCGCCTGCAACCGGACGTGGGAAAACCCGCACCGCAGTACCGAGTTTCGTTTAGGAACTGTCATGGTTCGCCGATGTTGCGGGCAGCCGAGTGTCGCGCCGCGCCCCTGCGCGGCCGTGCTTCTCGGTGTTGGACCTCTTCGGAGCCGAGTCATGATCAAAGCGTTCTCCACCATGGGCCTGACTACCCGCATCGTCATTGCCACCGTCGTGGTGATGTGCGTGGCCGTGGGGGTCAATTACGCCAATTTCCTGCACACCTACGCCGAAGACGCGCACGCCGCCATGGTGGAGCGGGCCGCCGCATTCACGGCGGTGGCCGACGAAGCGAAAAACCACACCGCTGACATGATCGCCTCGGGCGCCGTGGACATGGCTGCCCTGGCCAAGGAGGCCGAGGAGGAGATCAAGGCGGGCAAGAAGGCCGAGGATCTCAAGCTGTTCAAGGCCATTCCGGTGGTGGCCGGCTGGACGGCCGCCCGCAAGGCCGCCGAGCGTGAGGATCTGCAGTTCTACACGCCGGCGTTCCAAGCCCGCAACAAGAAGAACGAGCCCGAGCCGGGCAGCTTCCGCGCCTCGCTGCTGGGTGATCTGGAGAAGCAGGTCGACGCCAAGGGCCCGGACTGGATCGCTCGCGTGGACGAGAAGACCAACACCCTGCACTACATGCGGGCCATCATGCTCGGCGACAGTTGCATGCGCTGCCACGGCGATCCGGCGGTGTACGGCCGTCCGGACGGCAAGGGCGGACGCATGACCACCGATGTGCTGGGCTTCCGCATGGAGGGCTGGAAGATCGGCGACATGCACGGTGCCTATGAGGTGGCCGTGCCGCTGTCCAAGGTTGACGCCCAGGTGGCCGGATTCCTGCAGCAGGGTCTGCTCATCACCGGCGTTGTTCTGGTGGCGTCCATCGGCGGCCTGATCTTCCTGCTTCGCAACCTGCTGGGCCGCCCGCTGGCCAAGCTGGTGGATCGCGTCCGCGACATCGCCACCGGCGAGGGCGATCTGACCAAGCGCGTCAACATGCAGCGGAGCGACGAGATCGGTCAGCTCGCCGGCTACACCGACCAGTTCATCGTCAAGGTCCACGACATCATGGCCATGGTCTCCGGCGCCGCCGGAGAGGTTGCCGCCGCTGCCACCCAGGTGGCCGCCAGCAGCGAGCAGATCGCCAAGAACATGAGCTCTCAGGCCGAGCAGGTCACGCAGGCCGCCGCCGCCGTCGAGGAGATGGCCCACTCGGCCACCGGGGTGACGCAGCGGTCCGAGCAGGCCGTCGAGAAGGCTGACTCCGCCGGACGCTCGGCCACCGAGGGTGACGCCGCAGTGTCCCGAACCGTGGATGACATGAACTCCATCAGCCAGATCGTTGAGACCTCGGCTGAGATCGTCACCGAGCTCGGCCACCGGGGCGAGCAGATCGGTCAGGTCATCGCGGTCATCAACGACATCGCCGACCAGACCAATCTGTTGGCGCTCAATGCCGCCATCGAGGCGGCCCGTGCCGGCGAGCATGGGCGGGGCTTCGCGGTCGTCGCCGACGAGGTCCGCAAGCTCGCCGAGCGCACCACCAGCTCCACCCGCGAGATCGTCGAGTCCATCGGCGCCATCCGCAGCGAAACCGGCAAGGCCGTCTCCCAGATCCGGGGCGGTGTTGACCAGGTCCGCAGCGGTGTGGACAAGGCCCGCAGCGCCGGCTCGGAGATTCGCAAGATCGTCTCCAGTTCCGGCGAGGTCGCCACGCTCATCCGCTCCATCGCCGCTTCGGCTGGCGAGCAGAGCGCCGCCGCCGAGGAGGCCGCGCGCGGCATCGAGCGGGTCCGCACCGCCGCTGACGAGGCCAGCGCCGCCGCCGGCCAGGCTGCTTCCGCCAGCAGCGAGCTGTCGGTCAAGAGCGAGCAACTCGAGACCCTCGTCCGCAAGTTCAAGCTCGAGCAGCGGCCCCGCGAGAAGTCTCCCCCCGCCGTCACACCGCGGGGTTGAAGTGCAGCGGGGCGTCGGGGCCCAGGTCCCAGCCCATGGCGTACCAGATCAGCAGGAAGCCTGTCCACATCACAAACAGCAGCACGCTGTAGGGCAGCATCAGGCTGATCAGGCTCCCCAGTCCCGCGTTCTTCTGGTACTTCTGCAGCACCACCAGGATGATCAGCAGGTAACTGTTCAGCGGCGTGATGATGTTCACCACGCTGTCCCCGATGCGGTAGGCCGCGGTGGTCAGTTCCGGGCTGATGCCCACGAACATGAACATCGGGATGAAGATCGGGGCCATCACGCCGAACTTGCTGAGCATCCCCGAGAGGGCAAAGTCGCCCAGGACCACGATCAGCACGAACAGGGCCAGCAGCACCGGCACCGGCAGATCCGCCTCCACCAGCAGCCCGCCCCCGGCATAGGCCAGCATGCGGTCCAGCCTGGTGTACGCGAAGTAGTTCACGAACTGGCTCATGAAAAAGGCGATGCACAGCACCGGCACCAGCGTGCGGATGCCGTGATAGAGCCCCTCGACAAAGTCCTTCTGGCTCCGCAGCGTGCCGGTCACCATGCCGTACACCATGCCGGGGATCAGGAACGTCAGGAAGATGATCGGCACGATCACGTGCGACCACCGGTCACCTGGGCTCTCGCTCATGCGGGGCTTGCCGGCGATCACCACCGCCTCGGCGCCCGTCGGGTAGGTCGGCGGCGGACCCGCCTCGGCCGGCTCCGGCCGGTAGAGAACCTGCGTCGCCGGGGTGTCACCCAGAGCCGTCGGGCTCACGGCGCGGATGGGCTGGGAGGTCGGCACAAAGTCGTTGTTCAGCCGGGGCACGCCCTGCCCGTGCAGCGGGGCCCCGGGAATGAAGATCAGCACAGTGAACGTGCCCAGCACCACCACCATCGCCGCCAGCGCCGCCGTCAGGCCCTTCTTCTCAAGCCCCGTCAGCGCCATCGTGCTGGCCTTGGGGATGTCCGGGTCGCTTGACGGGTTGCGCAGCTTCATCAGCCGGGGTTCGACGATCAGGTCGGTCACCAGCCACCCGCCCAGCATCACCACGACCGCCGAGATGGCCTTGAAATACTGGTTGTGCAGGATGGTCAGCGTGTAGTTGGGATCGATCACGCGGGCCGCGTCCTGCGCAAAGCCCGTCAGCGCGCCGTCGCCCCCGGTGGGAAAGAACCCGCCGCCGAAGCCGCCGGCCACCCCGGCAAACGCCGCCGCCAGTCCGGCGATCGGGTGCCGTCCGACGGCCAGGAAGAGCGCCGCCGCCAGCGGAGGCAGGATCACGTACCCCGCGTCGCTGGCCACGCTGCTGTTGGCCCCCAGCAGCACGATCATCGGCGTCAGCAGTTTCTTGGGCGTGATGAACGCCAGCGCCCGCATCATCACCCCGAACAGCCCGAACTTCTCCGCCAGGCCGATGCCCAGCATGGCGACGAAGATCAGCCCCAGCGCCGGGGTGGTGGTGAAGTTCCGCAGCATGCTGGAGAACATCCAGTACACGCCCTCGCTGGTCAGCAGGCTGCGGGGCTGGATCGGCGCCCCGCTGTTCACCAGCTCGGTCACGATCTTCCCATCCTCGTTCTTCTTGGGCGTCATCACCGGCTTGCCGGCCGCGTCCAGCACCGCCGCCCCGCTGGCGTCGACCTTCTCCACCATCACCGGCTGCGGCCGCCGCGGCTGGATCTCCCACTTGGCCGCCGTGCCGATGGCGCTGACCACGATGACCACCGCCGCCAGGATCACAAAGATCAGCGCCGGCTCGGGCAGCTTGTTGCCCACCCACTCGATCCAGTCCAGGATCCCCTTCTTGCCCGCAGGCGGCACAGAACCGCTGGGGCCTGCCGGGGAGGCGGGGGACGAAGCCGAGGGCAAAGCGTCAGGAGAGGGGGTGCTCATGAGGGGGTGGGGGGGGTGCTGATGGCAGGGAAGATGGCAGCGAACGGACGGACGCCTGGCGCGGCAAGCGGCAAAGGACCTTTCCAGCGATCAACCGTCAGGCAAGCCCAGAGCAAGCTGACGGCAGTCGCCAGAACCTACCCCTGAATAGGGGCGTACAGACAAGCGGGTCTAAGGTAGCCCCTTGGCGGCTTGCAGACCGCCACACCGCCGGGCGACACACCCCTGCCGGCGGGTCGGAAGTGGTCCGTCCCATGCCCCGAGTGCTGGCCAACCCGTCCGGATCCGTCGACTACAGCAACCTCGAGTACGGGGTGCTGATGAAGTTCGCCTACATCTCCGGCTGGAAGCCCGCCGGCACGCTCGAGCCCGTCGGTTGGAGTGACCGCACCTGGCCCGACGGCCTGCCCCGGCCCTGGCGGTCGATGAACTACTTCTCGAGGCTCGGCCAGCGTGTGACCGACGACGACGCCGCCGCCATGGCCGACGCGCTGGAGGCCGTCGTTGACGACGTGCCCTCGCACGACGCCCTCTCGCACAAGGTCGCCACCATCATCGATCTGCCCTTCCGTCGCCGCATCCGCCTGATCAAGCCCGGCGTGTATGCCAGCCCCTTTGAGTTCTTCTCCGGCGAGAACAAGCCCCTGCTCTATCGCCACATCGAGTTCTGCCGCGTCGGCGGCTACACCATTCAGTAGCCGCCGCCATCGGCCGTCCGCCCATCGGTCCTCGGTTTCGATCATTCACGCTCACCGGATATCACCATGGCCCGAACCCCTTCAACCATGCTCGCCCTGGGCACACCAGCGCCCGATTTCGCCTTGCCCGACACGGTCAGCGGGCGGACGGTCCGTCTGGCCGACGTCGCCACTTCCAAGGGCCTGCTGGTCATGTTCCTGTGCAACCACTGCCCCTTCGTCAAGCACGTTCGCGCCGGGGTGGCGACCATCGGCCGGGACACCCAGGCCCTGGGCGTGGGCGTGGTCGCCATCTCCAGCAACGACGTGGACGCCCACCCCGACGATGCGCCGGCGCTGATGACCCGCGAGGCCGCCGAGGCCGGCTACACCTTCCCGTATCTCTACGACCAGACCCAGCAGGTCGCCAAGGACTATCAGGCCGCATGCACGCCTGATTTCTATCTGTTCAACGGCGCCCGCCGGCTGGTCTATCGGGGCCAGATGGACGCCAGCCGCCCGCCCAGCAAGGGCTATCCGGCCGTGCCGGTCACCGGGGAGGACCTTCGCGCCGCCATCGCCGCCATGCTCGCCGGCAAGGCGGTGAACCCCGACCAGCGGCCCAGCCTGGGCTGCAACATCAAGTGGAAGCCGGGGAACGCCCCCGCCTACTTCGCCAACTGACCCGCTCGTCTTCGTACGTGCTCCCACCACGCATGGCCCAACCCTCCCGCCAATACCACCTGCATCCGCCTCTGCTCATCTACAGCGGTATCACGCTGCTCATCGCCATCGGCGCCTTCAACAGCCAGAACAACCTGCTCTTCTGGCTCTTCGGCCTGGCCCTCTCGCTGGTGCTGGTCTCCGGCCTGCTCAGCGGCATCATGATGATGTCGGTGAAAGTTGAACGCCGCGCCCCGACCGACGTGCACGCCGGCGAGCGGTTGAACATGACCTACGTCGTCCGCAACGCCAGCCGGCTGATGCCCGCGTTCGCGTTGACGATCATCGAAGTGCCCGACGTTCATGCCCACGATGCCGCGGCGGTTGATTCCACAGAGGCCGACGG
The DNA here is from genome assembly GCA_021294835.1 of Planctomycetaceae bacterium. Lineage (GTDB taxonomy): Bacteria > Planctomycetota > Phycisphaerae > Phycisphaerales > UBA1924 > CAILKP01. The sequence goes on from JAJTDF010000044.1 coordinate 21,680, forward strand.
CAGCGGGGGAGGAACGACGCGCGGCGCACGGGGCGTGCTGCGGGGTGTGCTCAGCAAACGTGGCGCCGCCGACCGCCCGCCCGAGGCCTTCGTGCCCGACGTGCCCCGGCGGGGCAGTGTGGAGGTCACCGGGTCGGCGCTGGCCCTGCAGCGTGGCGTCGTCCGCACGCTGGGCTACCGCGTGGAGACGGCCTTCCCCTTCGGCATCATCCGCAAGTCGCTGTTCTTCCGTCAGCCCGCCACCGTGGTCATCCGCCCGCCGGTGAACCAGCCGCCGGCGCCGCTGCCCATCGGCCAGCGGGGTGACACGCTGGCCGGTTCGCGGCCCAGCGCCCGCGCCCGCGACGGTGAGGAAGTGCACAGCCTCCGCGAGTACACCCCCGGCGACAGCCCCCGGCTGATCGCCTGGAAGCGGTCCTCCCGCACCGGACAACTGCTCATCAAGCAGTCCGCCTCCGGCTCGCCCCGCCGCACGTGGGTGGTGCTGGAACTGCTGCCGACCGATCCATCGGCCGCGGTGGAGCGGGCCATCGCCGTCGCCGCGTCGACCATTGTGCACGCGGCCCGAGAGGGCCGGGCCGTCGGCCTGTGCGTGCCTCTGGCCGACCTGTGCACGCCCAGCCGCGCCGGGGCCTGGCACATCTCCGCAACCCTGACCGATCTGGCCATGCTCGACCACACCCGTCTCCGCCCGCCCCCGGCCCGGGGCCAGAGCGAAGGCCAGGGCGTTCAGCCGCCGGCGGGCCCGGCCGACACCGTCGTCCGCATCACCGCCGATCGCAGCGACCCGCTGGCTGAGCGGCTGCTCCCCAGCGTCGCCGCGCGCATGGCCACGGCCGGCCGCCGGTTCATGCGCAACGTGGGGCTTCGCGGATGACCTCCTCCGCCCGCTACAAGGTGCTCACGCTGGTCACGGCCTTCACCGGCCTGCTGACGTTCTGCGTCGCCGACGCCAAGCTTCTGCTGTTGCTGCTGGGCATCTCGGTATCGCTGCTTTCGGCGTGGATGGTCAGCCAGCGTCCGGTGGTCATCTTTCCGCGATGGGCGCTGAACACGCTGGTCGTTCTGTCCGCGTTCTACCCGCTGCTGGCCATCGCCCAGCTCGATCAGGCCATCTCGCTGCTGACCGACTTTCTGGGCATCGTGCTGATGCTCAAGATGCTCGACCGTCGCCGGATGCGCGACGAGATGCAGATGCTCGGGTTGAGCGTCTTTGTGATGATCGGCGCCGTGCTCACCGGGGCCCAACTCGCCCTCGGTCTGACGCTGCTGCTCTACACCCCGCTGGCCATTTCGTGCGCCGTGCTCTGGCAGGTGCATGCCGGCCTTGAACGCCAGACGGATCGCCAACGCCTGTATCTGGCCGCCCCTGACGAGCCGCCGGCCGGCGTGGAACTGCCCGACGCCGACGCCCCGCTGGAGCGCGACCGCCGGGCCCGAGGCTCGCGCCGCCGGCTGGCCGCCATCACCGCCGTCGCCGTCGCCCTGAGCCTCTGTTCGGCGATCTTCGCTTTCGTGCTCATCCCCCGCAACCTCGTGCAGGGCGGCGGAGCCTGGGGCCGTCCACGCGTGGGCGCCACGGTGGGTTACGCCGAGGAGATTCGTCTGGGCAACGCGGGCTTGCTCAGCCAGTCCTCAGAAGTCGTCATGGACGTGACCATCCGCCCATGGCCCGAGCCGCCCGCCGGCGCACCCGCGACCATTCTGCCCCGCCTGCTCTATCTTCGCGGCGCCGTGCTGGACCGCTACGACGCTCAGCAGGGCCTCTGGCAGCGGTCCGGAGGCCAGAGCCTCAACCTTCGCGCCGGCGAGAATCAGGATCCCCAGTGGAGATCGGTCATCCGCCCCGGCGCGCCCGGGCTGGCCGACGGCGAGGACGCCCGCGCCACGCCCGGCCCCGACGAGACCGTTCGCGGCAAGCTGCTGCAGATCATCTCTCTGCGCAGCGCGCCCGACACCAGCCAGCTCCCGCTGTTCGCCGTCTTCCGGCCCATCGCGGTTGAACTTGCCGGCTCGGTGGGCATGGGCGGCCCCGGCCTCTCAGCGGTCGAGACCGAGCCGCTCACCGGCATCCTTCGTCGGGGCAGCAATCTCGCCCCGCCCGGAGCCCGTCTGGCCTACCGCGTCATTTCCGATCCCCTCGCCCTCGAGCCGACGGCGACCTCGCGGCCCGAGCTTGTCATGCAGGCCGGCCAGGCCGCCTCGGCCCAGGTGGCGCAGCTCGCTCTGGCCACCGCCTCCGCAGCCCTGCCCGATGTCTCGTTCTCCGGCGGCCGTCCGTCGCGCCCGCTGACCGCCGACGACATCCGCGCCGTCGTGCTCGCCCTGCAGGCCGAGATCCGCTCTCGCTGCGGCTACACGCTGGAGATGTTCGCCCCCGCCCGAGGTCAGGACCCGGTGGAGATGTTCCTCTTCCAGACTCGTCAGGGCCACTGCGAGTACTTCGCCGCCGCCCTGGCCACCATGTGCCAGGTCGTCGGCATCGAAGCCCGCATCATCACCGGCTATGTCGCCGGCGAGTACAACGAGATCGCCGGCCAGTTCACCGTCCGCCAGTCCGACGCCCACGCCTGGGTCGAGGTCCGCATGGCCGACCGCATCTGGGCCGCCTTCGATCCCACACCCCCCGGCGGGCTGATGAGCAGCCGCCGCCACAACGACGGCCTGCTCGCCCGCATCCGCCAACTCTACGAGGCGCTGGAGTTCCGCTGGGCCGAGAGCTTCGTGTCCTTCGACGCCGGCACGCGCGGCCGGCTGATCGGCTGGACGCCCGACGCCACCGATCCGGACAACCTTCGCGCCATCGGCCGCCGCATCCGCGAAGTGCGCGACGGCCTGCGTTCCCGTCTGCCCGACGGTCTGGCCGGGCAGTTGCTCGGCACCGCCATGCTCTCCGCCGTGCTCATCGGCGGCGCGTATGGGCTGTACCGCCTGACGATGCTCGCCGTCGCCCGCTGGCGAATCTTCGCCGGCGGCCAGAGCCGGCGTGCCCGCGTCCCCGCCGAGGTCCTCCGCCGCACCCGCTTCTACGACCGCATGCTCCTGCTGCTCGGGCGGGCCGGCATCGCCAAGCCCGAGCAACTCCCGCCGCTGCTGCACGTCCGCTCGCTGCCCGATCTCGATCCCGAGACCGCCCGCCACATCACCGCCCTGACCGACCTGTACTACCGCATCCGCTTCCAGGGTGCGGATCTTCCCGAGGCCCCGGCCGTCGCCCACGGCCACCTCACCGCTCTTGAAGCCCGGCTGCGTCAGGCGCCGCCCCGCCCCACCCCGCCCATCTCCGCAGCCTTCCCGGCCGCTCCGGCCGCCGCCGCTTCAGACCCCTCCGGCGGAACGTCCCGAGAACCGCCATCGCCCCCGCCCAGCGTCCGCTAAAGCGGCAACTGCTCATTGCATCGGTCCTTCACCCGCGGCGCACCTTGCCCATCCGGCTGCACGGTGCGCAGATTGCCCAGCCGCACCCGTCAAGCCGTTCGCGCAGTTTCAGCCGATCGTCCCGCCGCTCGATGCTCTGACCACGTGCCCCGCGTGAGTGTCGGGGCCGACCCCGGGCGACGGGCCAATCAGTGTCGTCATCGGGGTGCCGCAGGCGACTTGGTCGCTCATCTGAGGGAACCCATCGTGCCCGCAAACCGTTCACGTACTGAAAACTGGCGAAAGTCCCTCGAGCAGATCTGCGAGCGAGGCGGCGGTCTGGAAATCTCCGTCCCCGCGTGCTCCCCATCGGGCGACAATGCCCCCGATCTGGTCTGGCGCGTCAAGTTGCAGAGCATCGGCGAGCACTCGATGACCATCGAGGCGCCCACCGCCGCCGGCCGTCCGGTGCCGCTTTCCGCAGGCCTGGTGCTCGTCGCCGCCATGACCATCGGTCAGAACCGCTGGATGTTCACCACCACCGTCAGCGACGCCCCTGCGCCCGGCAAGTCCGGACCGGTTGAGCTGGCCCTGCCCGAGAAGGTTGAACGCTGCAGCCGACGCGAGTTCTTCCGCGTCTCGATGGCCTCGGTCCGACCGCCGGCGGTCACCGCACGCCCGCTTTCCGACCTCTCGCAGGCCGTTGCCGCCGAGAACGCCCTCCGCGATCGCTTCGCCGATTGGACGCCCGGCCAGACGACCTCTCCCGGTCCCTCGCCCGCTGCTCTGTTCACGCCGCTGCCGCCCGGCGCCGCCGGTCCCGCCTTCACCGCAGTCATGCAGAATCTCGGCGGCGGCGGTCTCGGCCTGATCGTCGGCCACGAGCACTCCAGCCTCGCTGAGCGCACGCCTTACCTCTGGCTTGAGATCGACCTTCGGCCCCGCCTGCCCTTCCCGCTGGGTCTGGTCGCCCGCCGCGTGCACAGCCACCTGGATGCCGGCCAGCACATCTACCTCGGGCTGTGCTTCGAGTTCGCCCACAACCCCGGTCATCAGGCGTTCATCACCGAGATGATGTGCTCGGTGGTCGACGCGGTCCGTCGCGAGCAGCTCGCCGCCCGCGCCGCCTGAACCCGGCCCCACTCGGTCCTCGCCCGCCGCCGGCCTGTCTGCCGCGGGGTCCTCCCCGGTTTCCGGGCACGGCCGCCCTGTTCTGCCCGCCGACCGGGACAGTCTCCCCCATCTTCGCCGCCCGCATCCGGCCTGATCAGCCCCGGGGCCAACCCGCCGGGATTGCTTCGCCGTGACGGCCTCCCCCGCCTCCCCCC
>JAJTDF010000121.1 GCA_021294835.1 Planctomycetaceae bacterium
TGCCCTCCCCCGGTTCAAGTGACCCCGTCCCGCCCGCTCCCCTGTCCGCACTCGGCTTCACCCTTCCCACCATCCGCCCACCCCCGCACCGCCGACTGACCCGCGCAACGCATCCGCAGCCGGGCCTGCCGTCGTACCGTTGATCGTGAACGCCGCCGTCCTCAGCACGCTGCCGGGGCTGATGCTGGCCGCAACGCCCGCAGCCACCCCAGCCGTGCAGGGCGCGCAGGCCGGGCGCGATGCCGCGGTGCGGCTGGCCGCCATCACCCAGGTGGTGCTGATCGGCATGGCCGGACTGGTGCTGCTGGCGGTCACCGCGTGGGTCATCCTCACGCTGATCAAGCACCGCTGGGGCATGCAGCCCCCGGGGGTCTCGCCCACCAGCATCGCGCAGCTCGGCGGGCGGGGCCGGCACGTTCGCAAGAACAACCCCTGGCAGGAGGCGGGCCGCCGCCTGCAGGTTGAACCCCGCCCCCCCGGCACCAACCTGGGCCAAGCGCTCGACGACATGCCCGACGACCCCAGCCGGGGCTGACCCCCCCACCAACCGCCCGCGCCGCCCACCCCCACCACCATGAACGGCCACCGCCCCATCGCGCTGATAACCGGCTCCATCCGTCCCGGGCGCGTCGGCCTGGCCACCGCCGAGGTCTTCGCCGCCGCCGGCTTTGATCTGGTGCTTACCTACCAAGGCCGCCCGCGACCGCAGGATGACCCCGCCAAGGTCGCCGCCCGCGCCGCCATCGCGCGGGCCTCGGGCGGTTCGGCAACCTGCATCATCGGCGCCCTGGAACTGGCCGATCCGGCCCAGGCGCAGGACCTGGCCCGCCAACTCGTCGCCGACCTGCCCCGGCTGGACGTGCTGGTGCACAACGCGTCGGTCTATCAGCCCACCCCTTTGAACGACCTCGGGGCCGAAACGCTGCACCGGCACATGAACGTCAACGCGTTCTCACCCATCCTCATCAGCCGCACGCTGGCCCCGCGTCTGGCCGCCAGCCCGCAGCCGGGGGGCGGCGCCATCATCACCCTGTGCGACATCCACGCCATGGGCGAACTGGGCCAGCCCCGCACCGGCTTTGCCGCCTATGGCCTGAGCAAGGCCGCCCTGCTGGAGGGCACGCTGGTGCTGGCCCGCGAACTGGCCCCGCGCGTGCGTGTCAACGCCGTCGCCCCCGGCGTGGTGGCCTTCCCGCCCGACGGCCCCGAGGCCGACCCGGCCATGCAGGCCCGCTACCTCTCGCGCGTGCCGCTGAGCCGCGCCGGCATCGTGCAGGAGGCCGCCGAGGCGGTCCACTGGCTGGCCTGCAAGGCGACCTACTGCGCCGGGCAGGTGCTCAAGGTCGACGGCGGCCGCGCCATCACCTGAGCAGCGACCCGCCCGCCGCTGTGTTTCAGAAAAAGTCGATCATGAACGGCGCCGGCCCCGCGAAGGCCGCGCCCAGCCGGGCCACGTCCGCGTCCTCGCCGCCCACCAGGCCGATGGCCCTGAGCTGCGCCGGCGAGGCCAGCCCGCTGTAGATCGAGGCCAGCGCGTTGATTGTCAGGCACACCGACCGCTCTGCGGCCGACGCCCCGCCCGCGGGCCGGATCTCGCCGCGCCCGTCGGCCACCTCCAGCGTCCAGCGGCCGGCGTTCTCCGGCAGCACCTTGTCGGCGATCTCCACGTGCACCTTCACGCTCACGCCCGGTGCAAAGCCCCGCGCCGCGATGGCGCTCGGCAGGTGCACGATCCGAAGCATCCAGTAGTCCTTGAACTCAAAGGCCAGCCGCTGCTGCTCCAGCAGCAGCACCAGCGGGTGCCAGGGCCCGCCGGGCAGCAGCACCCGCTCGCCCATGGAGGCAAAGTCGTGCAGGAAGGCCCAGATCGCCCGTGCCCCCTCCGCGGCCGTGAAGGCCACGTCGTGCAGCGTCAGGTCCATCTTGCCCGACGGCGTCCGCCCCTGGCTGAGCGCCACCGCCGCCTGCGGCGCCCCGCCCTCGCGCTCGCTCCACACGTACATCACCGCCTGCTTGTCGCGCATGCTCCACACCCGGCTCCAGATCAGCCCGTTGCGCTCCAGCGGGCCGTTGTGGGCCGCGGCATACTGGCGATACAGCGGCTCGAGCGCCACCCGCTCCTCCGCCGGCAGACCTGAGTCATGCGAAATCCCGCTCGCCGACCCGACAGACTCACGCCGCGCGGCACGCAATTCACCCCGAACAGGTGGATCGCAGGTCCGACCACCACGGGGTCCCCGCCACGCTGGCCGTTCTCCAAAGGCACGATGACCACCCGTCTCGGTCCACCCCTTCCCCCAAAGCAAACCGCCCCGGTCGGCCTCACGCAGCGGCGCGAGCCAGACAGGGGCGGGTGAATGCGAACCAGATCGTGCCGGGCAGAGCCGAACTCAACCCTGCTTCATCTTCTCGGCCTTCTTGCGGGCGTCGTCCAGCGTGCCGACGTACATAAATGCACCCTCGGGCAGGTCGTCGCCCTCGCCGTTGCACAGCCGCTCGAACGAGTCGAGCGTCTCATCCAGGCTGGTGGTGACGCCGGGGAAGCCGGTGAAGACTTCGGCGACGTAGAACGGCTGGGAGAGGAAGCGCTCGATCTTGCGGGCGCGGGACACGGTCAGCTTGTCCTCTTCGCTCAGTTCGTCCACACCCAGAATGGCGATGATGTCCTGCAGGTCCTTGTACCGCTGCAGGATGGTCTGCACGCGACGCGACACGCGGTAGTGCCGCTCGCCGATGATGCCCGGGTCCAGGATGCGGCTGGTCGAGGCCAGCGGGTCCACGGCGGGGTAGATGCCCTTCTCGGCGATGCCACGCGCCAGAACGACGAACGCGTCCAGGTGGCTGAAGGCCGTCGCCGGGGCCGGGTCGGTCAGGTCGTCGGCCGGCACGTAGATGGCCTGCACCGAGGTGATGGCGCCCTTGGCCGTCGAGGTGATCCGCTCCTGCAGCTCACCCATTTCCGTGCTCAGCGTCGGCTGGTAACCCACGGCCGAGGGCATACGGCCCAGCAGCGCGGACACCTCCGAACCGGCCTGCGTGAAGCGGAAGATGTTGTCCACGAACATCAGGGTTTCCTTGCCCGACGCGTCGCGGAACTCTTCGGCCATGGTCAGGCCCGAGAGGGCCACCCGCAGACGCGAGCCTGGCGGCTCGTTCATCTGACCGAACACCATGGCCACCTTGTCGATAACGTGGCTCTTCTTGCCCGAGGCGTCGAAGTACTCCGCCTCCTTCATTTCGCGCCACAGGTCGTTGCCCTCACGCGTCCGCTCGCCCACGCCGGCGAACACCGAGTAGCCGCCGAAGTTACGGGCCACGCGGGCGATCATCTCCTGGATGATCACGGTCTTGCCCACGCCGGCGCCGCCGAACAGGCCGATCTTGCCGCCGCGGACGAAGGGGCACAGCAGGTCGATGACCTTGATGCCCGTGGGGAGGATTTCGGTCTTGGGGTTCAGCTCGCTGAACTCCGGCGGAGCCTTGTGGATCGGCGACGTCTTGGTCGCGTGCACCGGGCCGCCGTTGTCAATCGGCTGGCCCAGCAGGTTGAACACCCGGCCCAGCACACCCTCGCCCACCGGCACAGAGACCGGCCCGCCAGTATCGGTGCAGCCCATGCCGCGGCGAAGGCCGTCGGTCGAGCCGAGGGCCACGGCGCGGACGCGGCCGCCGCCCAGGTGCTGCTGCACCTCACCGGTGAGTTCCAGATGGCCCACCGGGGTGTCAGCGCTGATCTTCAGCGCGTTGTAGATCGCCGGAAGCTTGTCATCCGGGAACTGAGCGTCGAACGTGGAGCCGATGACCTGCGTGATGGTGCCGTTGGTGGCCATGTGCCGAGCTTCCTTAACGTGCCTGCGGTGCTCACCCCGCCCCGCCGGTGCCCTTCAACCCGGTCCCGGATTTGAAGGGGCCAAGGATAGCCGCACGCCGCACGCCCGCGAGCAGCAGCCATCCAATTTGACACCTTACAACTACCGACAACGCTTCATTCCGCCAGCGGCAGCGTCCACGTTTCAAAGGCCTCATCACGCTCCCAGCCCATCGCCGCATACAGCGTCTGGGCCGCCTGATTGTCGCATCCGGTGGACAACACCAGTTGCCCCGCCCCCTCCGCCTTGGCAAACCCCGCCGCCGCCCGCAGCAGCATCCGAGCCACCCCCAGCCGCCGGGCCGAGGCGTCCACGAACAGGTCGTTGAGAATCCAGTCCCGCTGCAGGCGGATGCTCGAGAACGTCGGGTACAACTGCGTGAAGCCCACCCCTTCCGCCCGGGGCCCAAAGCCCCGCATCGCCACCAGCACCACGCTCTCGTCGCTCAGCACCCGCTGGTTGAGGAACCGTGCCGCCGCCTGGGGGTCAGACGGCTGGCCGTAGAACGACCGATAAGCATCAAACAGGGGGACCACCAGCGGAATGTCCCCCGCCCCGGCCCGCACCACTCGCACATCGCCACTCATGCCCGCAGCGTAGCGACCAGGCCTTCCACCTCCGCTCTTTGCCCGGGAGCCTTCCTCTACCCCCCCCCCCGCTTCCGGTCCCACCTGCACGCCCTTCGCCCGCCAGCGTGGCAGGTGCGGCCCCCAGCGGGCAGACTTCAGCAGGGCGCCGTCGGCCAAACGCCGGGTTTGGCCGGGCCCGGGCCGCTGGCACCCCGGTTGCACAGTTGAGCCCCCATGCTCTTCCGCTGGTTTCGAGATCGCCGCCGCGCCGCCGTGCGTGCCCGCCCCTTCCCGCCCGCCTGGCAGGCCATCCTGCGCCGCCGCTTCGCCCACTGGCACCGGCTCAGCGAGGCCGACCGTCGCGAACTGCTCGGTCACATCGCCGTCTTCCTGGCCGAGAAACGCTTCGAGGGCTGCAACGGCCTGACCGTCACCGACGAGATGCGTGTGCTGGTCGCCGCCCAGGCCTGCCTGCTGCTGCTGCATCGCGACACCGACTACTTCCCCGGCTGCCCCGCCGTGCTGCTCTACCCAGCCGCGTTCGCCCGGCTCGTCCGCACCACCGGCCCCGGGGGCGTGGTGCACGAGGGCATCACCGCCATGGCCGGCGAGAGTTGGAACGGCCTGTACGCCCCCGCTTCCGGCGGGCCCGTGGTGCTGGCCTGGACGGATGTGCAGCGCGGCGCCCAGCAGCCCGACGACGGCCGCAACGTCGTGCTCCACGAGTTCGCCCACCAGCTCGACGGCGAATCCGGAGGCATGGACGGAACACCCCGCCTGCCCACCCGCACCGCCTACGCCGAGTGGGCCCGCGTGATGACCGCCGAGTACCGCCAGCTTCTGGCCGACATCCGCGCCGCCAACCCCACGCTCATCGACCGCTACGGAGCCCAGAACCCCTCAGAGTTCTTCGCCGTTCTCACCGAGCAATTCTTCGAGCAGTCCGCCAACCTCAAAGCCCGCCACCCCGGCCTCTACCAGCAACTCGCCGACTTCTACCGCCAGGACCCGGCCAACTGGCACCCGGCCGATCGCCTCGACGATGATGCCCACGACGACACCGCCCACCGGGGGCTGGCCGAGAGAGGCTCGCTGGTGGCCTGCGTGCCGCTGGCCGCCCACGGCCCGCCCCTGCGGCCCCTGCCCCCGGCCTTCGCCCGCGCCCGGCCGGCCTGGGCCTGAGCTCGCCCCCCACCGCCAGCACGCCGCCGTCAGCCCCCATCAAGGACCGGTAAAGCCCGACAGCCCCGCCGGCTTGTCTAGGTCTTCTACTGGCCGGGGCCGAACAAGCCGACTACCTTTGTAGTGCTGTGTAGGAACTGTGGAGAAGTCGAGGCAGGCCATGAGCCAACGTCCCTCGTCCAACCCGGTCCGCAACCACCCGCCCTTTGAGGTCAGCGACGATACCGCCGACGCGATTGCGCACCTGATGCCCGGCCATGGGGCCGAGTCGATGTCCCACGCCCTGGACAGCAAGGTCCTGGTCCTCAACAAGCTCTACATGGCCATCCGGGTGATCTCCGCCCGGCGGGCCTTCACCATGCTGCTCAACGACCTCGCCGAGGTCATCAGCGTGTCTGACGGCGCCGAGGGCACGCAGTACCACAGCTACGACTTCGCCTCCTGGGCCGAGCTCTCGGCCATGCGTCGCCGCATGGAGAGCGAGAAGCACGACTGGGTCAGCACCGTCCGGCTGCACATCGCCGTGCCGCGGGTCATCCGCCTGCTCGGCTATGACCGCCTGCCCGCCCAGTCCGTCAAGCTCAACCGCCGCAACCTCTTCGCCCGCGACCGCAACATGTGCCAGTACTGCGGCAAGCACTTCCCCACCAGCGAGCTGTCCATCGACCACGTCCAGCCCCGCTCACTGGGTGGACGCGACAGTTGGGAGAACCTCGTCTGCGCCTGCATCAAGTGCAACGCCCGCAAGGGCGGCCGCACCCCCGAGCAGGCCCACATGCGGCTGATCCGCAAGCCCGTCACGCCCAAGCGCAACCCGCTCATCGCCCTGCGCCTCGGGCAAGACAAGTACGCCAGCTGGAAGGCCTTCCTCGACCACGCCTACTGGAGCGTGGAACTCAAGTGAGCCCCGCCCGCAGGCCGTACGCCAAAGCGGCAGAATCCCACAACACACGCGGCCCG
>JAJTDF010000045.1 GCA_021294835.1 Planctomycetaceae bacterium
CTGGCGGTGTCCAGTGGGGCGGTGGGGGAGGGGGGTCGGTGGCGTTCGGCGGTGTGGAGGGCGTGAGCGGCTTCGCGGAAAGCGCGGCGGCGGTTGGCCTGTCGGGCCATGGAGAAGAGGTCGTAGGGCTCGCGCTCGAGTTGATGTGAGGCGAGGAGGATGAGGCTGGTGGCGATGCCGAAGGCGTAGCCGCCGAGGTGGGCCCAGGTGGCGACGTTGCCGGCTTTGCCGGAGCTGGTGAGGAAGATGTCTTTGGCGACGGCGAACGCAATGAACCACCAGGCGGGGATGGCGAAGATGCCGATGATGAAGAACCAGACGAGCAGTTTGATGTGGGTGCGGGGGAACAGGACGAGGTAGGCGCCGGTGATGGCGGCGACGGCGCCGGAGGCGCCGAGCATGGGGCCGGGGCTGAGGAGCATCTGCAGGCCGGCGGCGGCGAAGCCCCCGGCGATGTAGAAGACGGTGAACTTCACGCGGCCGAGGCGGTCTTCGACGTTGGGGCCGAAGGTCCAGAGGACGAGCATGTTGCCGAGGATGTGGAGGAAATCAGCATGCAGGAAGGCGTGGGTGATGGGCTGCCAGATGCGGAAGCGGTCAGGGTCGAGCAGAAGGGGATCGACGACGGGGTTGCCCCGGGGGGAGTTGAAGACGGCGGAGATGAGAAAGAAGAGGACGTTGAGGCCGATCAGCCAAGGGGTGATCAGGCGGGGTCGGGCGAGGGGGCGATCGGTACCGAGCGGGATGAACACGGGGTGAGGGTACTCGGGTGCAGATCTGCACACCACGGGCGTGTTGCCGGCGGACCTGGCGGGGCCGGACCTGCCGGGGTTGCTGCGGCTGATGGCGCTGAGCCGGTATGCCAAGCGGGAGTGCGTGGCGGTGTGCGACGGGCGACCCCCCTCTCCGCGCAAGAAGGCTGCGGCGGCGGTGGCTGCGGTGGGCGTGGCGGTGCATTACAGCTATGAGGAAGAGGCGGACGCGGTGCTGGAGCGGTTGATTGCGCAGACGCCCAGGAGCAAGCGGGCGACGGTGGTGAGTTCAGACCGGCGGGTGGCGGCGGCGGCGAAGCGGGCGGGGATGACCAGCCTGACGAGCGAAGCGTTCTTGGCGAAGATCGCGGCGGATGTGCGGCGGCGGCACGCGGAGCCGGAGCGGCCGAAGGTGCCGCACCCGCGGGAATCGGTGCCGCTGCCGGCGGGGCTGGTGGGGGAGTGGGCGGCGGCGTTCGGGGTGCACGGGGCGGAGGCGGTGGCGGAGTTGCAGGCGCTGGCGGAGCGGCTGACGGTGCAGTATGCGGTGGAGGATGCGGCGAAGGTGGTGGGGAGCGGGCCGGAAAGGGTGGGGGAGCGGAAGAAGAAGGCGAAGGGTGGCGGTCGCGGGGGGAAGGTGGCGGGGGAGGCGAAGGGTGGTGGGGCGAACGCCCCGAAAGTGGCTGCGGAGCAGGCGGCGGCCCGGCAAGCGGCGGTGGAGGCGTTGCGGCGGTTGAGTCCGGAGATCGACCTGTCCGATCTGGACATGGAACGATGGCTGACGGCATTTCCGAACGTGGCGACAGAGCGGACCGAGCCCGGGGCACGCGGCGGGCCGGGGGGGCGGGGGCGGCGCGGGCGGTGATGCTGCTGGTGACAGCTGTATTGATGGCGGGCGGGTGCCAGAGTGAGCCGGTGCCGGTGGGGGAGCAGCGGCTGGGGGCGGACTGGGGGATGGGGACGCTGGGCGTGAACCTGGGGCCGGAGGTGGCGGTGATGGCGGCGGCGGCGGCGGGGGAGCAGAGCCTGCTGCAGCGGGGGTATGTGATCGTGGGGCGGACGGTGTCGGAAGATCGCAGCGTGCTGGTGGGTCGGTACCCCAGTGGGGACGCAGCGCGGGAGACGGTGTTTGTGGCGTCGGGGACGGGGCAGGCGACGCGGCTGGAGGTGCACGTGAGCCCGCTGGGGGACCCGGTGGAGAGCGCGGCGGTGCTGGATGGGGCGGTGCGGCTGTTGGGGAGGTGAGGAGCCGGAGGGGAAGCGGCGGGGCCTGGCGTGCGGGAAGAAAAACGCCGCGGCGGGGGGCTGCGGCGTTCGGAGGGACGGGTTGGGATGTGGGGGATTGGCTTAGCGCTTGGTGGCGGGGGTGTAGCGGACGTCGCGCGGGCCGGTGTAGTCGACGTCGGGGCGATAGAGGCGGTTGTTGGCCATTTGCTCGAGGACGTGGCCGGCCCAGCCGCCGACGCGGGCGATGACGAAGGTGGGGGTGAAGAGGTCCAAGGGGAGGCCGATGCAGTGGTAGGTGGTGGCGGAGAAGAAGTCGACGTTGGGATAGATGCCCTTGGCGGCCTTCTCGCGGAGCATGACCTCTTCGATGGCCTTGCTCTTCTCATAGAGCGGCATGTTGCCGGTGTCCTGAGCGAGCTTCTTGGCGAGGACCTGGAGGTGGGTGGCGCGGGGGTCGTAGCTCTTGTAAATGCGGTGGCCGAAGCCGGGGATCTTGGCCTTCTTCTCGAGCTTGTTCTGGATGTACTTCTCGCAGTCGGCGACGGAGGGGATCTCATTGAGCATGACCATGACGCCCTCGTTGGCGCCGCCGTGGAGGGGGCCCTTGAGGGAGCCGATGGCGGCGGTGATGGCGGAGTACATGTCGCTCTCGGTGCTCATCACGCAGCGGGCGGAGAAGGTGGAGTTGTTCAGGCCGTGGTCGGCGTGGAGGATGAGGCAGATGTCCATGGCGCGGGCCATGGTGTCGGTGGGCTTGCGGCCGTTGAGCATGTAGAGGAAGTTGGCGGCGATGGAGAGGGAGCGGTCGGGCTTGACCAGGGGGAGGCCCATGCGGTAGCGGTGGAAGAAGGCCAGGAGGGTGGGGACGTGGCCGAGGATGTTCAGGGCGCGGCGGCGGAGGCCGGCCTGGTCGTTGGCGTCGGGGTTGGTGTCGTGCATGGAGAGCGCGGACACCATGGTGCGGATCATGTGCATCGGCTTGGCGTCGCGCGGGAGGGAGAGCAGGCGCTGCTCCATGCCGGCGGGCAGCTCGTAGCGGTCGCGGATCTGCTCGTTGAAGTCGGCCAGTTCGGCCGGGGTGGGGAGGCGGCCGTTCCAGAGGAGGAAGACGGTTTCCTCGAAGGTGGAGCTCTCGGCGAGTTCGCCGATGGGGATGCCGACGTATTCGAGCACGCCCTTCTCGCCATCGATGAACGAGAGCTTGGTTTCGGCGGCGACGACCCCTTCAAGACCTTTGGCGGTGAGCGGCATGACGGCAGTTTCCTTGACAGTTTCGGCGCGATCGCCGGGGGAACCCGGGGGGTGCAAACGGACACCCGAGTGGGCGCATCCGGACGGGGCGGCGAGTGTAGCGATGGCGCGCGAAGGTGGAAGCCTGCGTGTGAGCGAGTTGGGCGGATTTGCGAGCGGCCGGCGGCGCGGAGCGGATGGGCGATGTCCGAATAAACAGCGAACCGGGCGATATCGGCCGGTTGCCGGCGGCTGTGTGGAGGGGGCGGACGGCAGCCGGGGAATGATGGTTGGCGGCGGCCGGGTGGCGAATTGTGACCGGCTTTGGGTCGGCTGGGGGCGCGGGGGGCGCGGGAGGTGGGATTACTCGTCGTTGTCGTCGTCGTCGGCGCCCGGCGGGCCGATCTGGATGACCATGCCGCCGGCACCGGGGCCGCCGCCGGTGGTGGTGCCGATGAGGGCGCCGGCGGTGCTTGCGGGGCGGCCGGGCTTGGGGAGGCGGTCGCGCTGGGCGGGGGTGAGCAGGGCGGTGAGTTTGTCGGTGAAGGCCTTGTCGAACTCACGCCGGGCGGTGCGGGCGTCGGCGAGTTCCTTGGCTTCATCCTGGCCCATGCCGGGGAGGGGGAATGGGTTGGCCTTGCCCTCGGCCTCGGCACGTTCGAGTTCGCTGAGCCAGCGCTGGTTGAGGGCGGGGAGGCGGGCGGCGTAGTCGGCGCGGATCTCGGCGATGGCGGTGCGTTGCTCGTCGGTGAGGTCCTTGAAGGCCTCGGCGGCGGCGAGTGCTCGGGTGGCGTTGGACTGGCGGAAGATCTGCGGGAAGGCGCGGCGGCGGTAGGCGTCGGTGAGCTTCTGGCCCCACTCTGGGCCGAGGGCGGCGGCGGTCTGGCGGAGGTGCTTGGTGTTCAGGTCGCGGAGGCGGAGGGCGTTCTCGCGGGAGCTTTTCTGGAAGGCGAGGAAGTCGTCGGTGTTGGTGCTGGAGATGATGACGGCGCCGTCGTCGGGGCGGCCCTGCTGCTTGGCGCGGTCGGCGCGCCACTGCTGATCGTCCTGATTGATCTGGCTGAGCACAGCGTCGAGTTCGATCTCGTAGGCCTCAAGGGCGGGGGCGATGGCCTGAGTCTGCTCGTCGGGGAGCTTGAGGCTGTCGACGACCACGGTGAGATCCAGATTGCTGCCTGAGGCCCCGCCGAGCGGGGCAGCGGACGACAGGCCGGCCTCGCGGCGGCGGAGGCGTTCCAGAGCGGCCCAGCGGGTTTCCTGCTCGGGGGTGAGCAGGGAGCGGATGTCATCGAGGAACGGGGTGGTGAGGTCGGCGTGCTGCTTTGAGGCGGTGCGGGTGATCTCGGGGAGTTTGGCGATCAGTTCGCGGATGCCCTCGGGGGCGGCACCGCCGCCTTCGATGCCGTCGCGGAGTTCGCGGGTTTTCTCTTCGGCGGCGCGGTCGATCTCGGCGGCGCGGTCGGCATATGCGGTGAAGAGCTGGTTGGCGGCGTCGGTCTGGGCGGCGTCAAGCCGGAGGGTCTTTGTGTAGCGGTCAAAGGTGCGGCGGGTGATGACGGAGTCGGTGCCGGCGAAGCGGGCGGTGCCGAGTTGGGCGGAGGCGGTGGCGGCGGGCTCGCCGAGCAGGGGCAGGGGGGCGGGCGGGGTGAGGGTGGCGAGGAGAGCGGCGGCGGTGAGGAGGGTGGCGAGGGTGGAGGAGGGGTGGGCGGTGGGTGTGGCCATGGGGTGGTCTCTCGGTGGCGTTGGAGGGGCGGGGCGGTTCGGGTGAGACGTTGGGGAACTGCACGTCGCGCTGAGGGTGGAGCGGCTGGGTGGAGCCGGAGGCTCGGCGGGGCGTGGTTCCGGCAGGGGACGGGCGTGGGTGCGGGAGTGGACGCGATGGTTCGATCAGCACTGGGGTGGGTGGAGGGGAGGGGCGTGGATTGTGTTGGGGTGCTGCTTGGGGGCGGGGTTCGCGGGGGAGGGCTGGCCGGGGATGTGGTGCGGGATTTGGATAAGGGCAAATACGGACTGGGGAATGGTGGGCAGGTCGTGTGGCGGTTCGAGAAAGGCTTCGCCGTGGATTTTGTGAGGGGGTGTATGTGGATAAATGGAGGCAAGGGGGAGTTGTAGTGAGGTGAAGTGCTGATGTTGACGCGGGTGGTGCGGTTGGGGCTGGTACTGGTCTTGGTGGCGGTGGCGGGGCGGGGGTTGGCGTGAAGATGATGAGCATGCGGGATGTGGTGCATGGCGAGGGATCTGGTGCACGCTTGCCGAATATTCTCGGACGTTTAGAGCGGCTGCGAGATGGATGAGTTGGCTGTCCGTCTGTACGCAAAGTGTATGTGTTTTGTTTGGTATTCCGGGAAGATCTGGTTGCGAAGGGCAGCCAGAAGTGAAAACGCCCGCGCCGATGGAGGGCGCGGGCGTGGTGGGTTGGATGGGGTGTAGTTGGTGGCGGCCGTTGACCGGGAAGGCGGTTTAGTCGTCGCAGCCCTGCGCGAATGCGTTGATGAAGGCGATGAAATCATCCCCGGTCAGCAAGCCATCGGGCAGGGCGGGCGGGCCGCCGACGCCGGTGATGTCGGCGAGGAGGTCCTGAGCGCCAAACGCGGCAATGAAGGCATTGAAGTCGTCGCCGGTGACGAGCCCGTCGGGCACTGGATCGCCGCCGATGGAGACGATGTCAGCCGGATTAGGGTTGCCGCCGACGGTGCAGCCGACACGGAAGTACACGGGCTGAGGCGTGAGCGTGTCGCGGGTGAGGGGGCCGGTGCCGAGGTTTACCACGCTGCGGATGGTGAGCGGGGCGGTTACGAGTTGGTACTCGAGGGCACAGAACGAGCCGACACCGACGAGGGTTACGGTGCGGCCGGACGCGGTGGCGGTGAAGGCCGAGGGGCAAGCCGGGGCGAAGAAGGGCACGGTGGTGCCGATGCCGCGAGCGAGGATCTCGCCGACGGGATCGCCGCTCGTGGTGACGACCGGCCCGTAGTAGTTGAGTGGAAGCCCGATGTTGGGGTCGCTGAGTGCGGCGGTGGAGAAGAAGGGTGCGGGCGTGGTTGGGCTGGCGCTGATCGCGGGCGAATCGACGACATGGACGGCGAAGGGGACGACGCCGATGGCGCCGCCACCGAGGGCAGCGGAGCGGGTCTGGTAAAGTGGGAGAACGGTCTCGGGCAGGACGCCGAGTGCGGACGAACCGGAGGCGGCGAAGGTGAGCACCGCGTCCGGCGGTGCGGGCGGCTCCGGCGGCAAGTAGCCGCCGACGCGAACAAAGCCGGCCAGGCGTGAGGTGTCGTGGTTGGCGGTGGTGTTGTTGGCTTCAAGGGTGATTTGGCCTGCGAGGCCGAGGCGATCGCGGATGTAGATGGCACCGACGGGCGCGACCGTTTCGGCGTCGTCTACGACTTCGCTTAGCCCTCGGGGGGAGTCTTCAGGGAGCAGGTCTCGGATGCTGTCCTGGGAAGCGCAGGAAATCCCGGGCTCGCTAATGATCACGTTTTGAGATGCAAGCGTCCCGCCGATCGTGATGAGTTGGTGTGCCTGAAGGCGATCGGTGCGGATCTGGCCGCGCAGGTCGTTGGCGATGGACACGTGGGGCGTGCCGGTGAACCAGAGGTCAGAGGCCGCGCCGACGCAGCCGATGGAGATGCTGCCGAACGAGGCGAAGTCGTTGGTCGCGTCGTTGGCGAGCACTCGAGTCCCCGGCTGATACTCGAGTCGGCCGGACCAGACCAGTCCGGCATGAAGCACGCCGATCGAGAGGGATTCGCCACTCACCACCTCAATTCGCGGCCGGTTCTTACCCGGGCCGGCGAGAGTGAAGTGTACGTTGCTGACAGCGGAGAACGACAGCGGGCCGGCGGTTGCGGCGCGCACCAACCCATCCATGGAGCCGGAGTCGAGCCTGCGCGGTCGGAACCAGACAGCCTCCGGCGTGTCATTTACCAAGTCCATCTCGGTGGGCTCGTGAAAGACACCGACGAAACCGGGCTGACGGGCGTTGATCTCGGGGTTGTCCAGCAGCGGCTCAAGGCCAACGGACAACCCGGGAAGGTGCCCGGCACCTGGCGTGACGGCCGGGTCGCCGTAAGCGATGACGCTGCCTTTGAGCGTGTGGCCAACGGTGATCGGCTGGGTGAACGAACTGGCGATGATGTCGGCGTACTCAACCAGGCCGCGAACAGTCAGGCTTCCGACGACTGAGCCTCGCACGAGTATGCCGGCGTGGGCGAGCGGAAGGAACTCGGCGTTATGGTCATGTCGGACGAGAAGGTCGGCGGAGTTCACGTCGGAGAGGCCGAAGAAGTTCCTGGACAGTGCGGTCATGTTGCCGAGGGCGAGCGACCCGACGAAATCACCGCCGGTTTCGAGCCGCTGCAATGCACCAGCGATGGCTCCGCTGCTCGGATCGGGCGGACGGCTGAACGGATAGGCCAAAATCGCGGTGCCAGTGCGGACTGCGGCGTAGATGGACTGGTTGCCGAGTTCAAGTAGGTCGGTGTCCTCGTTCCGCCGAACGGCGCGAACATAGTGGATGGTGTCACCCGCGTCGAGCGTGATGGGGCGCTGGGCGGTGCCGAAGGCACCCGCGGAGTAGATTTCGCCGATGGAGCCGGGCAGGCGTGCGTTCACCGGAACGCCGTCGATGAGTTGGATGGTCACGTCACCGGCAGTGATCTCGCTTCCGACCAGCCCCAACGAGCTGCCTGGCACGAAGCGTTCGACGGCGATGCGCCCAACATGCCCAGGGTTGAACGCCTGCAAGTCAGGGGGGTTGGGGTACTGAAAGCCGTTGGGGCCCGAGCGGCGGGGGCGAGAGCCGGTCCGGATGTCGCCATCGATGCCGTACGAAGCCGAAAGAACCCCGACCCCGATGCTGTTGAGGTCTCCCGGCTGCGGCTGCGGATCGACCCATCGTCCGGAGGTGCGGATGTTAGCGCGGATGTTGCCAGTTGCCCAGGCGGGCTCAACGTTGCTGTTGGTGCGGGCCTCAAGTCGCCACACCTGACCGACGTGGATCTCGTCGCGGATGCCGCCGGAAGTAGCGGGGTCTCGGCCGATGTTGCCGAGGACACGGCCGGCGATACGGACGCGGGAGCGGAACTCGTCGGAGTCCCCGCCGGGGGATTGGACTTGGACGGAGCCGAGGAACGCGAGGCCAACAACGCCGGTCAGAACTTCGTCGAACGTCAGCGGCATCGCCGGGAAGGTCACCGCCGTGCCCACGATGCTCGGTCCGACCGCCAAGATGTCAAGTTGTTCTGGGAGTGTGTCGGCTGGTGAGGCCGTGATGGTCAACGCGGGGAGGCGAGTCGTGGGGACGGACTGCTGACCTTGGAACATGCCATCATCGAAGACCCAAACGGTGAGCCGGAAGGGGCCAGATGGCGGACCGGTGAAGGCGAGCAAGTCTGCCAGCGAGATAGCTATCGGCGTGTTGTCAGGGAACACCAAGGCAGGTGGAGTCAGAACGGGCTGGGTATCCAGTTGCACGGCCATGCGGACATCTGCGAGCGCGGGGATCGCGCCGGCCGCGGCAAATGCCGCGACCACAAGACAGACCTTTTTCATTTGCTACCGCCTCCTTCGACCAACGAGACCAGCCCCCACCACGGTCAACGCGAACGTGGTGGGGGATGGGATGACTGCGGCAATTCGAAACCCGCTTGCACTGGAACTGCTTTCCGGACTAAGGATACTGTACATGTGGGACAGATCCCAATCTGTTGGGTCAAGGAAACCCTGACCGGAATAGGACCCGTCCCGGATTCTAAAGCGTGGATCCGCCGCACTGGCTTGGTACAGCGTTTCAGTCCACTCGCGACGGCCTCCTGCCAGGTCCAAGAGCCCCCACGGGGATTGCTGATCCGTATACGCACCGACGGGCACTGCCGAATTACCCGCAAACACGCCCCAGTTGGCCTGCCCGTCACCGCCCATGCTCGGCGGCAGGCCGGGGATGGGCCGAACATCCGTGCCGTTGGAATAGTTCCAGTAGCCGCCCTGGCCGTCTCCGAATCGGTTCGGATCCCAATGAGCGGCCTTGGCCCATTCATTCCACGTGGGAATGAAGAAGCGGGCACCGGGGGATCGTGCGGGCTGGTCGGTAAACTGCTCGCCCCGATAGCCGAAGGTGGACGTGTCGTATGCACCGGAGGCAAACGCAGCGGGGCTCAGGGCCATGTCGTTGTGCAGCCAGTTGCAGTAGATCGCGGCGGCACGCCAGTTCACGCCACCGACGGGCACATTGGCACCACCGGGGAGCACTTCAAACTGGACGGGGCCTGATGGCGAGCCGGTCACAGCGCGGGCACCCCATGATCCGGCGGCGGGGACGGGAATGAACCTGCCAGCGGGTGCATTGGTGGCGTAGAGCGCATTGAGGAACTGCACGTACTGCTCTGTGGTCACCTCGAAGCGAGCAATCCGATAAGCGCTGTTCACCTGCGCGGTGAGCGCCGGACCCCGAGCATTAGGAAACACGCCGGTCATGGGTGCGTTGCCCGGTGAGGTGACGGTGACAAACTCATGCCCGTACTGGTACGTGACCTCGGGGTTGGTGATGGCGGCGCGGCCGGCGAAGGGGATGGAGGGGGTGCCGGGGGTGGGCTGGCTTTGGGCCAGGGCGGCGGGGCAGCCAAACCCGCAGGCGGCGGCGAAGGCAAGCACTGCGGGTGTGCGGAGGGTTGCGGCGAAGGCTGGGCGCGGCATGACGACTACCCCTTGTGCACTGATGGCCTGGGCGAGAGAAAAGCCCGACGGCCAAACACGCTGAACCCACGAAGGACGGAAGCACCGGGCTGGGTGGGGCAGGCCCACGCGGGCGTGGGGGGTGCGGGTGACCCAGCGGAAGACCCCTTTAGCTGCCGCACGAAGAAGGTGCGGCTGGTGGGAGTCTACCTCAGGCTTTGACCTCTGGGGAGTCTTCGAAGTGAAACTTGAGCGGGCGAGGCTCAAATACCCATTTTATTGGGGGGGTTGGTGGGGGGGGGGACGGTCTTTGGAAGGGTGTGAAAAGAGGGCGGCCGGCGGCTGGGCCGTGGACTGACAAGAGCATGGCCCGGAACGTGGCTGAGCAGGGCCCAATCAGGGCCCAATCAGGGCGTGATCAGGGCGTAATCAGGGCCCAGTCACGGTTGGGAGGGATGCTGGGGCTGCGACGGAGCGGACGTCAGGCTGGCGGTGGCATGCTCGACGAGTCCGGGGCGGCCGAGGGGTTCGGGCTTGAGGTTGGCCAGGACGTCGGCATTGGTCTCGAGGATGCGGTGGAGGGCGAGTTGGTCCTTCCAACTGAGGGTCTGGCCGTCGAGGCGGCGGCAGAACTGGTCGGCGAAGGTGCGGAGCTGGGCGTCGGGGTGGGAGCGGCAGGACTCGAGCCAGGGGCGGGCGCGGCTGCCGAGGTGGGTGAGGGCTTCGGCGGCGACGATGGCGTCGCGGCGGATGGTGTTGTCCTGCAGGTGGGCGAGGAGGACGGGGAGGATCAGGGGGATGGGGGCCTGATCGGGGACGCGGGCGAGGGTGGCGGCGGCGACGAGGCGTTGGCGGGGGTCGCCGGTGCTGAGCAGGTCAGTGAGGTGGGGGGCGAGGCGGTGGTGGAGGGGGGCGAGGTGGGAGGCGGTGGAGGAGATGCCGGACCAGCGCTGCAGTTGCCCGGCGTAGACGACTTCAGGGGCGTCGAGGCGTTGGGATTCAAGGAAGACGTGGATGAGGCGGGGTGAGAGGGGGCCGTCGGCCTCGGGGGCGCCGGATCCGGGCATGGCGCGGACGATGAGTGCGGAGGCGGCCAGGTCGCGGCGTTGGCGGTCGGGCGAGGTGAGGGCGGCGGAGAGTTGCTCGGTGACCATGCCGCCCCGCAAGTCGTTGAGCGTCCAGCGGGCGTCGAGGGCGGAGTAGCGGATGTCGTCGTCGCCGAGGCGGCGGATGAGGAAGCTGACGGTGTGGGCCTGTGTGACGGGGCCGGGGAGCCAGCGGTGGTTGCGGCGGAGGAGTTCTTCGATGGCGGCTTCGGCGGTGGGGCCGGAGGTGGCGTGGGCGATGGAGATGAGCACGCCGGTGGGGAGGGGCTGCATCCAGCCGCCGTGCCGGAGCCAGCGGATGTTCCAGGCGGACCAGCCAGCGGCGGCGAAGAGGGCGGCCCAGAGGAGGGGGGCGAGGAAACGCGCGGGGGCCAGCCGGGGAGTGTGCAGCAGGCCGTGGCGGGTGCCGCATTCAGGGCAGATTCCGGCGGTGGGGCCGGTGGTGGGGAGGCCCCGGAGTTCGTAGCCGCAGGTTCGCCAGGGGAGCAGGCAGAGGGGCGACCAGGCGAGTGCGGCGAAGAAGCGGCGGGGCGCGGGGCCGGGGCAACCGCGCGGGCGGCGGCAGGCGCGCCAGAGGAGCACGAGGGCGAAGAGCCCGGCGAGGGAGAGGGCCGGCCAGGAGAGGAGTTCAACCCACCGCAGCATGCGTGTGTGCATCGGCGGTTGTGCGCTTCGGGGAGCAGCGGCGGAGCGGGAAAGTGCGTGGCGAGCGTTGGAGGAGTGGCATGATGGTGTGCGCGTGGTGCAGTGCGGTGGATGGCGTGTGGGCGGGCTTCGGTGGCGTCAGGCGCGGCGGGGCTTGGCGGTGAGTTTGGCGGCGGAGGTGTGGAGGTGATCGGCGACGTTGGAGGCGGCGGCGGAGAGACGGGTGGAAGCGGCGGAGGCTGCAGCGCCGGCGGCAGCGGACGCGGCCGATGCGGCGGCGACGGCGGAGTGGGCGGCGGTGGTGGCGGTGTGTTTGACGGCGGCCTTGGTGGCGGGCCAGGAGGCCTCGTCGGGCTCGGGGCGGGGGGCGACGCGGAAGAGGAACTGGATGGCCAGTTCAAGCCCGTGCCAAAGGTGGAGGCGGTCGACGATGGGGTTCACCCACGGGGTGATGACGCAGTAGCGGCGGTCGCGGGCGGGGCGGTGGTGGGCGGCGTGATGGGCTGGGGACTGGATGATGTGGAGGCGCTGGAGGGCGACGATGAGCGGGCCGTTCTCGGAGCGGGAGCGGTGGGCCCACTTGTGGACGGTGGCGGCGTGAGCGGCGATGAGCAGGGTGAGGGCGACGGTCCAATGCCAGAGGCCCGAGGCCCAGATGGCCAGACCGAGGACGGCGGCGATGAGCAGGGAGATCCAGGTGCTGTCCCACCAGGAGTTGCGCAGGAAGGCGCGGGGATCGAGGTGGTGCTCGATGTTGGGGGCGATGACGTGGCGGCCGATGAGGGGCGTGTTGGGTGAGAAGTAGGAGTCTTCGATCCAGTGGAGCAGGCCGGAGAGGGCGTCGGCGATGAGCAGGCAGAGGGCGACTTGGCCGAGCAGGGTGAGGGCGGCGAGGGCGAGGGTGAGTGCGGGGGCGGCTTGGGCGGCGATGTCGGGCACGGGGAACCTCCGAATGGGTGCATCGCACTCGGTGTTAGTAAGTGCTTACTAACTTATTCGGCAAAGTGGCATCCGGGGTTCGCGGAAACTCAAAAATCTGCGATTGTGGGGCTGGGGAGGGGCCGCCGGGGTGGATTGATAGGTTTGTGTTTGGATCTGGGTGAGAGGGTGGGCGGCCCGCCAACCGGGTCAGGGCTTGACGGTGAGTTCGGCCCGGCGGTCGGCGATCTCTTGGGCGATGCGGGAGACGAAGGCGTCCAAGGGCATGGCGCCGGCGTCTTTTTCGGTGCCGCGGATGCGGACGGAGACGTTGTTCTGCTCGGCATCGCGGGGGCCGACGATGAGGAGGTAGGGGATCTTGAAGTCGGTGGCGGCCTTGATCTTGCCCTGGATGCGGTCGTTGCCGGTGTCGCAGGTGACGCGGACGCCGGCGGCGGCGAGGGCGGAGCGGACCTTCTCGGCGTAGTCGTTGGTCTTTTCGGAGATGGGCAGGACGCGGACCTGCTCGGGGCTGAGCCAGGTGGGGAAGGCGCCGGCGAAGTGTTCGATGAGGACGCCGCAGAAGCGTTCCATGGAGCCGAACGGGGCGCGGTGGATGACCACGGGGCGGTGGGGCTTGTTGTCGGGTCCGACGTAGGTGAGGTCGAAGCGGACGGCCATGTTGTAATCGACCTGAACGGTGCCGAGCTGCCACTCGCGGCCGATGACGTCCTTGACGACGAAGTCGATCTTGGGGCCGTAGAAGGCGGCCTCGCCGGGCTCTTCGGAGAAGGGGACGCCCAGGGAGCGGGCGGCGTCGCGGCAGGCTTGCTCGGCCTTGTCCCAGGACTCGGCGGTGCCGGTGTACTTGTTGGAGTCGGGGTTGCGGAGGCCGACGCGGACGCGGTAGTCCTTCATGCCCAGGGTGGCGAAGATGACCTTGACCAGGGAGAGGCAGCCCTGGATCTCAGCGGGGACCTGGTCCTCGGTGCAGAAGAGGTGGGCGTCGTCCTGGGTGAAGCCGCGGACGCGGGTCATGCCGTTGAGTTCGCCGGACTGCTCCCAGCGGTAGACGGTGCCGAACTCGGCGAGGCGGACGGGCATGTCGCGATAGGAGTGGGGGGCGGAGTCGAAGATCTTGGCGTGGTGGGGGCAGTTCATCGGCTTGAGCATGAAGCCGGGGATGAGCTGGTCATCGGGCTTGATGCGGGAGGGCTCGATGGTCTGCTTGCCGGTGCGGGCGTTGATGCCCTCGGCGAGCTTGGCGGAGACGGCCTCGACGCGGTTGAACATTTCGGCGCAGGAGCAGCCGGACGCGGAGAGTTGCTCGAGGGCTTCGCGCTCGATGATGGGGGCGAACTGGCTTTCTTTGTAATAGGGGAAGTGGCCGGAGGTCTTGTAGAGCTCCAGGCGGCCGATGTGGGGGGTGAAGACTTCGGTGTAGCCCTGCTTTTTCAGTTCGGCGGCGATGAAGGTCTGGAGTTCCTTGCGGACGACGGAGCCGGCGGGGGTCCAGAGGATGAGGCCCTGGCCGACGGTTTCGTCAATGTGGAACAGGCGGAGTTTGGCGCCGATGACGCGGTGGTCGCGGGCGGCGGCTTCTTCGCGCTGCTTGAGGTAGGAGTCGAGCTCGGCCTGGGAGGCGAAGGCGACGCCGTAGACGCGGGTGAGGCGGTCGGAGTTTTCGTCACCGTGCCAGAAGGAGGAGGCGAGGGAGAGGACCTTGATGACGCCGACGCGGCCGGTGGAGGGGACGTGGGGGCCGCGGCAGAGGTCTTCGAAGTTCTGGCCGGGGGTGCCGGTGGCGTAGAAGGTGAGGGCGGCGTTGGGATCGGCGTCGAGGGCCCGTTGGGCGTTGTCGACCTTGTACTTGTTGCCCTCGCGGTTGAGGCGCTCCATGCAGGCGGCGCGGTCCTGCTGGTAGCGGGTGAAGGGGCGGTCCTCGGCGATGATCTTGGCGCACTCGGCCTCGATGGCGGGGAAGTCGCTGTCGCGGAGAGGGCGGTTGTCGGGGAAGCGGATGTCGTAGTAGAACTTGTCTTCGAGCGGGGGGCCGTAGACGAGCTGGGCGGCGGGGACGATGCGCTGGATGGCCTCGGCCATGATGTGGGCGGCGGAGTGGCGGAGGAGGTAGAGGGCATCGGCGCTGACGGCGCCGTCGCGGCTCTTGTAGGTGACGATGGAGAGCTTGGCGTCGTGGTCGATGACGGTGTTCAGGTCGGAGAGCTGGTCGTTGACCTTGACGCCCAGGGCGTCTTTGGCGAGGCGGGCGCCGATTTTCTCGGCGACGGCGCGGCCGGAGACGGGGCCATCGAAGGGGAGCTGCTTGCCGTCGGGGAGGGTGATGGTGGGCATGGGTGGCTCGTGAGTCGGGTGCTGCGGGGAAAACGGGAGGGGTGGTGAGCGGGGGTGTATCGGGGCGGGAGGGGGGCGGGCGGGAATGAAAGCAGCCCGGCGAGGGTTGCCGGGCTGCTGAAGGGGCGGAGGGGCGAGGGGGGGTGAACCCTGCGGGTGCCGGCTACCCGCGAACCACGGAGGTGGTCGTCGTCGTGGTGGTGGTCGGGGTGGAAGTTCGGGTGGAGTCCATGTTGGAGGCGGAGTTTAGCCGGTTGGGGCGTAGCCGGATGGACAGCGGGCGGGGCAGGGCAGCGGGGGAAGCGGGTTGTGCGGGGGCGTGTGGGGGCGTGTGGGGCGTGAGTGGTTATTTGGTCTTGCTGTCCCCGCGGGCGAAGATGCTGGCGACGTAGTTGAGGACGTCGGCGGCGGAGGTTTCGTTGTAGCCGAACTGCTTGATGAGGCGCTGCTTGACGACGTCGATCTTGGCCTGGGTTTCGTCGTCCACAACGCTGGAGACGAGGTTCTTGAGCTTGATGGTGTCGCGGGAGTCCTCGAAGAGTTTGAGTTCCAGGGCGCGGTAGAGGCGGGCGTTGGTGTGGTACTCGAACTTCTTGCCGTCGAGCGCCAGGGCGCCGATGTAGTTCATGATCTCCTGGCGGAAGTCGTCCTTGCGGGCCTCGGGGATGTCGATCTTCTCCTCGATGGAGCGCATGAGCCGCTCGTCGGGCTCCTCGTCGCGGCCGGTGTACTTGTTCTTGACCTTCTCCTTCTGGGTGTAGGCGCGGACGCTTTCGATGTAGTTGCCGCAGAGGCGGCGGATGGCGTCCTCATCGGCGGAGATGGCGCGCTGGACCTCGCCCTTGATGATGTCCTCGTACTCCTCTTTGACGACGGCGAGGAGGGAGCGGTAGTGCTTGCGGGTGTCCTCGTCGCTGATCAGGGAGTGGTGGGAGAGGCCGGACTCGAGCTCGTTCAAGACCATGAAGGGGTTGACGGTGCGGTCCTCAATCGCCTGGCGGCTGACCATGGCGTTGGAGATCTTGTCCTGCACGTAGCGTGGGCTGATGCCGTCCATGCCCTCACGCTCGGCCTCCTCGCGGAGTTCCTTGACGGACTCTTCGGTGAAGCCTGAGATGGCGCGGCCGTTGTAGAGCTTGAGCTTCTGGAGCAGGGTGAGTCCGGCCTTCTTGGGCTCGCTGAGGCGGGTGAGGACGGCCCACATGGCGGCGACCTCCAGCGTGTGGGGGGCGACGTGGACGCCTCGGACGCGGGAGGGGCCGAAGTCCTTCTGGTAGATGCGGATCTCGTCGTCCAGGCGGATGTTGTAGGGGACGTCGATCTTGATGGTGCGGTCGCGGAAGGCCTCCATCATCTCGTTGTTCTGGAGGCGGCGGTACTCGGGCTCGTTGGTGTGCCCGATGATGACCTCGTCGATGTGGGTCTGGGCGAATTTTTTGGGCTTGATCAGGTGTTCCTGGCTGGCGCCGAGCAGGTCGTAGAGGAAGGCGACGTCGAGCTTGAGGACCTCGATGAACTCGCAGACGCCCCGGTTGGCGATGTTCAGTTCGCCGTCGAAGTTGAAGGCGCGGGGGTCGGAATCAGAGCCGAACTGGGCGATCTTGCGGTAGTTGATGTCGCCGGTGAGTTCGGTGGAGTCCTGGTTCTTTTCGTCCTTGGGCTGGAAGGTGCCGATGCCGACGCGGTCGCGTTCAGAGAGCAGGACGCGGCGGACGCGGACGTGCTGCATGACCTTGCGCCAGTCGCCGCCGTAGTGGCGCATGAGTTCGGCGTGGACCTTGCGGCAGAAGGGGTCGAGCTCGCCGACGAGCTTGAGTTTGCCGGTGCCGCCGGCGGCGGCGTACCGCTCGTTGAGGCGGGTCATCAGTTCGACGCGGGCCTCGCGCGGGACCAGCAGGAGGGGCTCTTCGTGCATGGGGCAGGGGAAGGCGTGGTCCATGGCACCCGGGCCGCACTGGTCATCGAGCAGCCAGGTGAAGCTGTAGAGGGCGCCGGCCTCGGTGCGGCTGTAGTGCTCGAGCCCCTTTTTGAGCAGGCGGGCGATGGTGCTCTTGCTGGAGCCGACGGGGCCGTGGAGAAGGAGGATGCGCTTGTCGGTGCCGTAGCCCTCGGCGGCGGAGCGGAGGAAGTCGACCATCTGCATCAGGGCGCTATCGAGCCCGAAGATGGCGTCGGCGCCGTGGTCGAAGGGGTCGGAGAAGAAGCGGTAGCGGACCATGTCCTGCTTGAAGAGGCGGTACTTCTCGCTTCCCTGGGTCATGACGGCGTCGTAAAGGCGCTGGTAGGCGTTGCGGACTACCGCCGGCTCGCGCATGACGATGTCGAGGTAGTCGAAAAACGAGCCTTCCCAGTGGGCTTCCTGAAAGCCTCGGCGATCGACCCGGCTGTCGATCAGCGAGGCGAGATCGGCGGCGGCGGTGCCGGGGGAGGGCGCGGCAGGGTCGCGGACCAGCCCGGGTTCGGCGTTGCCGCTGGCGGGGACGCCGGTCTGCAGACGCACGGATGCGGGATCGTTCATGGGACGCCTTCCTGCCGCGGGGATTGGGCGACACCGGGAACGGATGGTCGGCCGGACGACGGCAGAGGCAGCGTTCCCGGGCATGTGGCCCGGAGCGGTCAGTTCCGGCGAACGCGTCGCGATTGGGCGACGCCCGGCGTGGATGCACGCGCGGAGGCTGGTCAGCGACGACGCCTCCGTGCGTCCGCATCGCCCCTCAAGATCCGAAGCCCGGTCGCGGTGCCCCGGGCGGGGCCGGTGCGGCGGGGCGGGGGAGAGGGGCTCTCCCTGCACACTGGCTCAGGGATCGGCTGTTTGCGAGCCGACCTGAGCCCCGATGATGGGTTCTCGGATGGGGATACGCACGGGGCGCGGGGCGGGGTTCATGGTGGGGTGAGGAAAGCCAGGCGGCGGGTGCGGGCGGATCGGGGGAGCGTCCGAGAATGGTGGCGACGGGGGCGGGCGGCGGGGGTTACGCTGGGGGCATGGCGGATCTTTCCCGAGGTCGAACATTGGATGCGGCGCCCGGGGTGGTGGGGATTGCGGCGGCGGAACTTCCGCCGTTGCCGGATGACCTGTTGGCCAGGCCCACGGCGGGGCGGCTGGACCTGGGGGCGTGGTTCCGCAACCCGGGGGCGAGGCTGGAGCTCGAGATCGGGACGGGGAAGGGGACGTTCATTTTGAATCAGGCGGCGGCGGATCCGGAGACGAACTACCTGGGGATTGAGTGGGAGGGTGAGATCTACGCGTATTGCGCGGACCGGATTCGGCGGCGGGGGCTGAGCAACGTGCGGATGCTGCACGCGGACGCGGTGAGCTTTTTGCGGTGGCGGGTGCACGACGGCGCGTTCGCGGTGATTCACCTGTATTACTCCGACCCGTGGCCGAAGACCAAGCACCACAAGAACCGTGTGGTGCAGCACGGCTTTCTGGCCGAGGCCTGGCGGACGCTGGCGGCGGGCGGGGAGTTGCGGGTGGTGACCGACCACGATGAACTGTGGGCGTGGGACCGCGAGCACTTTGCGCCATGGCTGGCGGATGCGGCGAGCCTGGCCGCGGGTCTGGCGGCGGGGATGAGCGACCCGGTGCCGGCGGGGATTCGGGCGGCGGTGGGCGGGGGGCCGGCGTTCAGCGAGCACGAGTTTGTGCCGCCGGCGTGGGTGGATGACGGGGAGGTGTTGGGGACGAACTACGAGCGGAAGTTCTGCGGTCCGGGGGGCGCGGTGAAAGCGCCGCACTCGTGCGTGCTGCGCAAGCGGGGGTGAAATGCGGAGTGCGTGGCGGGCGGGGGCTTACGCCGGGTCGCAGGCGTTGATGGCGTCAAGCAACTGGCGGACGGTGCCGTAGTGGCGGCGGTTGTGCGTGAAGCAGAGGCGTGGGAGGTTGAGGTGGTCGTCCTCAACGTCGTAGGGGCCGCGGAGGGTCATCTTGCCGCCGTCGCGGATGAGGGAGGCGAAGCGTTCGGAGAGGCGGTCGACGTCCTTCTGGCTGATGGGCTTGTTGAGGCGGATGATCAGGTCGTCCTTGACGTATCGCGAGGAGTGGTAGATGCGGTAGAAGTCCAGGATGTGCTGGACGGCCTCTTCGCTGGTCTTGCAGATCTTGTAGAGGCTGGTGTCTTCGGGGCTGATGAGCTTGCGATCCAGCAGGCCCTTGCGGACGAAGTGGTCGAACTCCTCCCAGTAGGTCTGGTCTTTGCCCTCGCAGAGGACGATGGGGACCATGGAGGCCTTGCCGGTCTGGACGAGGGTGAGCAGCTCGAAGCCTTCGTCCATGGTGCCGAAGCCGCCGGGGAAGAGGGCGACGGCCTCGCTCTGGCTGATGAACATGAGCTTGCGGGTGAAGAAGTAGCGGAAGTGGATGAGCTTGCTGTCGCCGGCGATGACCTGGTTGGTACTCTGTTCGAAGGGGAGGCGGATGGCGACGCCGAAGCTCTTGTCGCGGCCGGGGCCGATGTGGCCGGCCTCCATGATGCCGCCGCCGGCGCCGGTGATGACCATCCAGCCCTTCTGGGCCATCAGGCGGGAAAACTCGACGGTGGCGGCGAAGTCGGGGTGGTCGGTCGGGGTGCGGGCGGAGCCGAAGATGGTGATCTTGTGGGGCTCGGGGTATTGGCCGAAGACGCGGAAGGCGTAGCGGAGTTCCTTGACGGCGGCGGTGATGAGCTTGAGCTCGCCGGTGTTGCGGCCGTCGGGGATGAGCTTGAGGGCGGAGGCGAGGAGGTCCTGGACGAGTTCGCCGCTGAAGGTGGCGGGATCGCCGCCGACGTCGCGGACGAGCTGGGCCAGGCGGGCGGTCATGTCGGGGTCATCGACGCGCTTCTGGGCCCGCTGCTCGGGCGGGGCGTCGGTGAGGGCGGGGGTTTCGGCCTTGAGGGTGGGGTCGAGTTCCTGGCGGCGGTTGGTCATGACTGCAGAGCGTACGGCGGGTGCGTCAGTCGGTGTCGTGGTCGTCGTCGGGGAGTTCGGGGGGCATGTCCTCGGCCCAGGCGGCGCGTCGGGAAGCGCACAGGGCGATGGCCAGGGCGTCGGCGATGTCGGGGGGTTCGGGGGGCTGGGCGAGGCGGAACTCGGCCTGTACGGCGGCCTGGATCTGGGGCTTGGCTGCGTGACCGTGACCGGTGACGCTCTTCTTGACCTCGGTGGGGCGGAGTTCGACGAGGCGAAGGTTGTGCTTGCGGATGGTGTGCAGCAGCACGCCCCGGGCGTGGCCCATGATGATGGCGGTGACGGGGTGCTTGTAGTGGGCGTAGAGCATCTCGACGGCGACGGCCTGGGGCTGCACGCGGCCCAGCAGTTCGCCGAAGTCGGTGGCGAGTTCGACCAGGCGGTCGGAGATGCTGGCCTTGGGGGGGAGTTTGAAGACGCCGGCTTCGACGATGGAGACGGAGACGCCGGGGCCGGGCGGGCCGCTGAGTTTGAGGGCGCCGTAGCCGGTGAAGCGCAGCCCGGGGTCGACGCCGAGGATCACCACGCGGGGGCTCCGGGCGTGAGGGGGGTGGCAACGGGGGTTGGGCCGCCGAGCAGGCGGGGGCCGTACACGGCTAGGGCGCGGACGAGCGTCTTGGCGAGCATGTCGGCTTCGATGTTGACGCCGTCGCCGGGGCGGAGGGCGCCCAGGGTGGTCTTGGCGAGGGTGACGGGGATGAGGGCGACTTCGAACCAGGGCTGCTCGGTGGGGGCGGTGTTGGCGGTGGCTGGCTCGCTGACGGCGGCGAGGGTGAGCGAGACGCCCTGCACGGTGACGGAGCCCTTGGGGGCGAGGTAGAGGGCCAGATCGGGCGGGGGGAGGATGCGGACACGCCAGCCGTCGGTGGTGTTGATGCGCTGGACGGTGCCGACGCCATCGACATGGCCCTGGACGAAGTGGCCGCCCATGAGGGTGGAGGCGGTGACGGCGTGCTCGAGGTTGACGGGGTCGCCGGCGGCCAGTCGGCCGATGGTGGTCTTGGCGAGGGTTTCGGGGATGGCGTCAAAGGCCCAGGGCTCGCCGGGGGCGGGGTGGTTGGCGACGGTGAGGCAGCACCCGGAGACGCTGATGGAATCGCCGCGGGCGGGGAGGTGGGCCCAGGGTTCGCCGGGGGCGGCCTCGGGCTGGCCGATGAGCAGGCGTACCCCGGTTGGGGTGGGTCGGGTTTCGAGGACGCGTCCTTGGGCCTGCACCAATCCAGTGAACACGGGGCTTGCTCCGGTGGGCCTGAGAATACCCACCGGTTGCCGGGCCGGGGACCGGGAAGGGGGAGTGGGCGGGGGGGCCGGCAGTGGTGGGGGGGGAAGGGTGGGCGGCGGCGCACGCTTGGCCGGTGGGTCGGGTATGGTTCCGCCCCAACGGCGGCTGTTCGGTCCTTCTGGAGCGACCAGGGGGCGGGCGGCTGGCGGTTGGGCGGCCCGGCCCGGCGGTTTGAGCGGGGCCTGATCGTGGAGTTTTCTTCAGCACGCCCGAGGCCGAGCGGTCGCCGGGCAGCAGGAGCGTCGTGTGATTCAGCCTGTCCTTGCGTCGGCCGTTCGGTCTTCCGTCCGCGTTCTGCTGGCCCGCCTGGCGGTGGGGGCAATGGTTGCGGGTGTCGCCGGGTTGAGCGGGTGTGCCAGCAGTGGTTGCAGCGGGTGCTGCGGCGGCTGCTGCGGCGAGCCGGCCGGGGAAGGGGCGGTGCAGGCGACGGCGGCGGTGCCGACAAAGCCTGCAGCGGTGTCGGCCGAGGCGGCCAAGGCGGCGGCGGCCAAGGCTGAAGCGGAGAAGGCGTGGTTCAGCCGGCTGGGGTACAAGGCGGACTGGACGGGTGTGGCCGCGGTGCAGCGCGGGCAGGTGGTGCGGCACGTGGATGTGCTGGGGGATCTGGTGGTGGTGCAGGACGGGGGCAACGCGGTGTCGGGGCTGAATGTGGCCAACGGGCTGGTGCGATGGAGCACGCTGATTGACAGCCCGCTGACGCAGTTCTTCGGCTCGGTGCGGTCGGGGAGCCGGCTGCTGGCCTCGTCGGACTCGAACCTGTTCGTGGTGGATACCGAGTCGGGTGCGGTGATCACGCGTCAGCCGTTTGCGCGGGTGGTGGCGACGCGGCCGGCGGCGGTGGGTCCGGCGCTGGTGTACGGCACGGCGACCAACCAGGTGGTGGCGCACGCTCCGGGCAACGGCTTCCAGGCGTGGGGCTACTTCATTCAGGGCCCGATCAGCCACGCGCCGGTGGTGATCGGCGACCGGGACGTGGGCGTGGTGAGCCAGGACGGCGAGGTGGTGATTCTGGACGGCATCACGGCTCTGCCCAGGGGCCGGGCGCGGATCTTCGGGGGCGTGGACTGTGATCTGGCGGCCTCGGATGATGCGCTGTTTGTGGCCAGCCTGGATCAGTCGCTGTACGCGTTTGAGTCGAACAACGCGGCGCAGCGGTGGCGGATCCGGACGCAGTCGCCCATGCGGCACAAGCCGGTGTATCACAACGGCCGGCTGTTTGTGACCATTCCGGAGACGGGCTTCTCGGCGGTCGATGCGTCGTCGGGCAAGGTGCTGTGGTCGGTCAAGACGCTGACGGGCGTGGCGGTGGCGCAGCGGGGCTCGGAACTGCTGGTGGACGACGGCAAGGGCCTGACGGTGCTGGAGGTTGGCACGGGCGACCTGATTCGCACGGTGGAACTGCCGGGCAAGTCGCTGTTCCGGGCGCCGGGCTTCGCTGACGGCCCGCTGTACGTGGTGACCGAGGCGGGCGCGGTGTTCAAGCTGTCGCCCAAGGCCAACTGAGGCCCGGTTTGGTCCGCTGAGGTACTTTGCATCGCACCGACCCGCTCTTGAAGGGGCGGCGGTGGCGTCGGATCGGCAGATGCCGACGCCGGCTTGCAGCAGAAAGGACACGTCGTTCCGATGGCCGATCCGATCACCGTCCGCCGCGCCCTGCTGTCGGTCAGCGACAAGTCCGGCATTGTCGAGTTCGCCCGCGGCTTGCACCAGGCAGGGGTGGAGTTGATCTCCACCGGGGGCACGGCCAAGGCGCTGGCGGACGCGGGGATTCCGGTGATCCCGATCGAGCAGGTGACGGGCTTCCCGGAGATGATGGACGGGCGGGTGAAGACGCTGCACCCGAAGATCCACGGCGGGCTGCTGGCGATGCGGAACGACCACAAGCACCAGCGGTCGATGGCGGAGCACCAGATCCTGCCGATTGACCTGGTGTGCATCAACCTGTACCCGTTCTCGCAGACGGTGGCCAGGCCGGATGTGACGCTGCACGAGGCGATTGAGAACATCGACATCGGCGGGCCGAGCATGGTGCGGTCGGCGGCGAAGAATCACGCGTTTGTGCTGGTGGTGACCGACCCGGCGCAGTACGCCGAGACGCTGGCGGCGATCGGATCGGGCGGCCCGGATCTGGCGATGCGGCGGCGGTACGCGGCGCGGGCTTTTGCGCAGACGGCGAGGTATGACACGGCGATCGCGGCGTGGATCACCCCGCGGTTTGATGCGGCGGCTGAAGCGCCGCGGGCGGAGACGGACGAACTGCCGGCGCGGCTGACGGTGGACCTGACGCGGTCGCAGTCGCTGCGGTATGGGGAGAACCCGCATCAGAAGGCGGCGCTGTATGTGCGCTCGGGCCGGGATGCCGGGTTGGGGGTGCCTCAGGCGGAGCAGTTGCACGGCAAGGAACTGAGTTACAACAACCTTAACGACGCGGCGGCGGCGGTGGCGCTGGCGGGCTCGCTGGCGATGGCGGCTCGCGAGGCGCGGGCCTCGGCAGATGCGCCGGCGGCGGCGTTCGGGGCGGCGGTGATCAAGCACGCCAACCCGTGCGGGGCGGCGGCGGCGCCGTCGGTCGAGGCGGCGATTGAGGAGGCGGTGGCGGGCGACCCGCTGGCGGCGTTCGGGGGCATTGTGGCGGTGACGGGGATGGTGGACGAGGCGGCGGCGGCGAAGCTGTGCGGCAAGGACGTGTTCTTTGAGGTGCTGGCGGCGCCGGCCTACACGCCCGGTGCGCTGGAGCAACTGCGGGCGCGTTGGAGCAACCTGCGGATCTTGAAGCTGGCTTCGGCGAGCTTTGTGCCGCCGGAGGGGGAACTGGAGATGCGGTCGATCCCCGGGGGCTTGCTGGTGCAGGAGCGGGACGCGAAGCTGGCGGAGGAGTCGGCGTTTGCCCACAAGGCGGGGCCGCTGCCGACGCTGGCGCAGTTGCGGGTGGCGCGGATGCTTGAGCCGGTGTGCCGGGCGCTGACGAGCAACGCGGTGTGCATCGGCGGGGTGTCGCCGGCGCGGGGCGAAACCTCGGTGCGGCTGTTTGGTGCGGGGGCGGGGCAGATGGACCGGCTAGCCTCATGCCGGCTGGCGGTGAGCAAGGCGGGGGCGCTGGCCCGCAACGCGGTGGCGTTCTCGGATGCGTTCTTTCCGTTCGCTGATGGGCCGCGGGTGCTGATCGACGCGGGGGTGTCGTGCATCGTGCACCCGGGGGGGAGCAAGCGTGATCAGGAGACGTTCGACCTGTGCAACGAGCGGAAGGTGACGTGCCTGGTGATGGGCCTGCGGCACTTCCGGCACTGAGTGCGGGGTTCGCTGGCCGGGAGGCTTGAGCATGGCCGGCCGGAGTGGACTGGAGGCGGCGTTCGCGGCGACGACGTATGTGGTGCGGCCGGCCAGCGGGTTGGCTGGCGGGCCGGAGTTGCGGCTGCGGATCGGGAGGGCGGAGCCGGGGCTGGATGCGTGGCTGCGTGCGATCGGGTGCCCTGGGGCGGTGGTGATCACCGCGCACAACCCGGGCGGGCAGCGGGTGACGGATGCGGCCAACTCAAGGGCGGAGGCGGAACTGCTGCGGGCGGCGGGGACAGACGTGCTGGCGATGACGGTGGCGGAACCGGACGACGCGGCGTGGCCGGCCGAGCCGGGCGTGCTGGTGCGGGCGGCGGACGGGCACGCGATGGCGGCGGCTCTGGGGCTGGCGGAGCGGTTCGGTCAGGCGGCGGCGGTGGTGCTGGCGGAGGGGCGGGCGCCGGAGTTGGTGTGGCTGGGGGCGGCGGGCGGGTGTGAAACGTAACTTCAGAAGCGGAAGCGCAGTTCCAGGACGACGGCGTCGCGCCGCATAGCGGCCTGCAGGGCGCCGCGTTCCAGGTCGGTGCTCATGCGTTGCCAGCCGACTGAGACGGCGGCGCTGGGGGAGAGGTTGGTGACCGATTCGATGCGGAACTCGGTGTAGTTGCTGCCGGGGCGGGCGCCTTCGGCGCTGCCGACGGCGCTGGTGCGAAGGACGGTTTTCGGTGTCAGCGAGAGGTCGAGTGCCAGGCCGGTGACGGGGATGGCGGCGAAGGCGGCGGTCTCGGTGCGGCTGCGGGCGGCGGCGTCGATGCTGGAGGCGCGGACGCCGCCGAGCATGGAGAGGCGGAGGGGGCCGGCGTCCAGGGCGGTGAGTTTGAGGGTCACGTCGTAGAGGGCGGCCTCGCGGCCGACGCCGGCGGCGTCTCCGCGGACCACCGCCTGACCACCGGCCCAGCGGCGGTTGACGGCCATGGTGCTCATGCCGGCCTCGACGGCGAAGGCATCGGAGAGGGCGAGGGTGCCGCCGGTGCGGAGCAGGGAAGCGCCAATGGGGCTGGCGGCATCGCCCCGCGGGGTGGCCAGGGGGACGGTGGCATCGGCTTGGGTGGCGCCGGACCAGTCGACCTTCACGAAGTCGGTTCGCTGGTCAGAAGGGGTGGCGGTCGGGTCATCGGTCGCGGGGGAAGGGTCGCTCGTGCGGGTTTGGCTGGCGGGGTCGTCGAGCAGCAGGCTGGTGTCGGCCTGCAGGGTGGCGGCGCGGACCCAGGCTGAGGCTGGCTCGAGCGACAGCCCGCCGGCGAGCGCCAGCGCGGGCCAGAGCGCCAGGTTGATGAGCAGCACGTCGGCGGCCATCGTGAGGGCTGTCCTGCTGATATCGGCTGCGGGCGGAGCGTCGGGCGAGGGAGCGAAGGTGGGTGGGGAGCAGGCGAGTGGGAAGTGGGGGGGGGCGGGGGTGTTGCGTGCACGGCCGGACCGGTGCGGTTGGGGTCGGGCACGGAGGTGTTCGTTGTGGCTCGTCGAGGGGATGCAGATGGGTCGGGGGCGGGCCGGGGTCGAATCCGGCGACCGGGGCGGGCGAATCCACAGGGCGGGCGGCCGTACCATCCGCCCCTGCCGAACACCGACCTCGAAGGGCGTCTGCGTTCTGTACGCCGGCGTTATGGGGAGCGGTTCGGTGGGCGGCTTGCCCGCATGTCGGCCCGACCGCCGGGCCGCTGCGTTCTTGCCGTCTGTGTTCCTCCCGCCGTTGGGGCTTTGCCGATACTCCCCCCCGCCCGCCCGTCCCTGCCCCC
>JAJTDF010000046.1 GCA_021294835.1 Planctomycetaceae bacterium
CAGCCCCCTTCCCGCCATCGCCCCCGCCCCCGAAAGCGCCCCCGCCTTCCCTCTCACCGGCCACCCCATGCCCGCCTTACCCAAAGTCGCGCCACCGCTCCCCCCGCTCAGCCTCCACAACAAGGCCGTCTACATGGTCGGCATCGGCGGCTGCGGCATGTCCGGCCTCGCCCGCATGCTCGCCGGCCGCGGCGCCCGCGTCAGCGGCTCCGACATGGCCGCCTCCGAGGGCACCGCCGCCCTCACCGCCGATGGCATCGCCGTCGACTTCGACCAGCGTTCCGGCCGCCTGCCCGAGCCGTGCGACCTGGTCGTCCTCTCCGCCGCCATCAAGCCCGATCACCCCCAACTGCTCACCGCCGAAAGCCGAGGCATCGAGCAACTGACGTACGCCGAGGCCCTGGGCCGCTGCATGGTCGGCCGCACCGGCGTCGCCATCGCCGGCACCCATGGCAAGTCCACCACCACTTCCATGCTCTCGTGCATCCTCTCCGATGCCGGCCTGGACCCCACCAGCATCGTCGGCGCCACCTGCGCCCAGCTCGGTGGCTGCGACGGCCGGAGTGGTGGTGGCTTCCGTCTTGGTTCCGACACCATCCCCACCGGCGCCCTCGCCGGCCGCCCCGGCATCCTCCTCGCCGAGGCCTGCGAGTTCAACCGCTCCTTCCACAACTACCGCCCCGTCATGGCCGCCATCAACTCCGTGGAGGCCGACCACCTGGACATCTACGGCACCTTTGACGCCGTCATCGAGAGCTTCCGCCACTTTGCAGGCCTGGTCGCCCCCGCTGAGCAGGGCGGCTTCCTGCTCATCAGCCATGAGGGCGCCCACCGCCGAGAGGTCACCGCCGGAACCCAGGCCCTCGTCCAGACCATCGGCTTCGCCCCCGACGCCGACTGGTCCGTCCGCTACGACCGCACCAACCGCATCGCCGCCCTGGTCAACCCCGAGCACCGCGTCGTCTGCGAATGGCGCATGAATATGCCCGGCGTGCACAACGCCATGAACGCCGCCACCGCCGCGGTGCTGGCCCTCCGCCTCGGCGCCGCCCCTGAGCGCATCGCCCAGTCCCTCTCCCAGTTCCGGGGCGTCGACCGCCGCTGCCAACTCCTCGGCGAGAAGCACCACCCCCTCGGCGGCACCGTCCGCGTCTACGACGATTACGGCCACCACCCCACCGAGGTCGAGGCCACCCTCACCGCCCTCCGCCAGTTCGAGGCCCCCGAGAAGCGCAACGGCCGCCTGATCTGCGTCTTCCAGCCCCACCAGCACAGCCGCACCCGCCACCTCATGGAGGAGTTCGCCAACTCCTTCAAGGAGGCCGACGTGGTCATCGTCCCCCATATCTATTTCGTTCGCGACAGCCAGGAAGAGAAGCAGAAGATCACCGAGGCCGACTTCGTCGACCGCCTCCGCTCCAAGGGCGTCAAGGCCATGCACGTCTACCCCTTCGAGGGCGTCGTCCAGACCCTCGACACCCTCACCCGCCCCAACGATCTGCTGCTGGTCATGGGCGCCGGCCCCGTCAACCGCGTCGGCGAGATGTTCCTCGCCGCCAAGTAACGCCTCCCCGCCCCATCCCGTGCCAACCCGGCACACTCGCCACACCCAACCTCAGTCCCCCCGGCCCCCACTCCATGGTCGCCACCCTGCCCCCCATCGCCACCGACGCCCCCATCCCCACCTGGTTCGGCGTCGGCGGGCCTGCCCGTCGCCTCGCCAAGCCCGAGACGGTCGCCCAGCTCGCCCAGTGCCTCGAGCTTGACCCGGCCGCCCTGATCCTGGGCGACGGAGCCAACCTGCTGGTCGCCGACGCCGGCGTCCAGCCCCTGGTCATCAGCCTCAAGCAAGGCGAGTTCGAGCACTTCACCATCGGCCAGCCCGATCCGCGGGGCAACGTTCTGGTGGATGCCGGCGCCGGCGTCCACCTCTTCAAGCTCATCAACGCCACCACCGACGCCGGCCTGGCCGGCCTTGAGAACCTCGCCGGCATCCCCGCCTGCCTGGGCGGAGCCGTGGTCATGAACGCCGGCGGCAAGTACGGCGCCATCGCCGACCACATCGCCTCCGTCACCGTCATGGACCGCGCCACCCGCGCCCTGACCACCCTCAAGCGGGCCCAGATCGACTTCGGCTACCGCGCCAGTTCCATCGCCCGCTCCGGCGCCGTCGTCACCGCTGTCCAGCTCCGCCTCAAGCGTTCCGACCCGGCAACCGTCAAGCGCAAGCTCAAAGAGGTCACCGAGTACAAGAAGTCCACCCAGCCCATGTCCGCCAACTCCGCCGGGTGCGCCTTCAAGAACCCCGTCCTCTCCACCGACCTCCCCGGCATCGCCGTCGCCGGCTCCCAGGTTTCCGCCGGCATGCTCATCGACCGCGCCGGCTGCAAGGGCATGCGCCACGGCACCGCCGAGGTCAGCACCGTCCACGGCAATTTCATCACCGCCGCCAAGGGCGGAAAGGCCGACGACGTCATCGCCCTCATGCGCCAGGTCCAGGCCAAGGTCCAGGCCGCCTTCTCCGTCACACTCAAGCCCGAAGTGGTCATCTGGGGGGACACCCTGTGAACGCAACCGCCAACCAAGCGACCGACGCCCCCACCGCATCCCCGGTGGACCTCTCCAAGCACACCTTCCTCGTCTTGGGCGGCGGCCCCGACGGCGAGCGCGAAGTCTCCATCCGCTCGGCCACCGGCATCGCCAATGGCCTCAAGGCCGCCGGCCTCCGCGCCCACCTCCAGATCATCGACACCCCCACCCTCGCCGAACTCAAGGCCCTGCCCGGCGACGCCATCATCCCCTACCTCCACGGCCCCTGGGGCGAAGGCGGCCCCCTGCAGGACCTGCTGGAACAGGACGGCCGCCCCTACCTCGGCTCCGGCCCCCGCCCCGCCCGCACCGCCATGGACAAAGTCGCCACCAAGATGGCCGCCATGGACCTGGGCATCCCCACCATGCCCTGCTGGGTCCTCTCCCTGCGTGACCCCGTCTGCCCCGCCCGCCTCCCTGTCATCATCAAGCCCATCCACGAGGGCTCCACCCTCGGCCTGCACGTGTGCACCTCGCACCAGCAGTTCGCCGAGGCCGTCGCCGCCATCGCCGCCGAGCGGGCCTCCGGCATCGACCGCGCGTACATGATCGAGCCCAAGATCGGCTCCGACCGCCCCGCCCGCGAGCTCACCGTCGGCCTGCTCGACGGCGTCCCCCTCCCCATCATCGAGATCACCCCCAAAGACGGCCTCTACGACTTCCAGTCCAAGTACAACCGCAACGACACCGTCTATCGCTGCGACCCCGAAATCCCCGAGAAGATCGCCAAGCAGATCTCCAAGGCCACCGCCCGCCTGGCCAAGGCCATCGGCTGCCGCCACATCGCCCGGGCCGACTT
Organism: Planctomycetaceae bacterium; assembly: GCA_021294835.1. Lineage (GTDB taxonomy): Bacteria > Planctomycetota > Phycisphaerae > Phycisphaerales > UBA1924 > CAILKP01. Next base: position 3,389 of record JAJTDF010000046.1, read on the forward strand.
CATGCTCGACCCCGACGGCCACGCCTGGTTCCTCGAGATCAACACCACCCCCGGCTTCACCGACCACTCACTTGTGCCCAAAGCCGCGGCACACGCCGGCATCCCCATGCCCGAACTCTGCCGCCGCCTGGCCGAGATGACCATCCGCGACGCCCGCCGCCATCCAACCGCCTGAGTGGGCCGCCTGAACTGACAGACTGGTCCTTTACTCCGCCGCGTCCGCCGTCGGCTCGTCCGGCCCCACTGCGCCGCCCGCCTGCCCCTTCTCCGCCCCCGCCTCCAGCCGCCGCACCCGCGCCTCCAGCCGCGCCACCGCCCCGTGCAGCGCCATCACCTGGGCGCTCAACTCGGCGTTGCTCTCCCGCAGCCGCTCCACCTCGTGCTCGGCGAAGCCCAACGCCTCCTCCAGCCGCATCAGCCGTTCGTCCATGCCCCCATGCTACCCATCGGCCTTCGCCGGGTACCCTCCGCCCATGCTCGCACGCTCCACCATCGCCTCGCTGGCCGCCCCCGCACTGCTCCTCGCCGCCGTCGCCCCGCCGGCACTGGCCGCCGAACTGAACACCAGCCTGCTCCTCCAGCCCGCCCCCCCCACCGCCGCCACCACCGCTGCCGCACCCACCCAGCCCTCACCCGCGGTTGCGCCCGCCCCCAAGGCCTTCGGCCAGGTCGGCCACTTCGCCCTGGACTTCGGCCTCATGGCCGCCCACGACTTTGACCGCGATCAGGACTACGGCCTCTACCTCACCCCCGCCTTCTGGGTCGCTCAAGACCTCCAACTGCTCACCGAGTTTGGCTTCTGGTACTTCAATCAGGAAGGCCCCGACACCGGCGGCGTCAGTTTCACCCTCGCCGGCCGCTGGCACTTCCACCACGCCGACGACTACCGCTGGTCCGTCTTCGCCGATTTGGGCGTCGGCGTGCTCGGCGCCTTTGACGACACCCCGAACGGCGGCAGTTCCTTCAACCTCCTCCCCCGCGCCGGCCTGGGCTTTCAGACCCTCATCAACGACCAAGGCTGGCGGCTGATGACCGGCCTGCGCTGGCACCACATCTCCAACGCCCGCATCACCGGCAGGGACGAGAACCCCTCCCGCAACAGCCTGCTGCTGTTTGCCGGGCTGTCAGTCCCGTTCTGAAGTCCGCCGAACTCGCTCCCGCCGAGGGTCCGGATCCGGCATGTCCCGCCGCTTGCCGCTTGCTCAGCCCGCCTTCTTCAGGGGCGGCCGATTTCCAGCAAAGGTGCCCTCGTCGATTGAGGTCACCTCCATCCGGTTCCGCCCGCCCCGCTTGGCCGAATACAGGGCCTTGTCGGCGAATTCCAGCCACCCCTCGGCAGTCGCCCCCGGAACCTGCCGCGCTGCGCTGGCCAGCCCGATGGAGACCGTCACCTTGTGCTCCGGCATCTTGTTGAAGACCTGATCCGACAGCCGCTGCCTGATCCGCTCGCACACATTCCTGGCTTCCTCAGGCGTGGCCTGCGGGAGAATCGCCGCAAACTCCTCTCCCCCGAAGCGGCACACCACGTCCGTGGACCGAATGCTCAAAGACACCAGCCTCGCGAATTCCTGCAGGACTTCATCCCCCGCCGGGTGCCCGAATGTGTCGTTGATCTTCTTGAAGTGGTCGATATCGAACATCGCCAGCGACAGAGGCCGCCCGATCCGCAGGTTCTCCTGAACCTCCGTCTCCCACCGCCGGTTGAACGCGGCGCGGTTGGGCAGGCCGGTCAAGCCATCCACCTCCGCACGCTCGCTCAGCAGTCGCACCAGACTGCTCAGCCGCAGCGCGGCCCGCAGCCGGGCCCGCATCTCCACGAAGTCAAACGGCTTGGTCACATAATCCTGAGCGCCAAGCTCGAAGGCCGTCGCCTTGTCGTGCGAGCCTTCTTTGCCTGACAGCACGATCACCGGAATATGCACCGTGCGCGGATCATCCTTGATCGCCCGCAGCACCGCGAACCCATCGGGCGGTGGCATGTCCAGGTCCAGCAGAATCGCCGCCGGAAGCAGTTCCGCCGCTTTGGCGATGCCCTCCTCCCCGGTGGTCACCGCCAGAAACTCAGCCGGCTCGCCCTTCAGCCGGGCCTTCACCAGCCGGTGCAGATCCGGACTGTCGTCCACCATCAGCACCGTTGGCCGATACGACGACCCACCCGACGATGCGTTGCTTGACGAAGCGACAGTTTGGCCTTGGATGCGATTCACTTCAGCTGGCTTTCCGAGAAGGCGTTTCAGGACCCGCGCCCCACCCGTCGCAGTGGTCCCTTGGTCGATAGTCGTTTCAATCCGCAGGGCGAATCAGCCGGATCTGTTGCTTCCGGCGGATTTCATGCACCCGGCCGCACACCTCGCCGCAATGCCCGCCCAGATTCACCGGCAACTGATCCGGCGGCACAGGCCGATCAGTTCGTCCATCGAACCCCGAATCTGCTCCAGAGAACCCTCCGAGCCGCTCGCCGCCGACTGGCTGAGCGCCAGCTCAAGCATCCCGGCCGCCTTGCCCACTTGAGGAAAGCCATATCCCCCGCTGGATCCCTTGAGCTGGTGAGCCATCCGACGAAGTTCATCGAACTTCTGGGACCGCCAGAGATCCATCATCAACTGCATCTTCCCCGGAATCTCGTCCACGAATTCTGCCACGATTTGGCCGACTTCCGGGTCATTGGCCAACTCGCTGATGATGGGCTCTCGGACGGAAGAAGATGTCTCGGCCACTCTGGTCCTCCTGCCCCCCTGCAGTTCGGTCTAATCGGTCATCCGCACCCGCCGATTCACTCAGATTCAACCCCTTCCAGCCGCGACCTCTCGCCTCCCCAGACCATCCCGCGTCCATACACCGATCTTCCACAGCCCATTTCCCAGCCGGGTCCTCGGCCGAACCCGCCCAGTTGCCCGCACTTCCTGCGCCCCAAGCCGCCCCCGACTTCCTTCCAATCGCCTAACCTCATCCGAGCATGCCGCCGACTCCGCACGCCGCCCACCCCCCTTCCCCCGCGCCGGCCCCCGCTGCCGCCCCGTCCGACAGCGTCGGCCTCTCGGTCATCGCGCCCGCCCATAACGAAGAAGAGAATGTCGTCGCCCTGGCCGATCAGGTCGCCGCCGGCGCCCGTGCCACCGGACTGGCCTTCGAGTTCATCCTCGTCGATGACGGCTCCACCGACCAGACCCGCGCCCGCGCTATCCAGGCCGCCGCCACCCGCCCGTGGATGCGCGTCATCGCGATGGCCACCACTCCGCCCGGCAAGGGCAACGGCCAGTCCGCCGCTTTCCACGCCGGCATCCGCGCCAGCCGCGGAGAACTCATCGCCACCATCGACGCCGACCTCCAGAACGACCCCGCCGACCTCCCCGAACTTCTCCGCGTCATGTGTCAGCACAACGCCGACCTCGTCCAGGGCGACCGCTCCCACGCCCGCAGAGACAACGCCATCCGCCGCGTCACCAGCGTCATCGGCCGCCTCTTCCGCCGCACCTTCCTGGGCGACACCGTCCGGGACACCGGCTGCTCCCTGCGCATCATGCGTCGCCCGTACGCCCTGGCCCTGCCGCTCCAGTTCCGAGGCATTCACCGCTTCGTCCCCGTCTCGGTCGCCAACCTCGGCGGCCGCGTCGTCGAGTGCCGCGTGAACCACCGCCCCCGCGTCGCCGGCCAGACCAAGTACGGCCTGGGCATCGTCCAGCGCGCCCTCCCCGGCCTGATGGACCTGCTTGCCGTTCGCTGGATGGCCTCTCGCCGCCGCCCCACAGACTTCGCCGGCCTCACCGACGCAGCCGCCTCCTCCTCCCCGGTCATCTCCACCGCCCCCGCCACCGCACACGCACACGAGGCCATCCGGTGAAGTGGGAACCCCTGCTGGCGATGGTCGCCCTCCTCGCCCTGGGCATGTGGGTGGTCTACGGCCCCAGCATCCGGCACGACCTCCGCCCCGACGCCACCACCTCCAAGTTCACCTTCGGCGCTGCCAAGGGCGAGCTCGAGGCTGTCACCACACCCGACGGCCAGCGCACCTTCCGCTTCCTTCCCCAGAAGGGCACCCCCACCCCCATCCTCTCTGAAGCCCAACTCCGCGCCACCTTTGGCGACGCCATCACTGATCAGGCCGTCAACGTCTCCGGCAACACCCTCTTCCGCGCCCTGAACATCACCTCCTGGACTTCCTTTGTCTGGCTCTCCGTCGGCTTCCTCGGCCAGATGCTTTTCTTCGGCCGCATGTTCGTCCAGTGGCTGGTCTCCGAGAAGAAAAAGCAGAGCCATATCCCAGAAAGTTTCTGGTGGTTCAGCCTCCTCGGCGGCGTCATGCTCTTCGTCTACTTCGCCTGGCGGCAGGACCCCATCGGTGTCATCGGTCAGACCTCCGGTGTGGTCATTTATGCCCGCAACATCCGTCTGATTTACAAGCGCCGCCGGCGAGACGCCCGCGATTCCGAACGCCTCCAAGTCACCCCCGCCGGCCCCACTCGCCCTTCTGTTCCCTCAGCCCCCGGCCCCCGCTCCCCCGGTTCACCCAAGGCGGACACCCCAGCGCCATCCGCCTGATGCCCGTCCACCCCCCGGCCAACCGATACGCCCCGGTCCTCCTATCGCACTTCCTCCCCCGCCTCCACCCGCAAGCACCACCTCGACCGGTCACCTTCGCCCCACCGGAGCACCCATGCCGCTGTTCCTCGACGACAAGCCCCTCTCGACCCCGCTCGCGCCCGCCGGAACCGCCGGCTCCTCCGCCACCCTCCGCGATCTGCTCAACCACGGGGCCGATCTGGCCGCCCGCTCCGGCCGCATGGTCGTGGAGGTGCTCCTCGACGGCGTCCGCCTCGACGACGACGCCCTCCGCGACGCAGAGGGTCGCCCCCTCGCCGACCACGACGTCCGCCTGATCTCCGCCGACCCCCGCGCCCTGGTCGCTGCCGCCCTCTACGACCTCTCCGCCGAGGCCGGCCGCCTCCGCGAACTGCAGGCTCAGACCGCCCGCCACCTTCAGGCCGGCCAGCTCACCGCCGCCTCCGACGCGCTCTCCACCGTCGTCGCCGTATGGGATGCCCTCCGGCAGGGCCTCGCTCAGGGTCCCGGCCTGCTCGGGCTTGATCCCGCCGAACTGGCCTTCTCCCCCACCGCCGACGCCGATCCCCAGCCCGTCGCCGGAGCCATCGCCAACCTCAACCTCCGGCTGATCGACCTCCGCCGCTGCCTGGCCGGTGAAGATTGGGCCTCGCTCGCCGATCTGCTCCAGGATGAACTCTCCGCCGAGGCCGACACCTGGGCAACCATGCTCGCCGACCTGGCCGACCAGCTCCGCGCCGCTGCCCCCGCCGCCCCAATCGATGCCCGGCCCGGCTGCGGCAAGGCCGGCTGCTGCCGCTCCCGGGGCCCCGCGGACGCCCCGCCCGCCGCCGCCGCACCGGCCTGCTGCGACAACCAGCCGCACCACTGATGTTCCTGCAGTTCCCGACCCCACACACGCTTCACCGCATCCGTCCCGGGTTGCTCATCCAACCCGGCACTTCGAGAGGGCCACGTGTCCAAGACCACGCTTTCCGGAGCCCAGCAGATCGACGCCCTGATGGAGAACGCCAGCCAGGAACTGGTCGCTCGCAAGTACTTCCACGCTGAGGCCCACTGCCTCCAGGCCATGCACCACGCCTGGGCCATCCGCGACTTTGAACGCATCTCCAGAATCTGCATGCCGCTGCAAGAGTGCCGCCGCCAGAAGCGGGACCTCGCGATCGACGCCGGCAACGTGTTCACCCTGACCGATCGCACCCCGGGTGAGGACATGAAGCTCCAGAGCGGCTGCTACCTCGTTCAGCCTCCCCGCGTCGGACTCGACGGTCGCATCCTCCGCGAACTGGCCGATCAGCAGCAAGTCCCCATCATCGTCGTCGTCCGCGAGCCCACCACCCGTCTTGGCCTGATTCCGATTGTCGCTCTCGGCCCGGTCACCATCCGCGCCCGCATCGCGCCCCCGCCGCCGACCGCACCGGCGCCGGCCAGGCCCGCCGCCCGACGCACCGGAAAGTCCAAGACCACCGACCCCGCCACCGCCGCCGCCGCCGCTGCCGCTGCTGCCACGCCCCCCGCACTCCCCTCGCCCCAGTGGTTCCTGTGGGCCAACGAGCAACTCGGCGACGCCGCCATCTCCGAGGTTGAACACGCCGCACGCACGCCCGAACAGCGTGCCGAAGGCTTCTGGGCCCGTCTGCAGGCCCTCCCCGATCACGAGAAACTCCACCAGCGCCTCGCCGAAGCCGCCCTCGAGGCCGCCCGCAACCCCACCCCTCGCGCCAAGCTTCCCATCCCCGCCGATGAGGACGAATTCGGTGATGAGGATGCCGTCGCTGACGATTGAGTCACCCCGGCCGCGTCGCATTCGCCCGTTGACGCTCCAGCGGCACCCTCGCCACAATCCGGCTCCAGCAGCCGTCGTCGATCTCATGAAATCCCGCGAATATCCCCACGCGGAACAGATCGATCCGCTGCTCGCACTGCAGCATGCGATACAGATTGGTGATGTGCCATTCCACCGCACGCTTGGTGCGGTGCTGTGCTGAGGCGATCTGGCCGTTCTCCAGACCGCACGCCACCAGCCGCAGCACATCCAACTCACATCGCGTAAGCGGAGACAGCCGCCCCCAGTCGGCCTCCAGAAGGTGCTCCACATCGGCGCTCGGCCGCAACGCACCGCCCACCCCCACACGCGACACCATCAGCACAAATCGCGACGGCCCGCCGCTCACCGCGTACGCGCTGCTCTCCATCCGCCGCCCCCGGAAGATCTCCACCACGTGCGCCAGCCGTCCAGACTGCAGCACACGACGAATCAACCCGAGCCGTTCCTCGCACCACGCCGCCCCGAACCGCTCGGCCATTCGCCGCCCCACCAGTTCCTCGGGCGACATCCCCACCGCGTCGGCCATCGATCCCGAAGCCCACACGTAACGCCCGTCACCGTCGTACGCCGCCGCGAAGACGCCCTCGCCCTGGCTGGCGAGAGTCGCGAATGCCGCCGCATCCCCCACCCGAAGCCCCACGCTCTCCGCATCACACCGCACGCGCTCGGTCGCCGTACCGAACGCTCGCAGCATGTCCGGATCAACACACGCAGCAACGTGGGGAACCCTGGCCTTCATGGATGCGGGAAAAATGCTCGAATCTCAAGGACAATTCACCGTTGGCACAACGCACAACTCGGCCCGTCATTGCGGCCCGCCACAGTTCTCGCCGTCAGTTTCTGGACTCACCCACGCCCCCCACTAGCGTCACCACATCGCCCGCACACCTGTTGTGCGAGAACCCGCGACCAACGGAGAGACCACATGCAAGCCCGACTTCACACCGCCGCCCTCGCCGCCGTCACCAGCCTGCTCATGCTGGCCGGGTCCGCCGCCGCTCAACCCGGTACCGTCGGCGGCCAACTCCTCAACCCGCTCTGGACGACTCCCAACCAGAACGAGTTCCCCACCGACTTCTCCGGCGTCGCCCCGGACTACGCCGACCAGTCCGGCGCGCTGCCTTGGGGCCCCTCCGGCATCGCCGAGCCAGGGCCGCACTCGTTCGACCCCGCCGCCCGCCGCATCCACATCCGCAACGCCTTCAGCCCGACCCGCTTCAAACTCCTCTGGCTGCGCTTGCAGTGGAACCCGGGCTCCGCCCCTCCGCCGGAACTCCAGCCCGTCGGCCAGCCCATCAATGAAGCCCTCTGGCCCTCAGCCACCGCACTGGATCAGGAAGGCAACCCCACCGGCGCCGGCGCCCTCACCGGCGTCGCTTGGGACACCAGCCCCCTGGGCATCACCGTCGTCACCATGACCTTCCGCTTCGTGCCCCAGCCCTGGCGCGAGTCCATCAACCTCGCCCCACTCGTCACCGCCAACTCCCTCCCCTTCCGCGTTGACGTGCAGACCATCTGCATCCCGTCACCAGCCGCAGCAACGCTGCTGGTCGGCTGCGGTCTGGTCGCTGCCCGCCGCCGCCGCACCTGATGCCCCACCGCCCCAACGCCCATCACCCTGCCCGCCGATCCGCGCGGCAATCCAATCGCCGACCCAGGCCGGGTGTCCGCTCACGACGCTCACATCCGGCCGCGCAGACGCACCGCGGTGAGGGGCCGACAACACCCGCAGAGGCCAGAGAGAGCAAACGGAGGTGAAGGGAAGAGGGAGGGGTCAACCGGCCGTGCTGGCGCAGCATGTCCTCGGACTCGCTGCGCCGGCATGTGTCTTCTTTCGACACCGACAGGCTCACGTACAAAGCCACCGCACCCGCGGCAGCCTCGTCACAATCGTCAACCCAAAGGCCCGCCTGCTGCGATTTACCGATAGTGCCCGCGGCTCTCGTTGTTCCGCCGGTTCTGGTCGCCGAGCACGCCACCGCCGATGGCCCCGGCCGCGCCGCCGATGATCGCCCCGCGACCCGCGCTGCCGGTCAGGCTGCCGATGATCGCCCCCGCCCCGGCGCCGATCGCCGCACCGCTCAATGCGCCTTCGCCGGCGTTGTTGCAGCCGCCGCCAAGCAACGCCACCGCTCCGACGCCCGCCAGACCCAGCACCTTCACCACACCGCCACGCTTCACGCAACGCATCGTCTAAGCCTCCATGTCCCCACGCCCACACCTGTACTTCGACAACCCGCCACCACCCGTTTCGACAAATCCGGGTCCCATCCGCCTCCCCCCGCCCACCCCCCCCGCCCCCACACCATCCCCCGGCCCCTTGCACCCAAACCATTACCCAACCTGCTTGGCCAGTCTCCGTTTGGTCACCTCGCCAGTACGCAGCCATCCGCCCATCAGTTCCAACTGCACCCCTTCACACCCTCCACCCCCCGCTGCGGCGCTGCCCGCCGCAGCAACTGCTCCAGCGTCGCCAGCTCCCCCTCCACAATCTCCGCCCGCCGGTGCACGTTCGGCTCCGCCAGCAACTGGTACCGCAACTCCGGCTCACCAAACACCGTGAACGCCAGCAATTCCAGAATCGCCGGCGTCGGCACGCTCTCATCCCGCAGGTGCGCCACCACCTGCTCCGCATCCTTCAGGTCCGCCAGGCGGGTCCGCGAGAGCATCCGCTCCAGCCGGCTGCGGATCGTCGCCACCTCCTCCTCATCCACCGGGTTGATACCGATCGGCTCCAGCACCGCCATGCGATACAGCCGCTCCTCATCCTCCGGCAACTCTTCCACGATCCGCCCCCGGCAGATCCCGTGCACCGCCAGCAGATACCGCCCGTCCGGCAACCGCTGATGCTGCATGATCTGCCCCACGCACACCGCCGTCCGCAGCGGCGGCCGACCGTGATAGTCCTCCTGCCACAAGTCCCCCTCAAACACCGCCATGGCGATCTGCCCCGGCCCATCCAGGGCGTCGGTCACCATCTGCTTGTACCGCTCTTCGAACACATGCAACTGCACCACCGCGTGCGGCATCAGCGTCACCGCCGCCAGCGGAAACACCGGCATCGGCCGCCCAAAGTTCACCCGAATGGCCGCCTCGTCAGACATGCACCAAGTCTAGCGGCCCGCCGCCCACCCCACCCCCTGCTTCGCGGGTGCCACCTCACTCCGCCAGCGGGTCCGGCCTGAACAGCTTCGTGTCTAGCGCCCACTGCTTCTCCGTGAAGTGCCCGCCCAGGTCCAGCGGGTTTTCCCGGTCCGGCCGCGCCGCCGCCAGCGCGATGAACGTCTTGGCGTCCAGATTGTCCAGCATCGCCACCAGAATCGCCTCCGGCGTCGCCGGCACCTTCGCCGCGCCATACTCCGGCGTCCCGTGGTGGCTCAGCACAATGTGCTGCAGCACCGTCATCAGATACTTCGGCGGACGGATCCCCGTCTGCTGCATCACCAGCTTCATCCGGTCCTGCAGCATGATCGCACCCTCCACGATGTGCCCGATCAGCTCACCCCGGTCCGAGTACGCAAAGCTCCGGTCATACACCAGTTCCCGCGTCTTGCCCAGATCGTGCAGGAACAGCCCCATCAGCACCAGGTCACGGTTGATCTTCGGGTACAGCGGGCAGATCCGGTCCGCCAGCCGCAGCAACTGCAGCGTGTGCTCCAGCAGCCCGCCGATGTACGCGTGGTGCATCGACTTCGCCGCCGGGCACTTGCAGAACGCCGCCATCAGCGGCTGATCCTCCAGATACACGTTCGCCAACGCCACCATCGCCGGGTGCTTCAGCGTCCCCAGCAGCGCCTTCACCTCCCCAAACATCTCATCGATGTTGTGCGGCGTCACCGGCAGCAGTTCCCGCATCTCCTGCTCGCTCGGCTCGGCGGGCTCGATGCTCCGGATGATCAGCTGCAACTCGCCCTGATACGGCTGCGTCTCACCCTCCACCCACACAAAGCCCTCGGTCGGCAGCCGACGAAACACCTCCGGCTCGATCGACCACATCCGCCCCGGCATCTCACCCGTCTTGTCCCGCAGCAGGCACTTCAAGAACGGCTTGTCGTTCTTCGTCCGCCCCAACTGCGTGTTGCTGATGCAGAACATCGCCGACACGTACTCGGTCGGGTCAAGCTGGTTGATGTAGCGGCGGGCCTGGGCGTTCTGCCCGCGGGCGATCATGGACATGGCGTGCTCCGGCGTTCGTCGAAATGGACGCAGCGCGACGCACCGCCGCCTGCTCACTCGAGGATACGCCCTTCCGCCTCGCCGCCCGGTTGTCGCTTCCCCCGTCCGGCCCCGCCCGACACAATGCTCGCCGCAGGGTGTCCCCTCCGGCGAACGTTCCTGGGAAACCCGTGCCCCCGACACCCCTCCACCGCATCAGCAGCGAAGGCCAAACCCTGCCAGTCGGCCTCGGCCAACCCGAACAACGCATCACCCGGCTCCAGATTGCAGCACGCGCCACGACCCGCCCTCTCACCCCGCACCTCCCCATAACACCACCGCCCGCCTCGACGCACGCGCCGCAACGGGTCCTGCACCACCATTCATCTGTCAGACACCCCCCCAATAGCCCCGACCGCCCCCCACCAAACCGCCAAGAAACCAAACAACCCACCAACGCCCCCCTACCGAAACCTGAAAACGCGGGCGGGAGGACTCGAACCTCCAACCTTCTGATCCGTAGTCAGATGCTCTATCCAATTGAGCTACGCCCGCTGAATACGTGGGGGTGAGCCTAGCGGCCTTCCACGCCGTTGGCAAGTGCCCCACCACCCCAGACCCTCACCTTCCCCCACCCCCACTCCTCCCCCCCCACCCCCTGCAACCACCCCCCGGCCCCCTTGCCCGGCACCCCGGTTCCCGCTATCATCGCGGCCCAGATTCTCCCGCACCGGGCAGGCTCGTCCTCCCTGTCGGCCGTTTGTGCTCAAGGAACTCACGTCTCATGGCTCACTCCCTCTCGGCTCAGAAACGCGTCCGTCAGAACCTCAAGCGCAACGCCCGCAACCGCTGGCGCAAGCGGCTCATGCGCGAGGCCGTCAAGGAGTTCGCCGACAAGATCGCCCACGGCACCCTCGACGAGGCCAGCTCGGCCCTGAAAAAGGCCGCCCAGGTCATCGATCGCACCGCCCAGAAGGGCACCATCCACAAGAACCAGGCCGCCCGCCGCAAGAGCCGCATGTCGGCCAAGGTCAAGGCCCGCAAGGTCGCCGGCCAGATCTCCGCTCCGCCCAAGAAGTAATCCCTGGGCCCCCCTCCGCCGCTGCCGCCTCACCGCCGCAGCCCGCCCAGGACCAGCCGATCACCCCCACCGCCCGCCACCTCGGCGGGCGGTTTGTTTTTGCCGCCTGCCCCGGTCCCCCCTCCCGGCCGTCCGTTCTCGGGCCACGCCACCGCCCGCCCCAGCAACCCTACCGTCGGCCCGCCCATGGCCGTCCGACGCACCACCGCATCCAAGGCCGCGCCCCGCGTCGCCCACGCCAACGAGGGCTACTGGCACCTGTCCACGCGCCCGCTCCACGCCCTCTGCGTCGTCACACCCCTCATCATCGTCTACGAAATCCTCTCCCTCCGCCACCTGGTCAACCAGGAGGCCATGACCCGCCAGCTCATCAAGGCCGAGAGCCTCCTCAGCCGCTTCGTCGAACTCTTCGGCGTCGCCGGCGCCCTCGCCCCCGGCCTGGCCATCATCACCATCCTGCTCGTCTGGCACCTGGTCAACAAAGACCGCTGGCGTGTCCAGCCCCCCGTCCTCGGCGGCATGGTCATCGAGTCCGCGTTGTGGGCCATCCCCCTGCTCGTCCTCGGCGCCCTCCTCCAACGCGCCATGGCCGTCACCGAAGCCCTCCCCCTGGTCGCACCCAACGCCTTCGCCGGCGAGTCCCTCGGCGCCCGGGTCGCCATCAGCCTCGGCGCCGGCCTCTATGAGGAACTCCTCTTTCGCCTGGTCGCCATCGCCCTCCTCCACTTCCTCGCCCGCGACCTGCTCAAACTCGGCCAATACACCGCCGCCGCCTTCGCCATCATCCTCTCCGCACTCGCATTCTCGCTCTACCACGACGTCTGGTCCGGCGGCTCAGGCCCTGGCGGCTTCCGCCTTGGCGACGCCATCTTCTACTTCGCCGCCGGCGTCTACTTCGCCTGGATCTACCTCCAGCGCGGCTTCGGCATCGTCGTCCTCGCCCACGCGATCTACGACCTCATCGTGCTCATACCGCTGAGCCGCTGACGCTGGTCGGCGGACGCCCCCACCGCCGGCGTCCCGCCCGCTCACCACCGCGCCACACGCTCCCCCACAACCGCCCTGCCCTACCGCCGCCTCCCACCGCCCCGCGACCCGCCCGACGGCGCACTCCGCTGCGGGGCCGATGCACGCTGCACGGTCTGATTGCCCCTCTCCCTCGCCGCCGATTCCCGCTGCAGATACGCCGACTGCTCCGCAGACGGGGCCTGCCGCGTGCTCGGCACCGCCGTCGGCTGCGGCCGCTGCCCGCCCGCCGGCGTCCCCTTCGGCACCGCCGTCGGCGTCGCCTTCGGCGTGCCCGGTCGCTCACCCGGCTCCCTCCCCGTCCCCGCCGGGGCAGACTTCGCGCCCGCCGGCCGCGACTGCTGCTCCCACCCGCTGTCCGTCCGCCGGTACACGTTGCCGTCCCTCGCCGCGTACACATCCCCGTCCCGCGTCTGCCCCACCGTCACGCCGTTGCCATACCGGCCCTCAGCGTGCACCACGCCCGCCCCGCCCGAGCCCTGCACGCCGCCCACCGTCCCGCGAGACGTCGTCGCCCGACCGCCCCGCACCCAGTCGTCGCCATTGGTCACCGCCCCGCGGCTCCACGCCCCATACGGCGTCACCGCGCCGGCCCGGTACCCGCCCCACCCCGCCGCCGGGTTGCAAGACGCAAAGCCCCCCGCCCCTCGCCACCCCCCCTCCCCACCCGCCCCCACAAACATGCTCGATCCACCCCACCGCCTTGGCCCATCTGCGCGACAACACCGCCATGAGCCCCAGACACGCACTGCTGATACTCCGACGTGACACCCGCCTTCCACACGGTGCCTGCGTGTCGCCGAGGCCCCCTCCATCCGGACCACCTTCCACAATCACCTTCCCGCCGTCTGAACCAGATACCGCGGACGTGGGCTGAGTGATGCCGCATCCAGCCATATTCCACTGCCCACGTGTACCCACCACCCCAACCCCAAGATCTCCCCTGCCACCCTGAACCGATCGGGCATCATATCCGTACATAACCCAATCACGTCCTCCAAATCTACCCCGCACCCTCACCCAGCCGCCCCCCTCCCCCCAGACCACCCGACTTATCCACACACACCCCCCCAACGAACTCATGGCAAGGCCCCAGCACAGCCAGCCCCCCCACCCCACCACCCCCTGCCTTCATCCGTTCATTGCCGCCCGCCCCTGACCCGCACCCCTCTTCCCCGCACCCACCACGAGAACTTGTGCAGCTCAATCGCCACGAACACCGTCAGTGACAGCCCGAAGCACACCAGCCACGTCTCCAGGTTCACCGGCCCGATCGCCAGCGCCCGCTGCAGCGGGCCCCAGTGCATCGCCGCCACCTGCAGCACCACCGCCAGGGCCGCCGCGCCCAGCAGCGTTGGGTTGACCCACGGCCCGATCACCAGCCCCGATCGCGTCTCCGACCGCGCGTTCCCCGCCTCCACGTTCTGCAGCAGCACCATCAGCAGCAGCAGCACATTCCGCGCCGCCTCTTCCGACCACCCCGCCCGGATCATCCACCAGAACGCCGCCAACCCCACCCCGCCCGACACCAGCGACCCGGGAAGCCCTCGGTCGCCAGGTTCAGCCACAGCAACTGCGTCGGCAGCAGCGGCAAGGGCAGCCCCATCGCCACTGCTGACATGATCGTCACCGCCTCCGCCCCGTTGGTCGACAGCAGCAGGTAGATCACCTTGCGGATGTTGTCATACGCAACCCGGCCCTCTTCAACCCCGGCCACAATGGTCGCGAAGTTGTCGTCGCTCACCACCAGGTCCGAGGCATCACGGGCCACGTCCGTCCCGCCCCGTCCCATCGCCACGCCGATGTTCGCCGCCTTGAGCGCCGGCGCGTCGTTGGCCCCGTCCCCGGTCACCGCCACACAGTGCCCGGCGTCCCTCGCCCCTTTGACGATCCGCAGCTTCTGCGCCGGCGTCACCCGCGCAAACACCCGCACCCGCCCCACCTCCGCTGCCCCGCCGCCCGTCGCCGGGCGCATCACCCGCCGCACCTCCGCCTCGCTCATCGCCTCCAAAGCCTCCCCGCTGATCACCTCCGACCGGTCCCGCGCCATCCCCAGGTCCCGCGCGATCGCCAGCGCCGTCACCGGGTGGTCCCCGGTCACCATGCACGTCCCCACGCCCGCCCGCTCGCACCGCTCAATCGCCTCCCTCGCCCCCGCCCGCAGCGGGTCGATCATCCCCACCAGCCCCAGCAGCCGCAGCCCCATCGGCTCCGGGGGCGTCGTTGATGCGTCCAGCCCCGCCGGCGCCGGCCCCTCCGCCAAGGCCAGCACCCGATACCCCGCCGCTGCCATCTCCTGGGCCATCGCCATGCAGCGGTCCAGCGTCGCCGCCTCCCGCCCGTCGCACATCCCCCGCACCCGCTCCGGAGCCCCCTTCACCAGCACCCGCACGCCCTCGCCAAACCGGTGGTACCCGGCCGCGAACCGCCGCTCCGGTTCAAACGCCACCCGGTTCACCTCCGGGTGGTCATCCAAGGCCCGCTCGCGAACCACCCCCGCCTTGTGCGCCATCGACAGCAGCGCCACATCCACCGGGTCCCCCCGCCAGGTCCACGCCCCGTCCCGCTGGTGCAGATCCGCCTCGTTGCACAGCGCCGCCGCCAGCGCCAGTTCGGCCATCTCCGCCGCTTCCGCTTCGCTCAGCCCGCCCGCATCCCCGCTGATCTCCCCCTCCGGCGCGTACCCCTGCCCGCCCACCATCACCTGCCGGCCCGACGCCAGCCGCACCTCTCGCACCGTCAGTTCGTTGCATGTCAGCGTCCCGGTCTTGTCGCTGGCAATCAGCGTGCAACTGCCCAGCCCCTCCACCGCCCCCAGCCGCCGCACGATCACCCCGCGCCGGGCCATCCGCGTGCTCGCCACCGCCAGCGCCACCGTGATGGCAATCGGCAACCCCTCGGGGATCACCGACACCGCCAGCGCCACCGCGAAGATCGCCATCTCCGCCACCCCGTGCCCGTGCACGCTCACCCCCAGCACCGCCACCAGCACCGACGCCCCCACCGCCACCACCCCGATCGCCCGCGAGAACCGCTCCAGCCGATCCAGCAACGGGGGCCGCCCCGGCGCCGCCGCCAGCACGTCAATCGCCAGCCGCCCGATGCTCGAGGCCGAACCGGTCGCCACCACCACCGCCTTGCCCCGCCCCCGCACCACCGTCGTCCCAGCGTGCACCATGTTCCGCTGGTCCGCCAGCGTCACCGCCTCACCGGCCCCCGCACGCCACGTCGCATCCTTGTCCACCGCCATCGACTCACCGGTCAGCAGCGACTCGTCCGTCTCCAGCCCCGTTTCATTCATCAGCCGCGCATCCGCCGGCACCCGCCAGCCCGGCTCCAGCCACACCACGTCCCCCACCACCACCTCCGACGCATCCACCTCCCGCACCTCACCCTCCCGCTCCACCGAGGCCCGGAACTGCAGCAGCCGCCGCAACGCCTGCGCACTCCGCTCCGCCCGCCATTCCTGCGAGCCCCCCACCACCGCGTTCACCATCAGCACCACCGCAATGAACCCCGCGTCGGTCGCATGGCCGATCGCCAGCGACAAACCCGCCGCCGCGCCCAGAATCACAATCAGCGGGCTGGCGAACTGCCGCAGCACAATGCGCCACCACGGCGTCGGCCTGGCCCTCGGCAACTCATTGCGGCCCAAACGCGCCAGCCGAGCCGCAGCTTCACTCGCGCTCAGCCCCAGCCGGCCCGACCCCACCGCCGCCAGCACCGCCTCGCCGTCCATCGCGTGCCACGCCGGCGTACCCGCCTCCCCGCCCGCCGGCGGCCCCCGCTGCACTCCGCGCTTCCACCAGAGGGCCCCGGCACGCATGGCACGCTCCCTCGCACCCGCCACCCACAGAATCATTGCCCCCTGCCGTCCCCTCGCCACCCCGCTGGCGGGCGCGACTCGGCGTCAGGCGCAGCAAACAGCCCGCCGCCAAGGGCATGTGCCCCGAGCAGGCCAGGCTGATGTCTGCCTCAATTGCGGGGCAACCGCCACCCGGTCACCCAACCGTGCTCACGCCGCTCTCCGCACGCTTGCGACCGCTTACGGGCAACCCGCCGCGAACGCCGCGATGAACGCGTTGAAGTCGTCACCGGTGATCAGCCCGTCCGCAGGCGGCTCACCGCCGATGCCGACGATGTCGGCCAGCAGTTCACCGGCCGCGAACGACCCGATGAACGCGTTGAAATCGTCACCGGTCAGCAGGCCGTCGGCCGGCAGCTCACCGCCGATCCCGACGACGTCCGCGACGTTGCACGCCCCGGATTCCACGGCTAGCATCGTCGCCGTGCTCTGCACGGTGCCGCACGGACCGGTCACCACCACGTCGTACGTCCCGGCGTCCGCCAGCGCCGCCGCCGGCAGGCTCAGGCTGGCGCTCTGCGACCCGCTCACGCCCGCGCCGTCAACCAGGTTTGCGCCGTTCTTGCGCCACTGGTACACCAGCGGCCCGCTCCCCGCCACCACCACGCCCAGGCTCACCGGCTGGCCGGCGACGACCGTCAGCGTTGCCGCCGGCTGCGTGACAATGCTCATCGCCGACCCGATCCACGTCTGGTCCCACACCGCCGCCGAGCCGAAGCTCCGGCCGCCGAAGTACACCTGGTGGTTCTGCGCCGGGTCGAACGCCATCCCCGCATACACGCGGCTCTGCGGGCCCGTGGCGCTGCTCCGCAGCGTCCAGGTGGTTCCGTTCCACTCCCAGGTTTCCCGGGCCGAGCCCTGGCGGTTGCTGCCAAACAGCACCATGCGGCCTCGGGCCGAGTCGTACGTCATCGTCAGCCGCAGCCCCATGCTCGGCCCCATGAACGACGCCAGCGTCCAGTTCGTCCCGTCCCATGTCCAGGTCTGGCCCAGGCTGTTGAACAGCACGACCTTCTGCGCCACCGGGTCAAAGCTCATCAGCGTGCCGGCGCCGACAAAGTCCGGCGGCCCGACCTCCATCCGCAGTGTCCAGTCCGTCCCGTCGTACTCCCACGTATCCCCGACGAACAAACCGGAGGCCGTCGCTCCACCGAACAGCACCGTCACGTTCCGCACCGGGTCATACGCCATGGCCGCGCCGTTGCGGGCCGTCGGTGCCGTCGCCGGGCTTCGCTGCTCCCACCCGCCCACGCCATACTCCCAAGTGTCCGACAGCCGCTGCCCCGTCAGCCCCTGGCCGCCGAACATCACCAGCTTGCCCCGCGTGCCGTCGTACGCCGCCGCCGCCTCGTCACGCGCTGCCGGGCCCGGACCGCTCTGCACGCTCCACGCCCCGTTGCTCCATTCCCAAGTGTCCGCAAACACCGCCGAAACGCCGTTCCGACCGCCGAACAGCACCACCGCGTTCCGGGCCCCGTGGTACGCCATCACGTGCGCAAACCGGGGCGACGGCGTCGCCGCCGTCTCGGTCACCTGGCTCCAAGTGAAGCACTCGGCCACCGGATCAGCCGACACCACGCCCCCCGCACACAGCATCATTGCTGCCCCCGTCAACGGGCCGTACCACGTCTGCTTGATCATCTGCTTGTCCTCTCTCGTTGCGATTCGTCGGTCAGCCGCTGTTCGTCGGCAGCCCCAAGCGTCGGTCACCAGACCAGCTTCACTGAACCGCCGGCCCTGCCTGCACCTCAAGTCAAGCAAATCTACTGGCCCGACTTGCCCCGTCAACAACAAATCCGACAACTCTTGCCCGAATGATCATCCGTCCGCGATAGCGAGCGAGATTCTCCCCGTGGTCTTGTGTTTATTGGACCCGCAACCCGAACGCCGACCGCACCTTTGGGTGACTGGCCTGCGATCTCAATCGTCGTCATCCGCACCGGGAAGATCCTCTCGGGCCGCGTGCCACGCCGCCTGAATCGCCTCCAGAATCTTCTCATTGCACGGGTGGTCCGGGTCGGGCATAAACCCCGGCAGCTTCTCCACCATCCCCGCCAGCGCCGTGAACCGCACCGAAAACGGATCCACTGTCGGGTGCGACTCAGCCAACTGCTCGCCGATCAATTCCACATCCAGCCAGCCGAACTCGTCGCTCTTGCCCATGGTTCGGTCTCTCCCGTCGCCCCGCTCAGCCGCCCCCCGCGGCCGCGATCAGTGCGGCACTTCCTTCACCGCGTTGCGGTTCCACGCCGGCACCCGAATGCAGATCGGCCCGTTGCCCTTGATCACGCACTGACAGCTCAGCCGGCTGTTCCGCTGCAGGCCCGGCGCCTCTTCCACCCGATCCTCTTCAGCTTCGGTCGGCTCGCTCAACTGGTCCATGCCCTTCTCGACGTACACATGGCACGTGGAGCACGCGCACACGCCGCCGCAGGCATGCTCGATGTTGATCCCGTGCGCCATAGCCACCTCCAGCAGGTTCCAGCCCGGCGTCCCCTTCACCGTCATCTCCGCCGGCGCGTCGTGGTTGCCGGTCAGACCCTCCGGGTCCTCCATCTTCACCACCACGTCAATCGTCGCCTTCTTCGGGTCAATCGGGGGAACGTGCATGACTCAATCGCTCCACTGAAAAGCCCCCTTCCCGCCAACTCTATTCAGCACCCGCCCCGCTCTGCCGCCGATTCCCCGCGCCGCTTCCGGACACCCACCTCCACTTGTTACCATCGGCCATGAGTTCTTCCACGCTCCCCGCCTCCACCCCCATCTCGCCCCCCATCCGCCGGATCGGCGTACTCACCGGCGGCGGCGATTGCCCCGGTCTCAACGCCGTCATCCGCGCCGTCACCACCGACGCCATCTTCAACGGCATCCACGTCACCGGCTTCCTCGACGGCTTCCTCGGCCTGATCCACGACCGCTCCCGCCCCCTGACCCTGGACGACGTCCGCTCCATCATCACCGAGGGCGGCACCATCCTGGGCACCTCCAACAAGGCCAACCCCCGCCGCTTCATCACCGGCAAGGACGCCGCCGGCAACCCCGTCATCGTCGACAAGACCGCCGACTGCGTCGAGACGTACCGCCGCCACCGTCTGGATGCCCTGGTGGTCATTGGCGGCGACGGCACCATGTCCTCCGCCGCCACCCTGCTGCCATTGGGGGTCAACGTCGTCGGCGTTCCCAAGACCATCGACAACGACATCGAGGGCACCGAACTGACCTTCGGCTTCCTCACCGCCGTCTCCATCGCCGCCGAGGCCCTGGACCGTGTCCGCACCACCGCCGCCTCTCACGAGCGGGCCATGGTCGTGGAGGTCATGGGCCGCAACGCCGGATGGATCGCCCTGCACGCCGGCCTGGCCTCCGGGGTGGACGTGATCCTGGTCCCCGAGATCGGCTTCGACTTACCCTCCATCGCCGCTGACCTGCGCCGTCGTGTTGCCGCCGGCCAGAGCTCGTTTGTGATCTGCGTTGCCGAGGGGGCCGCCCCCGCCGGCGGCAAGCAGATCGTCGCCCGCACCGATGTGGCCTCCTTCGACCCCATCCGCCTCGGCGGCGTGGGCAAGTTCGTCGCCGACGAGATCGAACGCCTCACCGGCATCGAGTCCCGCCATGTCGTCCTCGGCCACACCCAGCGGGGCGGCACCCCCGCCGCCGCCGACCGTGTGCTGGCGACCGAACTGGGCTGGCAGGCCATGTCGCTGCTCAAAGAGGGCCGCTTCGGCCGCATGGTCGCCATCCAGCGGGGCCGCATGGCCGACGTCCCCATCGATTCCGTCGCCAACAAGCAGCGCCGCATCCCCGCCGATCACCCGCTGCTGGCCGTCGCCCGCTCGGTCTATGTCACCTTCGGCGAGCCCCAACAGGGCTGACCATTCCGCCCCGAACCCTTCGCTCGCCCGTCCGGCCAGTTCCAACAACCCGCGCCCGGCACCCGCGTCCGCCGGGCTCGCAGACACTCGGCCAACGCCGTACCCTCCGCCCACTTATGGCCCTCTCTGTTTCCCGTCGCGCCGCGTCGCTCAAGCCCTCCTCCACCGTCGCGGTGATGAACCGCGCCAAGGCCCTGAAGGCCCAGGGCGTGGACGTCCTGAACTTCGGCGCCGGCGAGCCCGACTTCAACTCCCCCGAGGTGGCCAAGGCCGCCGCCATCGCCGCGCTGCAGGCCAACCAGACCCGCTACATCGAGACCGCCGGCGACGCCGAGTCCCGCCAGCTGCTCGCCGACCTGCTCACCACCCGCAACGGCATCCCCGGCGTCACCCGCGACCATGTGATCATCACCTCCGGCGTGAAGATGGCCCTGTACCTGGCCTTCCAGACCCTGTTCGATGCCGCCGGTCCCGACGGCGGCCCCGACCGCAGCCAGCAGGACCTCCTCCTGCCGGTCCCCGCCTGGGTCAGCTTTGCCCCGATGGCCGAACTGGCCGGCGCCCGCATCGTGGAACTGCCGACCACCCCCGAGAGCGGCTTTAAGATCACCCCGCAGCAGTTGAAGGCGGCCATCACGCCCCGCTCGCGGGTGGTGCTCATCAACAGCCCCTCCAACCCCACCAGCACCATGTACACCCCGGACGAACTGCGGGCCCTGGCCGCCGTGGTGGACGAGGCCGCCCGGACGATCGCCCCCAATCTGGTGATCGTCGCCGACGAACTCTACCAGAACATCGTCTTCGGATCGGTGCCCTTCATGTCCATCGGCTCGGTGCCGTCGGTCGCCGAGCGCACCATCACCATCAACGGCCCCGGCAAGAGCTTCGCCATGACCGGCTGGCGCCTCGGGTGGGCCAGCGGCTCGGGTGAGTTCGGCAAGGCCGTCATCGGTGCCATGACCAAGCTGCAAGGCCAGACCACCACCTGCGTGCCCGCCTTCTGCCTGGCCGGCATGCGTTCAGCCCTCACGCAGTGCGAGAAGGACCTGGAGACCATGCGGGCCGCCTTCGCCAAGCGGGCCGACCTGATCTACTCGCTGCTCTCCGGCCTGCCCGGCCTGAAGCTGGCCCGCCCCCAGGGCGCCTTCTACGTCTTCCCCGACATCTCCGCCCATCTGGGCAAGACCTCCGCCGGCGGCCGCAAGCTCGCCGGTGCAGCCGATTTCGCCGCCGCCCTGCTGGACGAACAGCAGATGGCGGTGGTGCCCGGCGAGGACTTCGGCACCATGGGTGTGCGGCACATCCGCATGTCCTTCGCGTGCTCGGAAGCCCAACTCACCGAGGGGGCCCGCCGCCTCGGCGTGTTCATCGCCGGCCTGAAGGGCTGAGCCGCCCCCCCCCCAAGAGGAAGAGCCACTCAAGCCGCGGCGGCAGAGAATCTCGACCCGCCGGAATTTCCGCTTGACACAACCGGGCCGGTTTGTGGTACGCTCATGTGGCACCGCTCACGGGAGAAGCCATGACCGATCCCCGTCCGTTCCGCCCAACCCGCCCCAGCCGCCGCTCCGGCCCCCAGATGGCCCTCCGTCGCCCGCCGACCGGGCATGTCTCGGCGTCCCCCCGGCAGAACGCGCCTGGCCGCTGGGCAGCAGCCCTCATCCGGCTCGGTTGGGCCGCCGCCTTGCTGCTGTGCAGCACCGCCAGCGGCCAGACCACTTCACCTCCGACGGCTCCAGCATCACCCATCCCCCCCACCCCCCCCAACTCCCCCGTCCCCGACCGCCCCGCACCCAGCGCCCGGCCCGACCGGCCGGCCCCGGCTGCGGTTCTGCCCGTATGGCCCACCCTGCCCCCAACCCCCAACGTCGCCGCCCAGCGCCCGCTGGCGGTCGTTGAGGTTCGCCCCGACCTGACCATCGTGCTCCAAGGCCCCAGCGGCCAACAGACCGTCAGCCTTCTGGGCATCGAACCCCCGCTGCTCTCCGCCGCCGGTCCCTCCGCCGGGCAGGCGTTTCTCTCCACCATGCTCAAGGGCGAGTGGGTGTGCCCCATCGACGACGGCGGCACGCCGGCCCCCGGACCCGCTCCCGGACCGGGCACAACTCGGCCCGACCCCCGCACCCCGCGATCGGTCTACCTCTACCGCTGGCCCGATGGGCTGAATGTCAATCTGGAACTCATCCGCCAGGGCCAGGCCCGCGAGCAGGCCGACCGGCCGTACGCCTTCCAGGACGCCTTCCGCGCCGTGGAGGCCATCGCCCGCAATGCCGGACGGGGCCTGTGGGCGCCGCCGCCCCCCCGACCTGACGCCAAGCCCGACACCAAGCCCGACACCAAGCCCGACACCAAACCCGACACCAAACCAGACGACAGGCCCGACAAAGCCCCCGACGCCAAGCCAGCCGGCCAGCCCGAGAGCCAGCCCGGCAGCAAGCCCGAGGTCAAGCCCGACACCAAGCCGGCCCCCGCCGGGGTCACCGTTTTCGCCTCGCGCAGCGGCACCAAGTACCACCGCGACACCTGCCGATTCCTCGGCCGCACCAAGGACCCGCTGACGATCGCTGAAGCCAAGGCCAGAGGGCTTGGCCCCTGCAGCGAGTGCAAGCCGCCGAACCAGTGATGACGTGCAGACGTCCCCCACCGGCCCGCGGGCGCTCGCAGCCCGAAGCGTCACGCCGCCGGGCTGTCGATGATCTCGAACACCATGTCCAGCTTGCTCCTGTGCAGCACAGCGAACACCAGGGGTGAGGGCCGCACAAGCTTCAGACTGCCGCCGTACGACCGCACCGTCCGGTGCAGCGTGAGTAACTGT
Source organism: Planctomycetaceae bacterium (assembly GCA_021294835.1). Lineage (GTDB taxonomy): Bacteria > Planctomycetota > Phycisphaerae > Phycisphaerales > UBA1924 > CAILKP01. The sequence goes on from JAJTDF010000046.1 coordinate 26,588, forward strand.
CCGAGCGCCAGACTGGCCAGAAACGTCAGGCCCGAGAGGTCCAGGATGATCAGCCCGGGCCTTCCGGCCGACAGCCGGTTGACCTCCCGCTCCAGCACCGCCTCGTTGGCCAGATCGGCCGAACCGGACATGGTGACGACCACGCGGTCGGCATGGCGGACTTCCTGAACCGAAAGCGTCGACACGGCGGACTCCTCACGGCAAAGCGGACCGTTCAACCAGCGCAGCGCGGATCTGTGCCGCGGTGTCGCCGGCGTGATCGATCAGCACCGCGTCCCACCCGGCCTCACGGGCGGCGGCGACGTTGTCGGGCAGGTCGTCAAAGAAAAGCAGGCCTGTCGGCGAAAAGCCCACCTTCTGCGCAAAGACTCGGTAAATATCAACGCTGGGCTTGGCATGCCCCAACAGGTGCGATGCGTGCGGATGCTGCACCGACGCGAGCGCCGGGTAACTCGCCGAGGCGAGGTCGGTCATCGCCCGCCAGTGGGCGTGGTTGGTGTTGCTCAGCACGCCGGTGGCCAGTCCGGACTCGTGCAACGCCGGCACCAACTCCGCCACCAGCGGATACTCGCCCAGCAGCCAGGCACTGTGCACCCGTCGAACCTGCTCGGCGGTGTACAGCCCCTCGGTCGAGCCGGCGACCGCTGCGAAGAACTCGTCGCAGGTCATGGCCCCGATCTCGTACTGCCGCACCAGCGCCTTGCGACGGGCCATGGCCGCTGGATCGGTGATGGCCTCGTGGTAGGGCTCGCCCGCCGCGGCACACGCCTCTCTCCACGACCGGCAGATGCGGACCAGCACCCCGCCGAGATCGAACACCACCATGGCCGGGCGGCGGCTCACGATGCACCCTGTCCCAGACCGGGGATGTCGGTGGGCAGTTCGCCCGGCCGGCGGGGCCGTCCGCCGCCCTGCAGCGCAGCCCGAACCGCGTCGGCCAACTGCTCGCTGGGCGCCGCTTCCAGGGTCGCACGGTCCTTCGCCGGCGGCGGCGCGCGGTCGGGCTTGGTCAGTTCCTGCATCACCGTCGTGGCGAACGCCCCCGGCGGCAGTTCGAAGCTGCAGCGAACGTACAGCCCGTGCTCGTCGGAGCCGGCTTCCACGTCGGGGTAGCTCAGCGGGACGCGCAACGGCCGGCGATCGCCGCCGAAGGCGTCCGGGTCCTGCCGGGCGAAGCTCTCCAGATCCGAAACCTCAAGCCCGAAGGCCCGCAACGCCGCCACCTCGGCCTCGTCGGTCTCGCCGCGGGCCCGCTTCATCCGGGCGCCCCACATCGGTCCGGACGGCGAGATCGCCAGGGTGCTCAGACGCGACGGCAGATCCCCCCGCTGAATCGCCTCGGCGTCCACATCGAACACGGCGCCATTGTCGTGCTTGAAGGCCAGATCGCCCTCCTGCAGCGCATCCAGCGTCCCAGCCCGCAGGCGTGCGTCCAGCACGGCATTGAACACCGCCGACTGAAGCGACGTGAAGTAGAACGACCGCTGCGCCTCCCCCACCGCCAGCACCGCGCCGCGGGCGTCCGCCCCCCGCAGCAGCGCCTCAAGCACCCGCCGCTCGTTGCGGGCGCCGTGCGGCATCAGTTCCAGCGCCTGCGCGTATTCGCCTCGTGCGAAGGCCTCGCGGGCGGCCGTCTGCGATGGCACGTCGGCCTCGGCCGGGGCCACCCGCAGCCGCGCCGGCCCCAGCATCTCACGCAGCGCTTCGTCAAACCGTCCCAGCACCAGAGCTCGCCCCACCAGATGGTTGTTGTGCAGCAGCCCGAATCGCTGCTCGCCGGCCCGGTTGGGCACGCCCGTCCGCTCCAGCATCCGCAGGGCTTTCTGCGCGTCCATCGCCGCCCGCAACGGCACGCCCCGCAGTTTGATCGCAAAGCGGTTGCCCTTGAGGTGGCCCCGCCGAAGTTTGTTGGTGTGCATGTCGGCCCACATGACCGACAGCAGTTCGTGCCGCAGCGAAGGAAACTCCTCGAACTTGCGGCCCGGGGCATGGATCGACACCACCTGCCTGGTGATGGCCTTCTTGTCTTTCAGCCCGGCGTAGCCGATGGCGTGCTGCGGCACGCCAAAGTGTCTCGCCAGAATGTCGACCATCTCGGTGGTCGAAAGGTTCGCCTTCTGAATGAACAGGTACAGGTGCTCACCCGTTCCCGACGGCTCGTACGCGGGAATCTCTTCGACGATGAAGTCCTCGGGGCGGTCCTTCAGCCGCCCGCCCACCGCGGCGACCGCATCGGTGAGATAGACCACCGGGGCCAGATGCGGCGAGACGTCCAAAGCGGGCTCGGCGGTGCTGTCGCTCATGAGCTTCATGGGCCCTGATCGTTCTGGGCGGCGTCCAGCACGTGCTCTTCAACGAGAATCGGCACGTTGCCGGCGATGCCCAGCGCGATGGCGTCGGACGGTCGGGAATCGATCTGCAGCAGTTTGCCGTCACGGTCGCGGACATTCAGCAGGGCGTAGAAAGTGTGTTCCGAGAGGTCGTTGATGCAGATGGACTCAAGCTTGCCGCCAAGGGCGGAGATCACCGAGGCCAGCAGGTCGTGCGTCTGCGGACGCTTGATCTGGATGCCCTTCAGCCGCCGCTCGATCGCGTGCGCCTCGGGCAGGCCGATGACGATGGGAAAGCTGCGGCCGCCCTCGACCTGCGAGTACGCCTTGGGCTTGTCCTCACCCGACTCGCCGTCTTCGATGGGCGCGACCTCGCGCAGTTCGATCAACTGGTAATCGTTCAGTTCACGGATCAAGATGCGTGAGAGTTCCATCCGAACCGCCATTGCTGGAGCTCCGGTACCAGGTCAGGGGAAGGTATGCGCTCAACCGCCGTCGCGACGGCGGGGACCTTTGCCTGTCCGCCCACCGAGCACCGCCTCCAGCAGCGCACGAGGTACGCCGATATCCACCGTCCGTACCCGCCCCAGAAACCTCCTCGCCCCGGTATGCGCGAAGCCGGCCTTCGGCGCCGCCAGAGTGATGGTCACATCCGCCCGCACCGCCGGGGCCGCCTCCGGACCCAGCGGCAGGCCGGTGTCCGCATCCAGCCCGCTGGGCAAGTCGACCGCTGCGATCAACGCTCCCGCCCTCAGGTCGTTGGCGGCGGCGATCAGTCCCGCCAGCACGCCCCCGGCCTCCAGCGGACGGTCGCCGCCGACACCCAGCAGCGCATCAACCACCACCAGCCCTCCGGAACCGCGCCCGGGCAGCATGCCCAGAGCGCGGTCCACCGCCCGCCGGGCTCCCGCCGCCGACGCCCGCACGTGCGCCAGCCCCATCGCCCGCGTCACCCGGGCCATCACCGCCGCATCGCCGGAGAACGCCGCCAGCGGGTGGCTGTGAACGATCACCACCGCCAGCCCCGCGTTGTGCAGGTGCCGGGCGATCACCAGCCCGTCCCCGCCGTTGTTGCCCTTGCCCGCCAGCACCAGCGTCCGCGTGATCGGCGGCAGCCCGCGGGGCGGTCGCCGGATCGCCAGCAGCTCGCGAGCCACCGCCGCCCCGGCGTTCTCCATCAGCGCCAGCGTGGGCAGGCCGTACCGCTCGACCGCCAGACGATCCATCTCGCGCACCGCCCTTCGCGACAGCGATCCCGCCGAAGCGGCGAAAGAACGGACGCATCGGCCTGCGGATGCCGGCTCGGGCATGGCGGGAGTGTACCATCGAGCCAGCGAGGCTCAGCCGGAACACCGGCTTGCATGGTGAGGCACACGCATCGATTTGATCTGGATCATCCTGTCTTTGACGGCGGCGGCAGCGACGCTGGTGTATTGGGGCGTCGTCGCGGCCGAGTTGCTCCGCGCCATGTGGACGCTGCCTACTCCCCGTGACGGCCTGAAGATGGCCGAGGCGGCGCTCAGCCGGCAGCAGTGGCCTGAACTGCTGGTGGTCATCCCCGCCCACAACGAGGCCCGAACCATCTCCCAGGTTGCCCGCTCGCTGATGGCCGAGGATTACCCCAAGCTCCGCGTGGTCTTCGCGCTGGACCGCTGCAGCGACAACACCGAGTCGGTGCTCCGCAGCGTGGTCGGCGACGATGAACGCTTCGAAGTGGTGATCGTGAGCCACTGCCCGGCGGACTGGGCCGGAAAGGTGCACGCCATCTACGCCGGACTGCACGGCAGCGCCGCGGCCCAGCGAGCCAACGTGCTGGTCTTCGCCGACGCCGACACCTGGTTCGAGCGCGGCTGCCTGAGGGGCTGCCTGGCTTTGCTCGAGCGACGCAGGCTCGGCCTGCTGAGCCTCGCCAGCACGCTGACCAGCCACAACTGGTACGAGCGGGCCGTGCAGCCGGTCGCCGGCTTTCAGATGCTGGCGATGTACCCCCCGTATCGCGCCAACCGCACCGAACGTCGCCGGCCGCTGGCCAACGGACAATTCATGATGTTCACCCGCGACGCGTACGTGCGCGTCGGCGGCCACCCGATGATGCGTTTTCACCTGCTGGAGGATCTGGCCTTCTCCCGCACAGTCGCCGAGGCCGGCCTCAACCCCGGCTTCTTCATGGCCGACGGCATGCTCGGCTGCAAGATGTACCACAGTTGGGGCGAGTTCCGCCGCGGCTGGAAACGCATCTTCACCGAGTTGGCCGGGCGGCGGGCGGGCAAACTGCAGTCGCTGGCGGTCCGCCTGATGGTCTTCTCCTCGCTGTTGCCGGCCGCCTCCACCGCCGGGCTGATCGCCGGCGCCACCCTCGGGCCCTGGTGGGTGGCCGTCCCATGCGGCGTTGCCATCGCCACCTGCCTGAGCAGTCTGCTGCTGGGCCATCGCTGGGGACGCACCCCGCTGTGGACCGTCGTCCTGCACGTGCCCGGGGCGGTGCTCGTCGGAGCGCTGATGATCCAGGCGGCAGGCGACCTTCGGGCCGGTCGCGGCATCAATTGGGGCGGCCGCCGCTACCAGCGCACCGCCGGGCTGCCCACGCAGGCCAGCGCTGAGCAGGGGCCGGGCCAGTCCGGCCGCTTCCCGCCCCTGCCCGAGCCCGCAGCGGCCCACACGCCCGTTTCTGGCATCCAGACCCCGCCGGCACACGCCCGCTGAGCCCCGCCGGAGGGCCGCTCTTGAGCCCCCAAGACCACCACCATGCGTGAAAACACGCAACCGCCCTTGGCCCGGCGGCCCCGGTCCGAGCGATCATCACCCGCGTGGTGTTCGTAGAATCTCCAGCGTGATGCGGAATCAGGCAACTTGGCCGGCTTTGGCCACCAGCGTGGTGATCCACGCCGGTGCGGCGGTGGCGCTTTGGCACCTCCCGCCCGCTGGCCAAGCCACCGGACGCCCGGCCGCCAGCGACCTGGGGCCCATGATCGACGTGCGCCCCCTGGCACTGACGCCCCAGCCGACGCCCCCGCCAGCAACCGAGCGTCCACCATCGGCCACCCCGTCCGCCCCGCTCGCTCCCACCCCATCAACAACCCCGCCTGCCCCGGCTCCGCCCCCCTCTGCCGCGGCGCCACCACCCCCGGTGCCCCCCGCAGATCCCCCAGCCCCACCGCCCCCGGAGACGCCCGCCGTCGTGCTCGGCACCAGCGACGGCTCCCCCTCGGCCCAGTCCTTCGCCGGCTCCGACCAGCCCGGCCCGCACCAGGCCATCCCCGCCGAGTTCGATCAACCCGGCCTCTCCCGCTCCGCCGGGGCCAAAGGCCCGGGCGCAGCCGCCGTCACCCAGCGGGCCGGCGGCGGGGCCACGCCCACGCCGCCCTCCTCGCCCAGCACACCTGTGCAAGCCCAGCCGCCGAACGGGGAATCCGCCGTGGCTGCGCAGGCGGCCGCCGCAGCCACGCCTGCCCAGCCATCGGCCGGGCCGTTCACCGATCCCAGCCGGGCCAGCCCCTCGCCCACCGCCACCGACCGGGTGGGCGTGCCGCAGGGTGTGGGCGACGGCCCGCCGCAACCCGACGCCGTCGGCGCGGTGCCGCCCTCCGCCAGCCCCGCCGTCGCGACACCCAACCCCGCTGACTCCCGCCCTCAACCCCCAGGTCCACCGACCCAGACCCCGCCCACACCCATGACCGACCGGCCCCCCGTGCCGCTTGGCCCCGCAGCCCGGCCTGGCACCGAGGCCGCACGCCCGACCGATGGCCAGCCCGAGAGCCCGGCCACCCAACCCACACCGCCGCCAACCTCTCCGTCGCAGGCTGAACCAACACGCTCGATCAGCGATGCCGCACGCCCGGCCACGCCCGGGTTGCTCGGCCCCGGACCGTTGCCCGGCCTGCCTGACGCCCCCGAGCCCCGACCGCCGCAAGAGGCCACCACCACCGCGCCCCCGCCGGGCCAGACGGCCCAGGCCCCCGAGCTTCCCAGCCAACCGGCCCCTCCGCCCCCACCCGCCGGTGAACCTGAACCGGCTCCTGCCGCACAAGCGGCGCTGGAGCCGCAGGCCGGCCAGCCCACCGCCACAACGCGCACGCCCGCAGAGTTGGCCCTTCGCGTCGGTCCGCTCCTGCTGAGCCCGATGGGCCAGATGCTCTCGGAGGTCTCCTCGAGCACCGCGCCCACGCCATCGCCCAGCACACCCACTCCCGCTTCGCCTCAGCAGCCGGCCCGCCCCGACAGCCAGAGCGGCCCGGCCGGCATTGCTGGCGAGGGCGACAGCGAGGTCGATTCCGAAGCCGGCGGCGGTTCAGGACGACCCGGCGTCCGCTCCGACCGTGACTCGGATGCGTTCTCCATCCGCACCGGCGAGTTCCGACTCGGTCGGGTCATCGCTGGCCAGGGCCTTGAAGTCCGCACCACCCGGCCGGAGTTCAGCCTGGTGGCCCGCTCGCTCACCGCCCCCAGTTCGCCGCGGGTTGAACTGGTCTTCCGCCGCAGCGGCGTGGTCAAGCGTGTGAACATCCTCCGCAGTTCCGGGTACCCCATCGACATCGACGAACCGCTCAAGACCGCTATGTACGCATGGCGGGCCTCAGGACGGGCCCTGGACGAACTGCCCGACGTGCCCTCGGCCGAACTCCGCCTCGTCCTCACGGTGTACTTGAGATGACCGCCGCTGCGCACCAACTCGCCCGCCGGGCTTGGTTGCTGGCCCCAACCTTGGCGTTGGCCGTCAGCCCGCTGGGCGTGTTCGGGCACACCGGCGAGGAACCCCGGCCGGATCCGGCTCCCGCCGGTGCTCGTCCGGCTGCACCACAGCCCGATGTCCCCCCCACCCCCGCTGCGGCGCCGGCCGTCACCTTGCGGGACCTCCGCCGCGTGGCACCCACCATCGCCGATGTCGGGCCGCTGGCCGTGTCGCCTCCCGTTCCCGAGGGCAACCTGCGCCGGCCCAATGACTTCGCCGACCTTTTCCAGATCCCTGAGGATGCGGATTCGCCCTATGCGGGGTGGTTCGTCCGCGTCCGGGGCGGGCTGATGGCGGCATTTCCGCGTGGGCAATACGCCCGCGTCCCCGGTGGGGCCATCCCCATCGTGCCCACCAACACGCGGTACTTCCTCGGCAGCGTCCCCGGCATGCTCGCCGGCCGCAGCGCTCACCCCGGCAGCGTGCTGGAGAGCCGCATCGAAACCCGCCTGCCCTCCGGGATGCCCAATCCGGGCAGTCAACCAGAAGTGGCCGGCCAGCCGACTGCCGCCGCGCCGGCACATCCCGCGGCCCCCGCCCCCTCAGCCGACGACCAGACTGCCGAACAACTGGCCAGCCGGGTGGAACGTCTGATGCTCGACGAGCGCTACCGCGCCAGGCGGCTGGATGAATTGCTGGAGGCCGCCGGACGGGCCGCCGGCAACTGAATCCAACGGCGGTCCAAAGCTCGAAGTCTGCACGCCGGCCCGACTGCGTCCCACGGCTCCAGACATTGCGCCGCAAAGCCGCTGCGCGAAATCCCCAGTTCGCCTTTGCCAACGAGTCCCCCATGAATACCCGCCACCCCATCGCACCTGCCGGCGCCGCACGCCAGCTTGCCGCCGCAGCCAGACTCTGCCCCCTGGCCCTCGCCGTGATGTCCCTCGCCCTCCCCTTGGGCGGGTGCATTGTCGGCGGCTCGTCCTCGACCTCCATCACCGGCACCTTCGTCGGACGCGAGACCCTCGCCACCATCGAACCCGGCACCAGCACACGCGAGTACGTGCTGGCCACGCTCGGCGAGCCGACCAGCAAACGCACCCTGTCTGGCGGCGAGGAACTCTGGCGGTGGGACTACCGCCGGGTGAAAATGAGCAGCGGCTACGTTCTGGTGGTTTTCGGCGGCAGCAGTCGCGAGGAAGTGGCCGCCACCACCTTCGTCCATCTTCAGGGCGATCGGGTCAAGCGGGTCTGGCAGGATGACGCCGCCAGCACGGCCGAGGGCCAGTCGTGCCCCACCGTCCGCGAGATCGACGGCTGACCCGCGTCGCCGGTACAGTCCTCTTGTGGAACACCGGCACAGCACCAATCCGTCGACCGGGCAGGATCGCCAGACGCGGATCGAATCCGCCCTGCGTTTCTGCGAGCAGTCCCGCAGGCTGATCCTCTCCCACTTCTCACCCGCCGGCATACGTGCTGAAAGCAAAGGCGACGGCTCGCCGGTGACCATCGCCGACCGCGGCGCCGAAGAACTGCTCCGCAGGCTCATCGCCGCCGAGTTCCCCGATGACGGCGTGCTGGGCGAAGAGTTCGGCGAAACCGCCGGCCGCAGCGGCTTTCGCTGGGTGCTGGACCCCATCGACGGCACCCGCGCCTTCATGCACGGCGTGCCCCTGTTCGGGACCCTCATCGGCATTGAACTGCATGGCGAGCCAGTCGGCGGGGTGTGCGATCTGCCCGCCCTCGGCGAACGAGTCTTCGCCCTCGCCGGAGGCGGCGCCTGGCTCCAGCGTGAAGGCACGCCGCCCGCCCGCACCAGCGTGTCCGGCGTGGTTGACCCCGCTCAGGCCACCTGCTGCTACACCACCCCGACCACCTTTAAGCCCCGCAACGCCATGAGCGTGTTCGATCAGCTCGCCCGCACCTTCGGCGAGACCCGCGGCTGGAGCGACTGCTACGGCTACGTGCTGGTGGCCACCGGCCGGGCCGACGCGATGATCGACGCCGTCATGCACCGCTGGGATGTGGCGGCGCTCATCCCCATCATCCGCGAGGCCGGCGGCGAGATGACCGGCTGGGACGGCGAGCGCACCGGCGCCATGCGCGACGCCATCGCCGGCAATCCCGCCATGCACGCCGCGCTGTATCGCGTTTGTCAAACTGGGCAATCCGGCCGCCGCATCGACGGCTGATAACGGGCAGAGTTCATCAAGATCGCGTTCACCCGCACCTCCGCACCGGCCCTCGCCCGCCGAATACGGCTATGTTTCGGCCCGGTTTTCCGCGCTCGGACCGACAGCACTGCCCCTGGCATGCCTCGGCACGGAATGGAGAACCGGCGGGCGTCTTTGCCGACGCCCAACCACACAGGGAAACAAGAGGAGAGTTCAGATGCAGACGGCGATGATCGCGGGCGCGGGGATTCTGATGCTGGCCGGCGCAGCCATGGGCCAGACCATCACGCAGTGGAATTTCAACAGCACCACGCCAGACAACAACACGGCAACTGGCACCCTCACGCCGAGCATCGGCTCGGGCGCCGCGAGCCTGGTGGGCGGGACGACGGCGACCTTCGCCAGCGCAGCCGGATCCAGCGACCCAGTGACAAGCGACGACTCGGGCTGGAACATCGCCACTTTCGCGGCGCAGGGGACCAACAGCGGCACTCGGGGCGTGCAGTTCAATATCTCGACGCTCGGCTTCGAGAACCTGACGTTCTCGTGGGATCAGCGTCACAGCAACGCCTCCGCCCGGAACGTCCAGTTCCAGTATTCGATCGACGGCACGAACTTCCAGAACTTCGCCACGTTTGAGGCGAACGCGGGCGACACCTGGTTCAACGGCCGGACGGTCGATCTGTCGTCCATCGCTGCAGCCAACAACAACGCCAACTTCGCCGTCCGAGTTGTTGCGGTGTTTGCTCCCGGCACGAGCGGCTACGTGTCATCCAATAGCCCCGGCACCGCTTACGGCACCACTGGCACCTGGCGCTTCGACATGGTCACCCTCAGCGGCACCGCCATCGCCGTCATCCCCCTGCCCCCGGCTGCGATGGCCGGCTTCGGCACCTTGGCCATGCTCGCCGGTTTCGGCGCACTCCGCCGCCGCCGGGTCAGCCGGGCCTGATCGCCGATCTCCATCATCTGAAAAGCAACAAGCCCCGGGGCCGCTGGCCTCGGGGCTTGTGCTTTGGTGGTCGGTTGCCAGTCGAACGAAGTTGCCGCCGATTACGGCTCGGGCAACGCGCACGAACCGCCGTGAATCTCGTGGTAATCCTGGTGATAGTCCTCTGCCGGGTAGAACGGCCCCGCTTTCTCCACTGAAACCACTTCAGTCGCGATCGGCCGCCCCTTGAACCGCGGGTTGGAGGCCTGAGCCGCGATGAACGCCTTGGCGGCCTCCAGCTGTGCCGCATCAGATGCGAAGATTGCCGAGCGGTACTGCGTGCCGATGTCCGGCCCTTGGCGGTTCACCTGCGTGGGGTCGTGGAACTTGAAGAACGCCTCCAGCAACGCCTGATACGTGACCTTGGTCGGATCGAAGGTGATCGCGATGGTCTCCGCGTGCCCCGTCGTGCCGGCACACACCTGCTTGTACGTGGGGTTCTTGGTCTCCCCGCCCATGTAGCCGGACACCACGTTGATGACACCGGGAATCTGGTGCTGAAAACGGTCCTCAACACCCCAGAAGCACCCGCCCGCGAAGTACGCTGTTTGCGTTGCGATGGGCGGCAACGGCAGCTTGCCGCCTGTCTCCACGAACTCCATTGAAGCCGAGTTCAGACAGTAGCGGAGCCCCGTCGGCCTTGGCCCATCCTCGAACACGTGCCCAAGGTGCGCATCGCATCGACGGCAGAGAATCTCGATGCGTTCCATCCCGTGCGACGCGTCACGAAGATACTTGATGTGATCGGCGTCGACCGGAGCGTAGAACGACGGCCACCCCGTCCCCGAGTTGAACTTGCGGTTGCTGGCGAACAGCGGCAGACCGCACAGGCGGCAGCAATAAGTGCCTTCCTTCTTGTTGTCCAGCAGGTTGCCGCAGAACGCCGGCTCGGTGCCCTTGCGGAGGATCACCTTCGCCTCCTCAGGCGTGAGTTTCTCGGCCAGTTTTTCGATCTCCGCCTTGGTCAATGGCGTGAGCGGGAAAGCCGACCGGGAGACAGCAGGAACCTTGGAACCGACGGTCATGACGGACGTGTCCTTTGCTGGCGCCGCCGGGGAGGCGCCGGGGTTTGACGTGGAGGGTGATGTCGCAGGAGTGGCCGATGGCCGCGCCGACGCCTTCAGATCGGCCTCTATGCGCTCGTTGATGCGGACGAAGAGCGGATCCGCTGCCGGAGCCGCAAAGGCGAACGCGGCTGAGAGCGCCGCGAACCCCAGCGTGACCAGCAACGGCGTCCGAAGACAGAGACCCGCAGGTTGGGACTTCATGGTTCGATCCTTGCAAAGCACGTTCGATTGAACTCAAGAATGCTGATTCGCTCCACACACGCCGAGTGTTCGGCCGGAACCCCGCTTCACCTCCACCCGCCAGCCGTTCTCCACGCAGCCCGGGGTGTATGGAACATCCGCACACCGGTTGAGCCGCCAAGTCCTGCCCGCCCAGCACCTCCATTGGCCTCTCAATAGGCCCGTCCGTCGGCCCCTTCATCGGCCCCCGGGGGGCGATCACTCCTGCCCCACGCAAACCCACACCCCTTCGGTTCGGAAACACCTGCGGGTGCAGATGCGTGCAGTGCCGATCATGTCACCAGTTTTCAGCCACCCAAACACATACCAATCACAACTCCCCGCGTCGGCCGCTGGTGAAACGTCACCGACCACCCACCCGCTCCGCCCGTCAGGCCGCCGCACCCGGGGCAGGGGGGTGGGAGGGCGGGTCGCGACAACGAACACCAAACGGCGGCCAGATTCAGGGAGACCGGCCCTCGGGTTGTCTATCCTTGCCGCCCTATGGGCAAGACCCGCGAGATCAAGAAGCGCATCAAGGCCGTTGGCAACATCCGCCGCATCACCAAGACGATGCAGATGATCGCCACCAGCAAATTCGCCCGCGCCAACCAGCAGGCGACGGCCAACAAGCCGTACACCGCCGGGATCTTCGAACTGGTCACTGAACTCGCCGGCACCGCCGGCGACGTCTCCCACCCCCTGATCACCGGTCCTGCTGACGGCAAGGGCAAGCCTGAGCTCACTCTGGTGCTCACCAGCGACCGCGGCCTGTGCGGCCCTTACAACTCCAGCATCCTCCGTCTGGCCATGAACCACTTCAAGGGCGACGTCAAGTTCCGCCCGCCGGCGGGCAAAGTCGAACTGGTCGGCAAGAAGGGCGCCGGCTTCTTCCGCTACAACAACGTGTCCGTCGAGGTGCAGCACACCCAGTTCGGCGACAAGCCCACCTTCGAGAAGGTCGAGGCCCTCGCGCAGAACTACATGGACCGCTTCATCAAGGGCGAAATCTCGGGGGTCACCGTTGTCTACATGAAGTACCTCTCCGCGGGCCGCCAGACGCCCGAGGCGATGCGGCTGCTGCCCCTGAAGCCCCCGGCCAAGGCCGGCGGCCCGGCGGCCGGCGAGAAGAAGGCCGTGGTGCAGTACGAGTTCAGCCCCGCCGCCCCGGAACTGCTGGGCGACCTCCTGCCGGCCACCGTCAAGGCCACGCTGTTCCAGTGCTTCCTCGACGCCGTCGTCAGCGAACACATGGCCCGTCAGGTCGCCATGAAGGCCGCCACCGAGAACGCCGGCAAGATGCGCAAGCTCTTCACCCGCGACTACAACCGTGCCCGTCAGGCGCAGATCACCACCGAACTCTCTGAAATCATCGGCGGTGCCGCGGCCCTCGCGTAACCGGCCCAGCCGGGCGACCATTCCACATGAGCATCGACGTGCGGATCGTGAGCATCGGCGCGCTGTCAGCGCACCCGCTCTGGGGCGAGAAGGAAGCCGTGCGCACCGGGCACGCCACCACCACGCTGATCACCGCGGGCAAGGCCCGCATCCTTGTTGACCCAGGCCTGCCCGAGAAGGCCGTCGTCGCCCGGCTGGCCGAGCGTGCCAACCTCCGGCCCGCCGACATCACCCATGTCTTTCTCACCAGTTTCCACCCCGATACCCACCGCGGCGTCGGTGCGTTCGACCACTGCCCTTGGCTCATCGCCGAGGCCGAACGCGAAGGTACCGGCGTGCGGCTGATCGGCATGCTGCGTGAGGCCGTCCAGCGGGGTGAGACGCCCCTGATCGAGTCGCTTAAACGCGAAGTGGCCGTCATGGAACGCTGCACCGTCGCCGGCGACGCCCTCGAGCAGGACGTGGACCTCTTCCCGCTCCCCGGCGTCACACCCGGCCTCGCCGGCCTGCTGCTGGCCACAGGCGACAACACCACCCTGATCTGCGGCGATGCCGTGGCCACCTCCGAGCATCTCGCCCAGCGCAAGGTGCTCCCCCTGTGCGCCGATGTGGAGATGGCCCGTCGCAGCTTCGTTGAGGCTGTCCAGATCGCCGATGTGCTGGTCCTGGGCCGCGACAATTGGGTGAACAACCCGGAGGACTTCGGCCGCTTCGGCGACGAGGACGCTCCGGAGGGAGCCGACTGGGACCCGGACTCCGGCGGCGTTGACGACAGCGACGACGAGGGAGACGAGCGGTGAAGCGTCGCCCCGAGAACTGCCCGCTCTGCACAACCGCCGCCGCCTGCGCCCGGCACGACCACCCAGGCTTGATCGCCGACATGGGCGAGAGCTACGCCGTGCTGGCCGAGACCCAGGGCTGCCCCGGCTGGTGCGTGCTGGTGCTCAAGGCCCACGTCGAACACCTCGCCGAACTCCCGCTGGAACGGCAACTGGGCGTGTGGCGCGACGCCGCCCGGCTCGCCGCCGCCCAGCGCACGGTCCTGAACGGCCGGGGTGCGAGCGACGGACCCGTGCGGATCAACTACGCCTGCCTGGGCAACGTCGAACCCCATGTCCACATCCACCTCGTCCCTCGCCATGGCGACGATCCGGATCCGACCGGCATCCCGATGTCATGGCCGGCGGACCGCCAGCGCGGGCAACTCAGCGACACCCAACGCGCCGAACTGGTCGTCCGCCTTCGCCTGGCCATGGGAGCCTGATCGTTTGTCCGAATGTCATCGAGCCGGCCCCGGCGACACAGCCTCAACAAGCTTGCCGCCACCCAATTCCGCCAGCAGCCACCGCTGTTCCGCCGACCGAAACGGCAGCCCGAACACCGTCACCTTCTCAGTCCGGTGCTCTTCGATCAGCACCCGCGAACCGCCGGGAGCCGACGAAACCACCCCGTACCACATGTCCGTCGTGCTGGTCACCTGCGCCGAGCCCAGCTTGGCGCTCAGCACGCTGCGGATCAGAATCGCATCCACACGCTGGCCCCCCGGCAGCGTTCGCACCTGCCGATCCGCCAGCCAGATGCGGATCGTCGCCTCGCCGCTGGTCTGCACCCGGGACAGATTGGCCAGCGGCCGCACCACCATGCCGAATGCCGCCGTGGTCGCACGATCCTCGCCGGAGGCGATCTCCGCAGGCAATGCGGGCATGGGCGGATCAAACTCCGTCCGAACCCCATCAGCGAACTCGTCGGTCGACACCAGCGCCACCGTGCCGTCCGCCAGCCGCCTGAAGCTCTGCACCGCCCCCTGCTCCCGCACCGGCTTGCCCGCACGCTCCACCCGGCGTTCCACACGCCACCCCTCCACCGAGCCGGCCTCGGCCGCCCGGGGGCGAGAGACCACCAGCTTGCGGGAAGAATCCGCCGGATCCGCGTAGGTCGCCAGCAGGTCCCCCTCGGCCAGCAGTTGGCTGTTCGGCAGCGAAGACGGCGTCTGAAGGCTCTGGCCGGCCTGCTCGACCTCACGGGGACGCTGGGTGCAGCCGGTTCCCGCCATGAGCCACACCGCCACAGCCGCCAGGTAGACCGGAAGGCGACCGGATGCCGACAGGCGGGCTATGGCAGGAAAGAAACTTCGCACGGGAAAGCAGTGTACCCTCAAACATGACCAGCCCGAGGCGTGACAGCGGTGTGAAGCGGATGACGGCATGCCTGCTGGCAGCAAGCGCCGGCGCGGCATCACTCAGCCTGGGCGGCTGCAACTCCCCCGCGGCTCAGCGGGCCGCAGACAGCAACTCCGTACTGGCCGTCTTCTCCCCGCCCGGACCGGCCGACGCTGCTCGCTGGTCGCAGGACCCCTTTGACCCCGACAAGCGGCTCCGCGGCACCAATCTGCTGGCCAACGCCCCCTTCGGTGGTGAGGATGTCTACGTCCGCATGTACACCATGAAGCTCGGTGCCCCGCCCGCCACCGAAGCTGACAGCGACCCGGGCGTGCGCGCCGTCGCCGCCCGCGCCCTGAGCATGCACGGTGATCCTGCCCATGCGGACCTCATCCTCCCGCTGATGCAGGAATCGGACCGTGTCGTCCGTCTGGAGGCCGCCCGCGCATTGCAGCGGCTGCACAACCCCAAGGCGGTCGAGTCGCTGATCAAGGCCTCCAGCGACGCCGCTGAGGCTGAGCAGGACGTGCGGGCCGAGGCCTGCGTGGCACTCGGGCAGTATGCTGAGAATCGCGTGCTTCAGGCGCTGATCGACGCGCTGGACGACGACTCGTTGGCCGTGACCACCCAGGCCCGGGCCTCGCTGCGCATCCTCACCGGTGAGGACTTCGGCGAAAACCAGCGCACCTGGCTGGACTGGCTGAAGGACAACCGCCAGCCCTTTGCCAAGCGCGGGATCTACCAGTACCCGGTCTTCGAACGCGACAAGTTCTGGTACGAGTACCTTCCCTTCGTCCCTCCGCCCCCCAACGAGACCACCGGACTGCCCATCGGTCTCCGTCCCGACGGCAGCAGTGAGGTCACCGCAACGCGCGTCGCCCGTACCGGTTCCGCCGGCACCGAGGCCCAGCCTGAGGCCCAGCGCGTCGGCTCCCCGCCAGTGGCCGCTGGCACCGGCGCCAGCACCCCTCCGGCCGCCACACCCCCGCCAACCTCCCCCGCCGCCCCCACCACGCCGGCGGCCCCAGGCGCCGTCACCGCTGCAGCCCCGGCCGCGGCCCCCCAACCGGCCGCAGCGGCAACCCCGGCACCTGCTCCGGCAGCCGCCC